>JBCDIS010000062.1:0-34718 GCA_038748685.1 Acidobacteriota bacterium | reverse complement strand
CCGCCGGCCGGCCGCCGGCGGGGTCCACCTCGGCGGTTCCGTCGTCGAAGGCGGAGACCCAGACCCCGTGACTCCCCCGGTCGCCCCCTACGGTCACGGCGGGGCCGCCGCCGTCGTCGGAGGTCCGGAAGCCTAGGCCGAGGAGGGCGAAACGGAGCTGGGGGGGCTCCTCCTCTGAGGCGACGTAGAGGGTCGCGGCGACGAAGAGGGCGGGTCCGAGGTAGGCCGCCGCCAGCAGCACCAGGGGGGCCGGCGACGCCGCCCGGCGCAGCCTGGCGGTGAGCCAGAACGCCAGCCCCGCCAGCACCAGCCCGAGGAGCCCGAGGGTCATCGACGGCCCCTCCGTCCGAGGGCTTCGAGGCGGTAGAAGGACGTCCACAGGGCTTTGCGGAAGCGGAGCTCCAGGGCCACCCGCCGCACCGCGAGCCACACCAGGGCGGCGACGGCGAGGGCCGCCGCCAGGCGGGAGGGCAGGCTGCGGCCCGCCACAGAAGCCATCTGCTTCAGGCGGGGTCCCCAGGGCAGGGTGGCCTCCAGCTCACCCAGGGCCCGGGGCGCTTCGGCGTCCGCCAGAAGCCGACGGGCACGGCGGGCTTCCCGGGCGCGGAGGCCGGCGTCAGCTTCGCTGAGGGCCCCGGCGGCGACGGCCCCCGCGGCATCCCGGCGCAAGGCCTCCAGCCACGCCGCGGACCGCTTGCCGAGGGGGTCGGGGACCTCCCCGGAAAGCGCCGCCGCGAGGCCGTCGGAGCCGGAGCGTGCGAAGACCGCGGCTTCGGCGGCGTCGGCGGCCCCCCTTTGGGGGTCGTTCCAGCGGGTCCGCAGGGAGGCGGCGTCCCGGGGCAGGGCATCGCCGTTTCGGCCAGCCACCAGTAGTCGCAGCCGTCCGAGGGCGGCGGCGACTTTGGGATCCTCCGGCAGGGCGGAGGCCCCGGCGGCGACGGTCAGGACCTCCACCTGGCGCCACAGGGCCTGTTCCAGCTCCACCTCCCCGTCTTCGATCAAGGACTCCGCTTGGAGCGCCAGGCTCGCCAGGTTGAGGGATAGCCGCGAGTCTTCCGGCGGGCCCTGGCCGTTGGCGCGGCGGTCCCGCAGCAGGACTTCGGCGTTGGACAGGGCCCACACCCAGCCCTCACGGTCCCCCAGGTGGCGCTCCACGGCGCGGCGCAGGAGGTGCTGGAGGGGGTTCTCGTCCAGCGGATCGGAATAGTCGCGGCGGAACTCCCGGTCCCGGCGGGCGGGAGATTCTTGGAAACCGGGGGTCACCAGGTAGGCCACGATCAGATTGTTGTAGAGGTCGAAGGAGGTGAGGACGGGGCCGTTACCGGTGGCGCACCCTGGGGCTCGGATCCGGTGCTTGGACCACGTGGGGGTGCCGCGGCGGCGGTCTGTGCCGCCGCCTTCGGAGAGGAGCCGGACCCTGCCGATGGGGTTTTTCACCAGCTTCCAGAAGTACCCCGGATCCTGACTGTTCGTCTCCATCTGGGCATAGCCTAGGGCGTGGAGCACGTGGATCGCCGCCCGCAGCTCCTCGTCGTCGAGGCGGGAGCCGCCGGCGAGACGCTGGAACTTGGACCGGCCGTAGAGCGTTGCCAGCTCCCGGCGTGCGGCGGCGTTCTTTCCTTCCCCCAGCAGGCGGTGGGCGAGGGCGAGGGGCGGCAGCCAGGCGTCCGGATACTGGGCGGTGAGCTGGGCCAGGGCGTCGTCCGAAGGGGACCCCATGGCGTTGCGGACCGAGGTCCGCAGACTCCGGGGTACGCCGGTGAGGCCTTCGGGGCAAGGCGCCTGGACCGGCGGGGCGAGGGAGTAGTGGGCGCCGAAGGCTTGGTCGATCCAGTCCCTTTCGACGGCCCGGGCCCGTTCGAAGGTCCGGCCGTCGAGATCTGCTGCTGCGCTGCGGAGATCCCCCCCCGCGGGGGTGAGGGCGAGGAAGACGGCGGCGCCGGCGAGGAGCCCCAGGACCCACTTGGCCCCGTCCACAATGGGCGTCCCGGGCATCCGCGGCCGGCTCACGGGCTACCCCCTCGGTCGGCGTCCCGCCGCCGGCCCCCGAGCCCCCGGGGGGGCGGCAGGTCCAGCCACCGATCGCCGCGGCGGAGGAGGCGGTCGATCCGCCGCTGGAGGCTCAGCCAATGACGGGTGGCCACCAGGGGGCGTCGTCGGCTGGCGGCCACCAGCCAGTCCCGCGCCAGTTCGACGCCGCAGCCCTCCGGATCGAGGACCTTGTCGGAGGTGGGATCGGGGTCCGTCTGCAGGGAATGCACGAAGTCGACGCGGAAGTGGTGGACGTGGTCCTCCAGGGCATGGAGGAGCTTCGGCAGGTAGTGGTGGGCGAGGAGCAGGGGCTCTTCCCCCACCGGGAAGAGTCGGCGGCGCTCGGCGGCGGTACCCATCCACGAGTCGTCGGGGCGGGTCGGCAGGCGGGTGGTCCCCAGCTCGTCGGCGTGGGAGAAGAGGAGCTGGACGGGGTAGGCCAGCCGCTTCATGGTCTTGGCCTGGCTGTCCACCTGGCCGCCGAGGGCCAGGGCGGCTTCGGGATCGTACTTCCCACCCCCCTGGATCCAGCGCAGCAGCAGGAGGATGTTGGCCAGCACCTGCGCCTGGTGGCGCTGGGCCTTGATCTGGGGACTCTCCTGGGGCTTGGGTGGAGTCTCGTTCCACTGCCCCGCCAGGTTGAGCAGCAGCACCAGGCCCCGCAGCCGCTTCGAGATCACCCGAAGGAAGTGGACGTCGGCGGGTTGGATCTCCTGTCCCTCGAGGGGGTCCACCTGGAGACGCTGGAAGTATTCCCCCGAGGCGTCGATGAACAGGAAGCGCCGCTTGCCCTCGACGAAGGGATAGCACTCCAATCCGCGGGGGGGCGTGGGGATGGCGCGGCCGTCCCGTCGCTTCGCCGCCGTCAAGTTGCCGGAGCCCCGGAACGCCTCCAGCAGCTCGGTCTTGCCGGCGCCGGCGACGCCGACGATGAGCAGGACCTCGAAACCCTTCGCCAGGTACTCCTCGATCTCCCCCTGGCCGGCGAGGGGGTCGGGCTCCTCCACTTGCGGAATGGGCCGGGTCCGGGCGCCGACCTCCGGGAGCTTCTCGGCGGCCGGCGGCGGGGCCCCTGGCGGAGGCGGCGGGGGCACGAAGGGCTTCGCCGCGGGCTCCGGCTTGGGGGGAAGGTTCGGCGTCGGTTCGGGCTTTGGCGGTTCGTCGGCGCCTGCGGGCTCCGTCGTCTCTCCCCTCCGCTTGGCGTCGAGCCGCTCCTTCGACGGCGGCTGGAAGATGCGGGTGGGGGTTGGATCCAGGGCGGGGGTGAGGTCTTCCTCCGGCGGCTCGGCGGCCCGATCGGAGAGCAGGGTGGGGCGGGTAGGAAGGTTGCACTCGGGGCACACCTCGGTGTCCCGCGGTGCGTCGCACAGGTCGCAAAAGTATTGGGCAGCGGCTCCCGCGGCGGCGGGGACCTGGGACGGAGCTTCGCTCATGCCGAGGCCCCCTGCCCGGCCCAGCGGTCCACCTGTTCTGGGGTCAGACCGGTCGAATGCAAGTCTCGATACCTGGGGTCATGCCAAGCCCTACGCAGGTGCCTGGCGAGGAATTCATCCTCCTTTATACGCGTATCCAGGCCGCGGATGAGATCACCGCCCCCTTCCCGCAGGCAAGCGGCCACGAGGTCGAAGCGCTCTAGGCGGGCGGCTTCCAGGAGAAAGGTCTTGGCGGTCCGGTGGTGACGATGCCAGTGGCGGCCGACGTGCTGGGCGACCTGCCACTGGAACAGGAGCGAGGTCTGGGCCACGAGCGCGTCCACGGCGGGTAGATGCCGAAGCACCAGGGCGCCGGAGCGTTCGAACGTCTCGGGCACCAGGTGGGATTCGAGGATCCCCTTGATCCCCGGTGAGACCCGGGGGGACAGCAGGAGCTCGAAGAGTCGAGCGGTGCGCTGCTCACCCTCCACCGGGAGGAGCTTGCGGAGGGTCGGCGCCAGGGCCTGGGTTCTCTTGGCCATGTCGTTGGGATATTGGGAGAGGGCCCGCCGCCAGGCGTCTTCGAAGGCGTCGGCGGGGGCGATGCGTTCCAGGAGAACCTCGCGGCGGTTTCGGGCGTCGCCGAGGCCGGCGGCCGTGCCAGCGTCGTGCTGGGAAAGCAGCCCCAGCCGCTCGACGAGGGCGTCGGCGACCGGATCGTCGGGAAGCTTCGCCACCTTCGAAAGCCAGGCCTTCACCACCATGACGGCATCGGAGGGGGCGAGGTTCCCCAGCATGGCGAATCGATCGCCGGCCACCGTCAGCGGATGCTTCTCAGCGAGGCGGCGCCACCACTCGGCCCGCAGCTTCGACGACTCCCGGACCTGCCCCGACGCCGCCAGGTGGGCGCCGAGCCCCTCTACGGTGGAGCCCCAGTCCAAATAGGCGTCGAGGCCCAGGCGGTGGAGCTTCCCCAAGGCGCCCGACAGCCGTTCCGGCTCGGCCACCAGGCCCCTCGCCGCGCGGTCCACCAGGGCCCGGTGGGCGTCCCCTAGCTTGCTCCTTTCGAGGGCCGCGGCCACGGCATCGAGGATCGCCGGCGCGTAGTCCCGGTAGGCCTCCAGATCCGTCGACGCCCCGCCGTCGGGGGCCGCGGCGCCGACGGCGCCGACAAAGGCTGCCCGGTGCTCGGCGGAGCCCAGGGCGTCGAGCCACGCTGCCTCCGCCAGGGCCGTGGCGAGCCAGTCCTCGGCGGGGGCCTCCGCGGCGATCCACAGGGCGGTGAGGCCGACGACCTCCTCCCGCTCCGCGAGGTCGTCCACCAGCCCGGATCCCCGGGCGAGGGCGCGGGCCACGGTCCGCAGGTCGGCGGCGCCGTCCCGCTGGCCTTGGACCCCGCCCCGCCGTCGGCCCCAGGCCCCCAGCAGCGTGCGGACCGTCGGCCTGAGGTGATCCTCCCCCCGGGCCAGCACCTCGGCGAGGTCCCCCGGGTGGTGGAGGCCGAGGGTGTCCAGAATCCGGGATCGCCACCCCGAGTCAAGGTCGGCGAAGAGGTCGGGCCGGGCCAAGAGGGGGAGTAGGTGCCGGCGGGCCAGGCGGCCCCCGAGGGCGCCTCCGGCGGCGTCGAAGACGGACCTCAGCAGCCCCAGGTGGGCGGGGTTGTCGGTTGGGAGATCCGCCACCAGGTCGTCCAGGCCGTGCTCGTAGTCCCTGGCCAGGCGCCCTACCGCCGCCTCCACGTGCTCGGATCCGTAGCGGCCCAGGAGGAGCACGAGGTCGACGGTGATCCGTTGCCCCAGGTCGTGGAGGGTGGTTTCCACCACCGGGTCACCGAGGCTGCGCTGGTCCCCCAAAATGCCCCAAAGGGGTTCGAGGATGTCGAGGGCGGCGGTGGGTTCCAAGGGTAGAAGCTCCCGGGTGGACGCGAGGCCCACCGCCACGGTCACCCCGTTCTCACCGAGGCCGCCGGGGTCGACGCGGTCCAGCTCGGTCACCGCGTCGGGGCGCAGAAGATCGGTCCGGCCGGAGCGGTCGAGGACATCGAAGGCGGCGGTGAGGGCCGCGTGGGGCTCTTGCCCCCCTCGCACGTGGCGCAGCACGGTGGCGGCCACCGACGTGAGGAGGTTCGAGGGGCGCTGCCAGGGCAGCCGCTCCGCCCCACCTCCGTCCGCGTCGTCGTCGGGCCTGGGGACGGCGCGGCGGTCGAAGGATTGCAGGATAGCGGCCAGGCGGTTCCAGTCGTCGAACCCCGCCAGGATCTCAGGGCCGCCGGCCCGCAGCCAGGTGATCTCCCCCACGAGGAGGGTGGGGCTGTCCAGGAGGCCGGCGTCGAGGCTACGGCAGGTGCGGTCCAGCGTCCCGAGGAGGTCGTCGTCTGCGAGGGCGATGGGGGCCAGGGCCTCGGCGGCCGCGGCGGGTTCGGCCTGGTCCAGCCGTCGCCACGAGGCGCCGTCGGCGAGACGACGCGCGGCCCGCTCCGGCTCCGGGACGTTGGCCAGCCGGAACCGCGCGCCGGCGTCGGGGGCCAGGTGGCTGGTCCAGGGCAGGCGTCCCCGGTCGGGCCAGGGGAGGATCGACGCCACCAGGGCCAGCAGCTGTTCCGACTCGGTGTCCTGGGGAAGCAGCACCCGACTCCCGCCTTCGAGGATGGACAGTGCGGCGGTCACCCGCCGCAGCAGGCCGTCCCCCCCGAGCTGGCGCCGCAGGTAGTCCCGGCGCCGCGACAGCTCCCCCCGGCGGGCGGCGGCGGGGTCCGCCGGCAACGCGACGCCGAGGTCCGGTAGGAGGCCGCCGGGGATGCGGTCCACCCCATCGGCGAGGGCGTCGCCGAGGGCCTTGAGGGTCTCGGTGGGGCCTTCGCCGTCGAGGCGATGGAAGCGGCATTGGGAGCGCAGCAGGCCCGCTTCCCGGTCGAGGGCGTCGAGGGTATGGGGGGCCAAGACCAGGGTGTGGACGAAGATGCGGTTGTAGCTCCCCCGGCGTTTGCCGTGGGGAAAGCGGTGGCTGTAGGCCCAGGCGCCGCTGGGTAGGGGGAAGAAGGCGAAATGGGACTCCGGGGATTCGAGCAGATGGAGATGGTCAGTGACGTAGGGGCGCTCCTCGAGGAAGCGGGCGTCGGCCACCTCGACGGCGGGGGAGCGACCCACCAAGGCGTAGCCGCTGGACGGGCCCGCCAGCGGGTCGGTCACCAGCACCTGGCCGACGGTGCTCATCCGGCGCCGGCCCCGCCCTCGCCCTGTGCGGCGGCTTCACCCTCTCCCGGCGGGGCGGCGGGGGGCTGGGGATGGCGCTCCAGCCAGGCCCCCAGGATCGCAGTTTGGAAGGCGGTGTCGCCCCGGGCCCGGTTCGGCTCGGTGCGCCGGCGGACGTCGAGCTGACCTGCCAGGCCGTCGAGAACGTTCCGGCCGTACTCCCCCGGGCGCAGGTCCAGGTCCAGAGCGGCGTCCCCGAGGGGCAGCTTGGTTTCCGCCATGTAGGTCAGCAAGGCGTACTCAAAGAGGGCGAGGCGGGTGTCGGCGAGCTGGGTCGGGACCAGCTGGGCATCGCTCCTCAGCGTTTCGGCGTAGGCGGCGAGGTTGGTCTTCTGCCGCTCCGACACCCGCTCAGGCCCGATCCCCTCGCCCCGGGCCGCCGCCCCTAGCCAGCCGGCGACCGCGTCCCGTCGCAGCTCTAGGATCCGAGGCCACTCCACCGGATCCTCGACCTTCGGACCCGCTCTGTCGTCGTCCGGCATCGGTTCGCTCGCCCCTGGCGTTGTCGGCAGCCGTTCCAGGATCTGCCCCTGGCGCCACAGCACCCCGCCGAGGAGGGTCGCCAGCACCAGGGCCCAGATTTCCAGCCGGAAGCGGCCGTAGAACCCCGCCGACCCGCCACCGCCGCCGCTGGGTAAGGCCTCCATCCGCTGGTCGACGTAGCGCAGGACGGATTGCTCGACGGCCTGCCGTTCGGCGTTCATGCGGACGGTGAGGTCGTCGGCGCCCGTCGGCCCCGGATTCTGACGGTGAGGATCGGTCGTTCTCATCGTGTCGTCCCTTCGATGGCCTGCTCCAGGTCGCCCCAGGTTTGGAGGTCCCAGCGCTCCGTCAGGCTTCGGATCGAGTCGTCGTCGCCGGCCCCGTGGCGGTCCAGCAGCCAGTGGAAATAGTGCCACGGCGCGCCCCCCCGCGGGGCGTTCCGCAGCGAGCTCGGCGGGGCCCCGCGGGCGGCGAAGCATCCGCCGCCGAGGGGGTCGAGGCCGTGGGTGAAGACCAGCCCGAGGCGCAGGCGTGGGGGCAGCAGGGCGGCGGCGGCGATCAGGGCGCCGGGGAGGTCGTCCACGGCGGGCCAGGGGATTCGGTCGGCTCTGGCGGTGGCGGCGGAGACGTGCAGCAGCCGAAGGACGATCTCGGCGTCGAGGCGGAGGGCCGCCGCCGGGTCGCCGGGGGGGACGGTGATCTGCAACCGTCGCCGACAGCTTTCGAGGTAGGTCTCCAGGCGATCGAGGTGGTGCACCTCGGGTCTCCCGAAACCCCGCAGGAAGGCCAGCAGGGCGGAGCCGAAATCCCCCGCCGGGCGGGTGTCGTCGAGGGGCAGGAGGACGGCGTGGGCCAGCAGGCCGCCGTCGCGGCCGTGCTCGTCGCGGGCGAAATCTCCGTCGACGGTGGCGACGGCCGCCACCAGCAACCCATCTCCCATGCCGGGGTCCCTGGACGCCAGGCGGAAGCACGCCGCCGCCGTTCCGGGCCCCGGGCCCTCGGCGGTGCGGGCCGGCCTGAGGCTGCGGAGCCAGCGGTCGACGGGGTGGGTGTCGAGCTCCGGCGGGGCGAGGAACAGGCTGCGGAAGCCGGCGCCGCGGTCGCCGAAGGCGTTGGTGAACAGGCCGTGGTAGATCGCTGTCCCGTCCTGGCCGGCGGCGATCAACGGTCCCTCCCGAGCTCGGGGATGGCGGCGGAGAGGAGCCAGGAGAGGGGCTCCAGGACCCCCCGGGGCCTTGGCGCCCGGGCCAGGCGGTGGTCTCCGTCCACGTCGTCGGGGCCGGGGCGGAAGCCGAGGCTGGAGGCGGCGAAGAGGCGGACGTCCCGGAAGTGGTGGCGGGCCGTCACCCAAAGGTCCCGGCGGCCGCTACGCTCCAGCAGGCCGAGGATCTCGTCGTGGTCGACGTGGGCGAGGGGATCGTGGTCCGAGCCCTCCGCGGGGGGCGGGGCTTCGCGCCGGTCGTCGTCCCGCCAGTCGTCGTCCCGCCAGATCAGGTCCGCCTTCGACACCACCAAGGCGAGACGAACGTCCCGGCGGGCCCTGGGTCCGAGGCGATCCACCAGGGACGCCAGCCACTGGTGGTCAGCGGCCCCCATGTCGGCGGGGCGGCGGCGGTCCCGGTCCCAGGCGTCGTCGGCGGGGAGGCCGAGGTCGGCGGCGACGGCGGCGCCGTCGATGACGAAGACCAGGGCTCCGAGTAGCGACAGGTAGCTCTCGAATCGCGGTAGGGCCTGGTCCGCCGGCGCTCCCCACGTCTCGCCGGCGAGGTCGTAGATACCCATGAGCTGGCTCCCGGAGCGGCCCCGGCGGCCGTCCACCATGACCTGCCAACAAAAGCTCCGGTGGTTCGACGAAGCGGCCATCGGCGCCTCGACGGGGGAGGGGGCCGGCTTCCGGCGGTCGCGGAAGAGATCCCCCAGCAGCTCGCCGAACCGTTCCTCGGTGTCGCCGAGGCCGCTCAGCCCCAGCCGGCCCCCCAGCAGCCCACCGCGGCGCAGCTCGTGGACCATGGCGAGGAGCATGAGGGTCTTGCCGGAGGCCCGCGGTCCGGCGAAGCCGAGGCCGAGGGGTTTGCCGTCGGGCACCTCCGCCCGCCGGGGGAGGACCGCCCCGCAGGGGCAGTGCAAAGTCACCCGGGCGTTGGGGTGGATCCCACGCCGGACGTCGTCCAGGGACTCCTCAGCGTCGCCGATCCACGCGGCGAGGCGAGATCGGCTCCGCCGGCCGACGGGCTTTAGCTCCGCCTTCTGCTCGTTGGGGTCGAGCATCCAGCTGGGGCCTTGGGCACCGCCGCCGGCGGACTCCTCGCGGTCCGAACTGGAATACAGCAGCTCATCCCGGGGGATCAGCCGCCAGCACTGCATGCACAGGTGGCGGCTCAAGGTCGCGCGCCCTCCCCTCCGTCGCCGGGGGATGGGACGGAGGCGGGGCGGCTGCCGGGGGTGAGGGACAGGGTCAGGGGCGTGCCGGCGGGAAGGGGGGTGTCGTCGGAGGCGGCTTCGACCCCCAGCTGCTGGGCGATCTGGCTCCGGACATGACCCATGCGGATCTGGTAGAGGTCGAGGAAGGCGCCGACGGTCATGTCCCTGGGGACCTCCACCTCCACCCGATTGCGCTCCGCCAGCAGCCGTGGGGCATCCCGCTCGTCGGCGGTCCAGCCCGCGTCGAGGGACTCGGCGTCGGGCTCGCCGAGGGGGGAGAAGCCCGCCAGCCGATAGGTCAGATCCGGGACCACCAGCATCGCCACGGCGAGGGCCGTGAGGAGGGCGAAGAGCAAGATTTGAAGCATGGACCTCGGCATGTCTATCGACGCGATACCTCGATGGGACGCGGCGCCTCCGATGGGATGCGAAAGATATCCCTCGGTTCGTACGAACGGACTGGGATGAAGGGCGGGCCGGCGCGGGGCCGAACCCCTGATCAGCTTATCACCGCGCCCCCGGATCGGCCCCCGGGAACAGCTCCCGCCGGACGGTGTCTTCGACGGAGAACCCCGGGGCCTGACCTTGGAAGCGGGCCTCCAGGCGATACGCCTGTTCTTCCAGGGGGATTCGGTAGTAGTCGAATCCGTGATCGAACCAGCCGCCGACGTAGCGGCTGAGGAAGGCGTCGACGCCGAGGAGACGGTATTGGACGACGTGGACCAGCTCGTGGAACAGCAGGCTCCGCCAGTCGTCCACGTGGCGGTCTCGACCCACCCGGGACACGAGGACCAGGCGGTCGAAGGTGATGCCGGCGGCCTGGGCGAAGTCGAGGCCGGGGGAGAGCCCGAAGCGCCGGAGGACGTCGCCTAGGGGCGGACCTTCGATCGACCCGACGACCCGGAGACGCAGGGCGCCCAAGGTTTCGGGGCGAAAAAAGGGGGACAGGGCCCGGCGGTCGTCGGAGTCCAGGGCCTCGGCCCCTGGCCCGTGGATGCGGATCTGCCGCCGCACCCAGCGGCGTGCGTAAAGGGTGAGGGGCCAGGCGAGGGGAGCCGCCGGCCACCGGTTTCGGCGGGCTGGGACGGGGGCGGGCGCGGACGCGGCGGGCATGCCGCAGTCTACCCGTCGGGGCGCCGGGACCCGGTGGGTTGATCTCGGGGCCGACTTCGTCTAGAATCCGCGATCCCGCCCGCGGTGTGTCCAAAATCCGCCGCCTACCCGCCGAAGACGCGATTTCGACGACGTCATCCAGCGCCGTCAACACGAGGAGATAGGGCCGTGGCCAGAAAATGTGCGATCACCGGCAAGAAGCCGCTTTCCGGCAAGAACATCTCGCACGCCCACAACGTCACCAACAAGTGGCAGCTTCCGAACCTGCAGAAGAAGCGCATCTACGTCACGGAGTTGGGTCGCTGGGTCCGCCTGCGGGTGTCGACCCGGGCATTGCGCACCATCAACAAGAAGGGCCTGCTGCCCTACCTACGTGACGAGGGCCTCCGGCTCGAGGACGTCACCTGCTGAGGATTCCCGACCATGAAGCCCGACATCCACCCCGAGTACCACCCGGTCGTCTTCCTGGACACCGGTTCCGACGTCGAGTTCATCTCGCGTTCGACCCTCACCAGTGAAGAGATCCGCGATATCGACGGCGTCGATCACTACGTGATCCGCCTCGAAATCTCTTCGGCTTCCCACCCCTTCTTCACCGGCCAGCAGCGCTTCGTCGACACCGCCGGTCGGATCGAGAAGTTCCAGCGCAAGTACGGCAGGCGCGGCGGCGACCAGGGCTGAGGGCGATTCGCCCCCATGTCCGACGCCCCGTGGCCGGCCGCTTCGCCGCCGGCCCGGGGTCCGGCTCGGCCCGGACCGTCCGCGTCCATCGCGTCCGGTCACGGGCCTTGGCCCCTGGCCCCGAGGGCAGGCCGTCTACGCCGGGAAGGTCCTCCGGGGCCTGATTCCGCGGTTCGCCATCGATCGGCCCCCTGCACCCCGCGGGGGCCGGCGTGAATCCCGGCGGCGGCTCCTCTGAACCGAACGCTTCGCCGGAGAGCTACCCGGAGCGCCTGGGCTCCTATCGGCTGCTGAACGTCCTCGGCCAAGGCGGCATGGGGACGGTTTTCCTCGCCGAGCGGGACGACGGCACCTACCGCCAAGATGTGGCGGTGAAGCTGCTGCGGGGTGGGCTCGGTGGGGAGGAGCTGGTCCGCCGTTTCCGCACCGAGGGCGAGATCCTCGCCCGCCTGGAGCACCCCAACATCGCCCGTCTCCTGGAAGGCGGGAAAACCGGGGACGACGACCCCTATCTGGTGATGGAGTACGTCGACGGCGAGCCCGTCGACCGTTATTGCGATCGGCACGGGTCGACGGTGACCCAGCGGCTCGGGCTGTTCGTCGAAATCTGCGGCGCCGTGCAGTTCGCCCATCAGAACCTGGTGGTCCACCGAGACCTCAAGCCCGGCAATGTTCTGGTCACCGAGGGCGGGGTCCCCAAGCTCCTGGACTTCGGCATCGCCAAAATCCTCCGCACCGGCGACGGCCCCAGCGTCCTCGAGCCGACGGTGGAGGGCCTCGGCGCCATGACCCCCGAGTACGCCAGCCCCGAGCAGATCCAAGGGGGGTCGATCACCACCGTTTGCGACGTCTACTCCCTCGGGATCCTCCTCTACGAGCTGCTGACGGGGGTGCGCCCCTACGACTTCGTCTCCTACAGCCCCGCGGCGATCGTCCGCGCCGTCTGCGACGAGGAACCGGCGCGGCCGTCGACCCGCGCCCTTGGGGACGGGGGAGGTGTGCGACGGGCCGAACGGCGGGGTACGGATCCGCGGGGGTTGGCGCGTCTTCTCACCGGCGACCTGGACCGCATCGTCGCCAAGGCCCTGGCCAAGGACCCCGAGGCGAGGTACGGCTCCGCCGAGCAGCTGGCGGACGACGTCCGGCGCCACCTCGGGGGGATGCCGGTGAAGGCTCGGCGGGCAACCCTGGGCTACCGGGCGGGGAAGTTCCTCCGCCGTCACCGCTGGCCCGTCGCCGCCGTGCTGGCCGCGTTCGTCTCCCTGATCGTCTTCGTCGCCGTGCTGATGGCGCGCCAGCGGGAGCTGGTGGAGGAGCGCCTCCGGGCGGAGGGGGTGAAGGACGTGCTCTTGGAGGTATTCGAGCTGCCGGAGCCGACCCGGAGCCGCGGCGAGACGGTCACCGCCCGGGAGCTCCTGGACCGCGGGGCCCGGACCGTCGACGGTCGTTTCGACGGTCCCCCGGAGATCCGCATCGAGCTGATGACCGCCATCGGGGGCACCTACGCCGGACTCGGTCTGCTGGAGGAAGCGAAGGAGCTGCTGGGGGAGGCGGTGGCGGCGGACCGCGCCGGCGTCTCGGATCCCCTGCGCTCCGGCCACCGGCGGCTCTTGCTGGCGGACACCCACCTGGAGTTGGGTGAGTTCGACGCGGCGGCGGAGGTCTCCCGCGGGGCCCTGGCCCTGATGCGGAGTCACCGCCGGGTCTCCGGCGGTGATCTCGCCGCCGGTCTGATCCGGGTCGCCGAAGCCGACTTCTCCATGGGCCGATTCGAAGCCGCGGAGGCGGGGTTCGACAAGGCCTTGGGTCACGCCCGTCACGACGCAAGCGCCGAGGTGCTGGCGGAGGTCCTCGGCCTCTACGGCCGGCTCGAAGACGAGCGGGGGGACTACGACCGGGCGGAAGGCCTGATCCGCGAATCGCTGGACATCTCACGCCGGGAGCACGGAGAGCTCCAACCCGCCGTCGCCCTCATCCTCAACGACCTGGCTTCCGTGGTCCAGAAGCGCAGTCCCGAGGAGGCGGAGGCCCTCTACCTGCGGGCCCTGGGGATCCAGCGGCAGGTCTTCGAGGGATCTCACCACGACTTGGCCACCACCCTGAACAACCTGGGACTACTGGACTACGAGCGCCAGCGCTTCGACCAGGCGGAAGCCCGGTACAGAGAGGCCTTGGAGCTCCGCCGCAAGACGTTCGGCTCCAGCCACCCCCACATCGCCCAGGTCCTCGCCCACCTGGGGGATCTGGAGCTGGTGCGCCGCAACCTCGACGCCGCCGAGACCCTCTACCGTCAGGCCCTCGACATCTTCCGCCAAGAGTTGGGGGAGGACCATCAGGAGGTGGCGGTGGCCCTCAACAACCTGGGCCGGGTGCTGCTGGCCAGGGGGCAGGTGGACGAAGCCGGCGAAAGATTCGAGCGCTCCCTGGAGATGCACCTGCGGATCTTCGGCGACTCCCACTTCCGAGTCGCTGTGATGCGCAACAACCTGGCGCAGGTGGCCCGCCAGCGGGGGGAGCTGGAGGAGGCCCGCCGACTCTACGCCGCGGCCCTGGAGACGACCCGGGCGGCCCTGGGTCCCCGGCACATCAACGTTTGCTGGGGGTTGTTCAACCAAGGCCGATTCCTCGACGAGCTGAAGGACACCGCCGCCGCCCTCGAGAGCATCCGCGGGGCGGTGGACATCTGCAGCGAGCACCTCGATGGGGACAACGTGATGCTCGCCAAGATGAAGGCCCAGTTGGCGATGCTGGAGCAGGCCCGGGGTAACGGCGGGGCGGCGCAGCGATGGTTCGCCGAGGCCGCCGAGGTCCTGGTCAGGAAAGAGCCGGAGGGATCGTGGACCCAGATGGCGGTCGACGGCTCCGGCGGGGGGCGGTGACGGCGCCCCCCGGACGCTGCCTCAGTCGCCGCCGGTCCAAGAGGCCCAGGTGTCGAGCTCGAGCATGTGGTCGCCGGTGCCGAGGGCCTCGGGGACCCCGAACGAGCCGAAGCGAACGCTCTCGATGTCGAGCCCGGAGGTATCGATGCCCCGTAGCTCCGCCGAGGCCACGTCGGTCCACAGGTGCAGGCCGCCGAAGCGTGCGTCGGACTGCCAGCGTAGGGCGATGGCGTGCCGGTCACCGTCCCCCAGCTTCACGAACGGGGTCACGTGGTTGACCCCCGCGGCGTCCTGGGCCCTCCCCAGCAGGTAGTACCCGTCGTGGCGCTCCATCAGCCACAGTCGCAGGTGCTCTTTGCCGAGGCCGTGGGTGGTCCAATCGGACGATCCGCCGAGCAGGGCGATCGGCGTGTTCTGTGGCAGCTTGAGTCCCTTGGTGATCAGCCGGAAGGAGCAGCCCCAGAACTCCGCGGGGGAGCTGCGGCGATGCACCAGGGTCATGCGGCGGTCATCCTGCCGCGCCACCTCGTCGATGTCGAACGAAACGGACTTGGGCTGGCCGAAACCGTCAACCGGAGCCGCCGCCTGGGAGGATTGGGGGATCTTGACCCAGTGGCTCTTGAGCACCGAATCTTCAAAGGGATCCACCAGGTCCATGCGGCTTGGGGGCTGGGGGCTGCCCGGGGAGGAGTTCCAGAAACCCACCCGGAGATCGTCGAGCGCCATGGATCCGCCGAGGGCACGGTCGGGCTCTACGTAGCCGAACTCGTGCTGGGAGTTGGTGGGGATCAGCGCCCCGACCGCGACGGTGTCGAGGGCGACTCCGTCGGGGTGGGTCACCCGCAGGGTCGTCGAGCCGAGCTCCCGATTGCTCCACACGTCGAGGCGGGTGGGCACCCCGTAGGGTATGTCGAGCCAGCCGCCGCCGCCGCACAGCCCCCCGCCGCAGGGCTCGTCGGTCACTTCGACCCGCGCCTGGAGTCGGCCGTCGGGGATCCTCCGGGCCCGAACCTGGAGCCGCACCGAGCCGTCGTCGGCGGTCCGGGCCCGGTAGAGGAAGAAGTCCACGGGCTCGAAGGCGCCGCCGCTGCCGCCCCCTCCCCCCGGGGGCTCGTCGATGTCCACCACCATGCCGACGTGGCTGTTGCTGGTGCCGCCGCCGTGGGTGAGGCTGCCGACGTAGGAGCTGTTGCCGAGGGAGGTGTCGATCCGCAGGCTGGAACCCCCGGCGATGGGGTCTGTAGTACTGATCTCGACGTCCCCGATAACGGTGCTCCAGTTGGCGAAGGAGCCGTCCTCGAAGCCGCCGGTGAGCTCCACTTCGGTCTCCGGCACCATCAGGGTGACCAGCACCTGCCGGACGTTGAAGTTTCGTTCGCGGGCTCCGCGGACGATGAAGGTGTCACCGCCGGCGATGAAGAACTCGGGGTCGGGGGTATAGACGAGCCGGTCGCCGACGACCGTCAGCTGGCCGAACATCGGAGGGTCTTCGGCCCGGGATCCGGTGAGCGTGGCGTTCGGCCCCAGAAGGACACCGAGGGAAATCTCTGCTTCGAGGCTCCAGGGCGGGACCCTGAGCTCGATCGGATCTAGGATCTCGTCCCCGGAGGCCGTAGGGGCGAGGATGAGGAACAGAACGAAGGCCGTGACGAGGCCGCGGACGATGTGGGAATTGCGAAGACTGCGGGGCATGCGGTTGCTCCTGGTCTAGAAAAAGGGTCATAAAGAGCGGTCGGGAAGACAGGGGCTCCGGCGTACCGGAGGCTGAGGCGGCCCCCGGGCGTCGTCGCCGAAGCCCGGGGTTCTCTTGAGGGCAGCGGGTCAGGGCCCGGCGACGACGGACCAGGAGGCCCAGCCGTCGAGGACGAGGGAGCGATCCTGGTCCCCGAGCTCGGGGACCAGGCCCATGGCGCCGAAGCGAACGCTCTCAATGTCGAGACCGGAGGCGTCGAATCCGTGCACGGCGGCCACCGGCTGATCGTCCACCCAGAGCCTGAGGGCGCCGACCCGCGAACCCCCCTGCCATTGGACGGTGACCGTGTGCTGGGCGCTGGGAACGGTCACCATCGGAACGGTAACCGGCTGGCCAGAGGCGTCCACGGTTCGGGCGAAGAAGCGATCCTGCCCGTTCACTCGGGTGACCCAGAGCCGCAGATGTTCGGCCCCGTTGGCGTGGTGGGCATACTCGGAGGATCCCCCGAGGAGCAGCACCGACTTCCATTCCGGGAGTTCCAGCGTCGAGGTGTCGATCCGGAAGGATCCGACCCAGTGGTCCCGCGGGGCGTCGAGCCGGTGGACCAGGGTCGCACGTGCGTCGGCCTGGTGGACGACCTCGTCGACGTCCATCACCAGGCTGAAGTCACCGCCGAGGCCCGGTGACGCGACGTTGGACAGGGCGTTGGTGGTGGCCGGGATCAGGAGCCACGGAGGGCTCACCAGCCCGTTCTCGAAGCCGTCCACGTGCCGGCGGACCGTGTTGTTGCCGGTGTTCTGCCAGGTGCGCTGGACGAAACCGTCGACCTTGAGGGTGGCGGTTCCCCTGCCGGCGTTCAGCATACCCAGGTACTGTGTAGAGAGTTGGGTCTCCAGGAGCCCGTTGACTTCCACGGAGTCCGCCTCCACGGAATCCCCGGAAGCGACCCGCATTTGGATCCTATCCGGGAAGAGGTACGCGTCGATCCGCACCGGACCGTCCGTCGGCAGGGGCAGCCAGCGGGTGCCGCCGTTGTCGACATTCCGCTGCTCGTCGCGGGTCGTGGCCCGGATGACGTACTCGCCCTCGACCTCGAGGTAGCGGACCTGGATCGACAGGGTCAGCTCACCGCCGGCGTCCGTGGCCTCGTAGAGCCGAAAGCCGCGTAGGGGTAGGAGTGGGTCGCTGATGTAAGTCCCAGGGGCGGCGCCGGCCTGCGTCGATCCAGGGGGCGGGGGCGGCGGCGGATCCAGGTCCACCACCATGCCCACGTGTCCGTTGCTGGTGCTCGTGCCCCCCTGCGGGTTGCTCCCGAGGGTGACTCCGACCTGCAACTCCGGCCCGGGTCTGGAGATATACGTGCTATGCCCTACGGACTGGAACCGTATGCTGGCGGTTCCCTGGAGCGGACCGTCTTCGGTGATCGCCACATCCCCCTCGACCACGTCCCACTGGGAGAGGTCACCGGACTCGGCGTTCTCCGAGAAGGAGTCCCAGACTTCGGAGCCCCGGAAGGAGAGAACCACCGGCTGGATCGCCGTGTCGAGGATGATGTTGTCCCGACGGACGAACGAGAAGGCATCTCCGCCGGCGAGGAAGAAGTCGGGCCGGGGGGTGTAGACGAGGGCGTCAGGGGTGAAGGAGAGGCTACCGAATCTCGGGGCTTCTCCGGGGAACTCTGGAGCATGGGACTGGCCGGGCTGGAGGAGCTCGGACCAGGGGATCGTTACGGTGGTCTGGTCCTGAGTCACGAAGCGATCGATGGTCGGAAGCTCCGCCGCGGAGGCGATGCCGGCGAAGCTGAGGGCCGCAACAAGGGCGGCCGCCGGGAGCCAACGCCGGGGGAGGGGGCGTACGTACGTCTGGGTTCTAGACATGATGGAATTTCCTCTCGGTTTGAAGATCTGGGTCATTCGTCCGGGTCTTCAGTCAGGGACCAGCTGGCCCAGCTGTCGAGGATGAGCTCCTGATGCGTCGCGCCGGGAACGGCGGGGATGGCGATGGCGCCGAAGCGAATCCGTTCGATGTCGTGACCGGTGGCGTCGAAGCCGCGGACCTCCTCCATCGGATGGTCGTCCACCCATAGCCGTAGGAGTCCCTTCTCGCCCCCCTGCCATTGCAGTACCACCTCGTGCCGGTGGCCGGTGAGGGGCACCCAGGAGGTCGCTTGGAAGGTCCCCGCCGAGTCCTGGGCCCGGGCGAAGACGTGGTACTGCCCGTGGAGGTAGACCAGGCGAAGGATCAGGTGCTGACCGGCGTGCCAGGGCACCGAGTTGCCGCCGAAGAGGACGATGGACTGCCAGTTCGTGTCGAAGCCCAGATTGGAAGTGTCGAAGCGGAACGACGTGGCGTAGCGCACCCGGGGCGCGTCCATCACGTGGACCAGGGTCGCGGAGTTCGCGCCCTGCATCTTTGTGGCCAGCAGGTCGATCTTCATCGACGTCGAGCCCCCCATGCCGAGGGTTTGCACGGCGGTGATGGTGGGGAGGCTGGGGTGCTCCAGGGTCCAGGGGTCGGAGGGGATGCCGTTCTCGAAGCCGTCCACGTGTCGCCGCCGCCGAACCGAGTCCGCGGGGAAGAAGTAGCGGTGGAGGAACGAGTCCACCAGGAGGGTCCCGGTGGTCTCCGCCGACGGCGAGAGCACGCCGAGGCGGTGACCGCGGATGGTCACCTCGTGTAGGGCGCCGCTGTCCACCGACTCCACGTCGACGGTCTCACCGTAGGTCGCCTTCAGGGAGACCCGGCCGGTGGTGGAGAAGAGGTCGAGGCGGACCGGCTCGTCTGTGGGGATGGACAGGGCCGGCGTCGAGCAGGGGTTGCCGCAGGATGTGTCGGTGAACGTGGCGTAGGCGTCGTAGGTCTGGGCGGACGTTTTCGAGAGGTGGATTTCCACCAGCGTGTTGCCCAGGAGGTCCAAAGCTCGATAGAGCACAAACCCGTAGCCTTGGGTCACCAGTCCGTTCAGCCCGCTGCCTCCGGTGGGGGGGTCGAGGTCCACCACCATGCCGACGTGGCTGTTGCTGGTGCCGGTGCCGCCGCCGGTGTCCCCGGGACGCAGCTGGGCGGTTTGGGTTCCGAGGAACGAGCCCCCCACAGCGCCGTAGCCAAAGGCGAGGCTGCCGGTTCCCTCGATCGGGTTGGCGTTCTCGATGGAAACCGCGCCCGCCACCTCGGTCCACGCTCCGAGGTTGCCGGACTCGGCGTCCTCGGAGAGGGTCTCGACGTTGTCGCTGGGGCCGATGGTGACGAGGACGGGCTGATCAAAGGAACCGTACCGCAGCGGATTGAGGCGGCCGACTGTGAAGGTATCGCCGCCTGCAACGTAGAAGGCAGGGGATGGCGTGAAGAGCAGGCCGTCCGGGGTCTTCTGGATTGTCGCGAGGAGGGGCTCGTCGCGCAAGACGATGGTCTGAAGGTCAGGGGCGGTCCAGCCGAAGTGGACCCAGTCGATCAGCAGCGCTGATTCCTGCTCCGGGATCTGGAACTCGATCAGTTCGAGGTCCGTGGCCAGGAGTGGGGTTGTGCAGAAGCTGGCTACGAGGATCGTGACGAGAAGCGAAAGGAACGGAATGGGGTGCGAACTCTGGATGCGATCTCGGTATGTCATCTTCGAATCTCCTTGATTCGGGCGCCGATGAAGGGCGTCCGTCCATCAGGGCGAGATGAGCCGCTCCAAGACCTCACATCAAAATGAGATCTTCTTCGAGAAAGGCAAACACTGTCAAAAGGGCTTTGATCTCTTCCGGTGCTTCCCCCGTCATAGCCTAGCGTCGGGTCCTGCTGTGGAGGCTGATCTTTGTTTCTGTCCGCGGGTTCGGAGGGGTTCGACGCCGCGTCGAGGTGGGATTGGCGAGAGAAAGGCTATACCTTTCGAAAGAAGAGAGAAATGGATTGCTACGCGGTCTTTTTCCTAACGTGGCTCTCGCCAACAACATGGGATGACGGCATCGGGTGGTAAGCTGAGAAACCTGGCTCCGGAGGTCCCCGATCGGCCATGAATCCCGAACAGTGGCAGCAAGTGAGGCGCGTGCTGGCCGAGGCCCTGGAGGTCGAAGCCTCCGACCGTCCGGCTTTTCTCGACGAGGCCTGTGGGGACTCCACGTGGCTGCGGGACGAGGTGGATTCGCTGATCCGTTCCCACGACGACGCCACCACGTTCGTCGACCGGCCGATCGTCGACCTCACCGGTGGCGACAGCGAGCTGGAGCGGATCGGCCCGTATCGGCTGCTCGAGAAGCTGGGCCAGGGTGGGATGGGCACCGTCTACCTGGCGGAGCGGGACGACGAGGCCTACCGGCAGAAGGTGGCGGTCAAGCTCCTCCAGCGGGGCCGCGACAGCGACGAGCTGCTGCGCCGGTTCCGCGGTGAGCGGCAAATCCTCGCCCAGCTCGAACATCCCCATATCGCTCGCCTCCTCGACGGAGGCAGCGCCGAGGACGGCCGTCCCTACCTGGTGATGGAGCATGTCCGCGGGCAGCCCATCGACGTTTACTGCGACCGTCATCAATTGGGCATTCCGGAGCGGCTGGAGCTCTTCGCCCAGGTGTGCTCGGCGACCCAATTTGCCCACCAGAGCCTGGTGGTCCACCGGGACATCAAGCCGGGGAACATCCTGGTGACCGAGGACGGGGAACCGAAGCTGCTGGACTTCGGCATCGCCAAGTTCCTGCGACCGGAAGCGTTTCCCCAGACCCTCCTGCCGACCGCCACGGGCTTCGTGCCGCTGACGCCGGAGTACGCCAGCCCGGAACAGGTGCAGGGCACCGCGATCACCACCGCCAGTGATGTCTACTCCCTCGGCGTCCTGCTCTATGAGCTGCTCACCGGGCATCGACCCTATGAGTTCCCCGGCCGCCACCTGGCGGAGATCGTCCGTCGGGTGTGCGACGAAGAGCCCACCCGCCTGTCCAGCGTCGTGTCGCGGCCGCGGCAGCTCGGCGACGGGACCGAGGTCAGCGCCGACGACCTGGCGGCGCGGAGGGGCTTCGAGCCCAAACAGCTGAAGCGCCGCCTGAACGGTGACCTCGACCGCATCGTGGCCAAGACCCTCGACAAGGATCCGCGCCAGCGCTACGCCTCGGCGGAGCAGCTGGCGGAGGACATCCGCCGCCACCTCCGGGGTCATCCGGTGCGGGCCCGCCGCGGCACTTTTCGCTACCGGGCGTCGAAATTCATCTCGCGGCACCGGTGGGCGGTGGCGTCGGCCACCTCCGCCTTTGTGGCGCTTCTGATCTTCACCGCGGTCCTGGCGTCCCAGCAGGAAAAGCTGCGCTTCCAGCGGAACCGGGCGGAGGAGGTCCTCGGTCTGCTGCTGGAGGTCTTCGCCATGCCGGACCCGACCCGCTCCCGGGGCGAGTCGGTCACCGCCCGCGAGCTCCTGGACCGCGGTGCCGACTCGATCATGGAGCGCTTCTCCGACCAGCCGGAGGTGCGTTCCGAGCTCATGTCGATGGTCGGCCAGACCTACTCCGGGCTCGGGCTCCTGGAGGAGGCCTCGGAGCTCTTGGAGGGGGCCGTCGCCATCGATGCGGAGCGTTCGGATACGAGCCCCGAGGCGTCCCAGCGACTGCGCAGCCTGGCGGAGGTGCTGACGGTCCTGGGGGACTACGACGGCTCCGAGGAGGCGGCCCGCGAGGCGCTGCGGCAGGAGCGGGCCCGCCACCGCGGCGCCCACGGGGACGTGGCCCTCACCCTCATCCACCTCGGTCGGATCCTCGCCCGCCGGGGGGACCTGGCGTCGGCGGAGGAGCCTTTCTCGGAGGCCCTGGGCATGGCCCGCCGCCTTGACGAGCCGGAGACCCTGGCGCAGGTCCTCGACTACTACGCCGGGCTCAAGGACGACCAGGGGCAGTTCGCCGACGCCCGAAGCATGTTCCGGGAGGCCCTCGATCTGCTGACGGATCTCCACGGCGATCTGCACACCAAGGTGGCCATCGTGCTGAACAACCTGGCTTCCGTGGTCCAGAAGGAGGACGCCGGGGAGGCGGAGGCCCTCTACCGCCGCGCCGAGACGATGCAGAGACGCCTCTTCGACGGCCCCCACCAGGATCTGGCCAGCACCCTCAACAACCTCGGCCTGCTGTACGTCGACGAGCGGGACTACGGCGAGGCGGAGCCCCTGTTGGAGGAGGCCCTGAAGATGCGGCGGGAGGTCTACGGCGAGAGCCACCCGCGGCTGGCGCAGAGTCTCAGCAACCTGGCGGATCTCCAGGCGGTCACCGGTCGTCCGGAGAACGCCGAGGCCTACTACCACCAGGCGATCGAGATGTACGAGCGCGAGCTCGGCGCCGGCCACGCCAAGACCGCCCTGGCCCGCAACGGCCTGGGACAGCTCCTCTACGCCCAGGGCCGCACCGACGAGGCGGGGGAGCTTTGGGAGCAGGCCCTGCCGGCGGTCCGGCGGACCTTCGGCAGCGACCATCCCCACGTCGGTACCATCCTCAACAACCAGGCGACGGTGCTGCTTCGCAGGGGTGAGGTGGGGGAGGCCAGGAGCCTCTTCGCCGAGGTGGTCCGGATCCACCGAGGGGCCCTCGGTGGGCAGCATTTCAATTTGGGGCAGGCTCTGTTCAACTACGGCCGCGCGGCGAGCAGGGAAGGCGACCAGGAGGAGGCCCTCGACTCCGTTCGGGAGGCGGTGGCGATCTGCGGCCAGCACTGGCCGCAGGACAACCGGGAGCTGGTGAGGATGAAGACCTTCCTGGCTCAGCTCGAAGTCGACGTCGGCGATGCGGACGAAGGGCGGCGCTTGGCGCGTGAAGCATTGGAGGTGCTGGAAGCCGAAGCACCCGGGAGTGGTTGGACTCATTTGGCCAGGGAGCTGGCGGGAGGTGGGCCTTGACCGAGAGGAGACAGGAAGTCACCGAATTGTTGCTGAGCTGGAACGACGGCCACAAAGAGGCCCTCGACCACCTCATGCCGATCGTCGCGGACGAGCTCCGGCAGCTCGCCCGGGGCTACCTGAACGACGAGCGGGACAGCCACACGCTCCAGCCCACCGCCTTGGTGAACGAGCTCTACCTGCGGTTGGTCGACCGCCGCCGGGTGACCTGGGAGAACCGCAGCCATTTCTTCGGCTTCGCCGCCACCACCATGCGGCGCATTCTGGTGGACCACGCCCGGGCCCATCGCACCGAGAAGCGGGGGGGCGGTTCCGAGACCCTGGTGCTGGACGAGGCCATGGCCCTGCCGGATCAGCGGGAGATCGACCTGGTGGCCCTCGACGACGCGCTCAAGGATCTCGAAAAGTTGGACCCCCGTCAGGGACGGCTGGTGGAGCTGCGGTTTTTCGCCGGGCTCACCATCGAAGAGGCCTCCGAGGTGCTCGGGGTGGGCCACGCCACCGTCAGCCGCGACTGGAAGACCGCGAAGGCTTGGCTCCACCGCGAGCTACGCCGACGCTGAGCCTTCCGTTTGGAGGGCGGGGGACGGCCCGGCGGCGACGGGGGCGTCGTCCTCGGCGTCCCGGACCGCGTCCTCGGTTCGATCCAACAGCGAGTAGACCACCGGGATCACGATCAGCGTCAGCAGGGTCGCCACCGCGAGGCCGCCGATGACGGTGATGGCCAGGGTGGCCCGCAGCTCCGCCCCCTCTCCGAGGCCGAGGGCCATGGGCAGAAGCCCGAAGATGGTGGTGGCGGAGGTCATCAGAATCGGCCGCAGCCGTCGCCGGCCGGCCTCCAGGAGGGCGTCCATCTTCGCCATGCCCTCGTCCCGCCTCAGCCGGTTGACCGCGTCCACCAGGACGATGGCGTTGTTGACCACGATGCCCGCCAGCATCACGGCGCCGATCATCGCCACCACGTCGACGGTGTTACCGGTCAGGGCGAGGGCGGAGATCACGCCGATGGCCCCCAGCGGCAGGGTGAAGATGATCACGAAGGGGTGGAGAAACGACTCGAACTGAGACGCCATCACCAGGTAGACCAGGAAGACGGCGAGGCCCATGGTGAGCAGCAGGCTGCGGAGGGAGCGGGACATCTCCTCGTGCTGGCCGCCGAGGACCGCCGTCACCCCCAGGGGCAGGGCTTCGGCTCGGATCCCGTCTTGGAGATCCACCGCCACCGCCGCCATGTCGCGGTCTTCGAGGTTGCCGGAGAGGACCGCCGCCCGTTTCTGGCCGATGCGCCGGATCTCGCTGGGCCCCTCCACGAGGCGAACGTCGGCGACGGTCTTGAGTCGAATCGGAACGCTTTCCCCCGGCCCGCTCTTCACCTCCCGCTCCACCAGGTAGCCGGATTCCGTTCGCTCGGAGATCTTGCGCACGCCCCCCACCTGGCGCTGTCCGACGATGAGGTCGGCGACGTCGGTGACGGACGCCTCCCCCAGGTCCACCGACCGAACGAGGACCTCCACCTCCCGATCCCCTTCGGAGAACCGGGTGGCGACGTCGCCGCGGACCTTGCCCCGCACCGTGGCGGCGACGTCCGCCAGGTCGAGGCCCAGCTGCACCAGCTGCTCGCGGTTGAAGGTCACCTGGAGCTCCGGGTTGCCGAGCTGGGCGGAGGACTTGAGGTCCACCACGCCGGCGGTTCGGCCCAGGCGGCCGAGGAGCTGGATCGACGCGTCGTGGAGCTCCCCGAGGTCGTCGCCGTAGACCTCCACCTCCACCGGCGTCCGGAACGTGAAGACGGAGGGACGCTCCAGCTCGAAGTCGAGGTCCGGGGTCGCCGCGAGCCGCTGGCGCAGCACGGAGGCGACGGCCTGCTCGTCCGCCGGGTCGGTGCCGCCGGCCATCCTGACCTGGAGCCTGGCGACGTTTTCCCCTTCGGTGCCGGTGCTGGCGAAGGAGAGGCCGGCGCCGCCGACGATCGCCGAGGCGGTGTCCACCCTGGGGTCGTCGTCGATTCCGTCGAGGACCCGGGCGACGAAGCGGTCGGTGGCTTCGAGGGGGGTGCCCTCCGGCAGCACGACGCGGAACCCGAACTCCCCCTGGGACAGGGCGGGGATCAGGTCGACGCCGAGCCTCGGGGCGAGGAGCCCTGCGGCCAAAAGGGCAGAGAGGGCCAGGGCCGACACCGTGAGGCGATGGCCGAGGGCCCACCGCAGGGCGCGGGGGTAAGCGCCCTCGAGTCCCCCCATGGCGCGGTCGAACCCGCGGCCTATGGGGGAGGTCAGCCAGGCGAGGGCGAGGCCCACGGCGGCGAGGATGGACCGCAGGATCCGCAGCAGGGCCGCCGGCAGATCCACCGACAGCCACCCCCAGGCCCGCCGCAGACGGCCCGCGGGGGCGGGGCTATCTCCGTCGCCGGTCGCGGGCTCGGCCGTCGACTCGGCTGCCGTTGCGTCCCCACCGCGGGGACCCAGCACCAGGGCCGCCAGCATCGGGATCAGGGTCAGGGAGACGGCGAGGGAGGCGATGAGGGCGAAGGACACGGTGAGGGCCTGGTCGCGGAACAGCTGCGCCGCCACCCCTTCGAGGAAGACCACCGGCAGGAAGACCGCCACCGTCGTGAGGGTCGAGGCGACCACCGCCTGGCCGACGTCCGAAGCCCCCCGCCGCGCCGCGTCGACGGCGCCGAGGCCCTCCTCCCGGCGTTTGTAGATCGCCTCCAGGACGACGATGGCGTTGTCCACCAGCATCCCCACCCCCAGGGCCAGGCCGCCGAGGGACATGACGTTGAGGCTGGTTCCGGTGCGGTACATCAGGAAGAACGTCGCCACCACCGACAGGGGGATCGACACGCCGATGATCAGGGTGCTGCGGGGGTCCCGCAGAAAGAGCAGCAGCACGATCACGGCGATGACCCCGCCGAGGCCGGCGTTCGACAGCACCTCGCGGATCGAAGCTTCGATGAAGCTCGACTGGTCGGCGCCGGTCACCAGCTCCACCCCCTCCGGCAGCTCCTCGCGCAGGGTCTCGAGACGGGTCTTCACCGCCCGGGCCATCTGGACGGTGTTGGCGTCGCCCTCTTTGTAGAGCGCCAGCTCCACCGCTTCGCCGCCGCCGAAGCGGGTGATCACGTCCCGCTGCTTGCGGCCCCGGGTCACCTCAGCGACGTCCCCCAGGGTCACCAGCCGGCCCCCTTCGTGGCGCACCACGGTGTCGGCGATGTCCCGCAGGGACCCGAATTCGTTCCTCGACCGCACCAGGTAGCGGGCCTCCTGCTCGTAGAGGCTGCCGCCGGCCTGGTTGATGTTCTCCTGCGCCAGCCGGTCCCGGACCCCCTCGATGGTGAGCCCCATGAGGGACAGCTTGCCTTCGTCCACCTGGACCTGGATCTCCTCCTCGTAGCCGCCGCTGACCTTCACCGCCGCCAGTCCGTCGGTGGATTCGAGATCCTTCTTGAGGACCTCCTCCGCCAGGTAGCGGAGGCGGAAGAGGTCGTCGCCGCCGGTGAGGTAGAGCCGCAGGACCGGATCGTTGGCGGGGTCGAAACGCAGCACCACCGGCTTGGCGGCGTCCAAGGGGAGGGTCACCAGCTCCAGCTTCTGTCGCACGTCGAGGGCGGCGAAATCCATGTTGCGCCCCCAGC
The DNA here is from genome assembly GCA_038748685.1 of Acidobacteriota bacterium. Lineage (GTDB taxonomy): Bacteria > Acidobacteriota > Thermoanaerobaculia > Multivoradales > J023 > JAUIJL01. The sequence continues at coordinate 8,279 of JBCDIS010000062.1, read as the reverse complement.
CCAGCTCCAGGGTCACCTGAGAGACCCCCGGCCTCGAAACCGAGGACAGGCGCTGCACCCCCGCCACCACTCCGACCGCCTCCTCGATCGGCCGGGTCAGGAGGGCTTCCACCTCGGTGGGGGCGGCGCCGGGGTAGCGGGTCTCGATGGTGAGGCTGGGGTAGGAGATGTCCGGCAGCAGGTGGATCGGCAGCCGGGTGAAGGCCACGGCGCCGAAGAGGGAGACGGCGATCGCCGCCATGGCGACGGTCACCCGTCGTTTCAAGGAGAATTCGATGATGCCCATGGCGGGGTCCTCCGATGGCCTCGGTACGGGTCGGCAGGGGGGCGCCGAGCGCCCCCCTTCCGGGTTCACGGGGCGCGGCGGCGCGAAGGTCGCGGGTCTAGGGAGGTCAGCCGGCTTCGATCGTGCGGATGGCGGCGCCATCCTCCAGGCCACCCTGGCCGGCGACGATCACCCGCTCCGCGGCGTCGAGGCCTTCGACGGCTTCGACGCGGCCGCCTTCCTCCAGTCCGAGGGTCACCGAGCGTTTCTCGGCGACGTCGCCGTTGGCGACGAAGACATAGGTGCTCTGGAGCTCCCGCACCACCGCCTCCCGGGGGAGGAGCACGGCGGCCCGCCGGGTCTCCTTGACGATATCCACGCTCACGAAGGCCCCCGGGCGGACGGCCTTCGGCACCTGCCTGGCCTCCACCGTCACCTTCACGGTGCCGGTGGCGGTGTCCACCACCGGGCTGATCTGGCGGATGCGGCCGGTGAAGGTTACCGAATCTTCGGCCCGCAGACCGAGGCGGACTTCCCGTCCCTCCGCCAGGGCGAGGACGTCCTGCTCCGGGAGGTAGATGCGGGCGACGAGGGGATCGAAGTCCGCGATGCGGAACATCGGATCCCCGGGGCGCACGTGCTGGCCGGCGCGGGCGGTCCGCTCGGTGACCCGGCCGGCGAAGGGGGCGCGGATGTAGGTCTTCTCGAGGCGCCAGCCGGCCTCCGCGAGCTCCTGGTCGGCGACCCGGCTCTCGAGGGCCACCTTGTCGAAGGCCTCCGGGCTCAGGAGGTCCTGGCTCCGCAGGGTCTGGGCCCGTTCGAACGCCAGGCGGGCGGTCTCCGCGCGGATGCGGGCCTTCTCGACGGCGATCTCGGCGTCCCCCCGGGCCAGCTCGGCGAGGATCTGGCCGGCGGCGACCACGTCGCCCTCTTCGACGGCCATCTTCGCCAGACGCCCCTCCCACTCGGCGAGGACGTCCACCTCGTTCTCCGGCACCAGGTTGGCGGTGGCGGTCAGGTAGGACGACACCTCACCGACCTGGATGGCTTCTGACTCGACGGGGATCGGCGCGGCGTCCCCGTCCCGGTCTGCGTTCGCGTCGGTATCGGCGGAGGTTTGGGGGGCGGTCCCCTCGGCTTCGACGTCCTTGACGCTGGTCAGCTGGAAAGCGAGCAGGGCTGTCAAGATCAAGGCCCCCAGCACGAAGGCGGGTAGGCGCTTTTTTGCGGTTTCGGTCATGGTGGTTCCCCCAAGTCTCTGGAGCGTGCGGCGGCCGGGGCGAGTGAGGTCTTCGGCGTCGTCCCTCGTCGTTGCTGGGACCTCGGTCTTCGGGTAGGTCTACGACGCCCCCGCGCCTTTGTTACAGGCCGCGGTGACCGAAGGGGAACGGATCCGGGGTGTCCGTCAGCCCGGGAGGGTCTCGAGGGCGGCGCCCTTGGGGCGGGTCCCGACCTCGACGGGGGTGTGGCTCTCGACCCGGTTGCGGCCCCGTTCCTTGGCCAGGTAGAGGGCACGATCCGCGTTGTCGATCAGCCCGCGGCGGGCGTCGAGGCCCCCTTCCCCCGGCGCCAAGGCCGACAGCCCGATGGAGAGGGTGGTGCGAACCGTCGAGCCGTCGTCCATGGTGAGCCGCAGGTCTTCGACCCTCCGGCGGAGCTTCTCGGCCACCGCCACGCCGCCGTCGATGGGGGTCTCGGGGAGCACGAGGAGGAACTCCTCTCCGCCGTAGCGTCCGATGGCGTCGGTGCTGCGGAGGCCGGCGGACAGCTCCTCGGCCACCCGCTTGAGGACGACGTCGCCCCCGAGGTGGCCGAACTGGTCGTTGACCTTCTTGAAGTGGTCGAGGTCCGCCATGCCCACCACGAGGGGGCGCCCGTAGCGCCGGGCACGTTCGATCTCCCGATCCAGCAGCTCGATCACGGGCTCCCGCCGCAGGAGGCCCGTCAAGCTCTCGTAGGTGGCCGACTCGAACAGGCGGATGTTCTCGAACGAGGTGGCGATCTGATGGCCGAGGAGGCTCAGCAGCTCCCCCTCTTCGCGGCCGAAGTCCTGGGCCGTGGTGCGCTTCCCCAGCATTAGAAGCCCCACCAGCCGCTCCTGGGCGAGGAGGGGAACCGCGAGGGAGGGGTCCTGATCGGCGAAGCGCTGGGCCAGGGCGGTGCTGGCGCCTAGGACCTTCTGGGCGGGCAGGGGGCGGTCCGAGGTCCGCAGCAGTTCGAGGGCGGGGTCGTCGGAGGTGACCAGGAGGGAAACGGGGCGCTGTCCTTCGGGCTCGGGGTTCGCGGCCACGGTGAAGAGGAGGCCGCTCTTGGGGTCCGCCAGGAGGAGGGTGGCGGAGCGCAGGCCGAAGGTCTCCCGCAGGCGGCGCACCAGGTGGCCCCCCATGGCGGCGACGGTCCCCTGGGTCGGCAGCTCGCTGGCGAGGTCGATCAGCTGATGGCGGAGGGCCCGGCGTTCCGGGAACAGCTGGGAGTCGATGAAGTGCTGGATCGCGCGCCGGATGTTGCCGAACAGCATGCCGACGACGAACATGGCCGCCGACATCACCCACAGGGCGACCCGCTCCTGGTCGATGGTGCGGGAGAAGGCGATCCCCAGGACCCCCGCGGCGGCGTAGAAGACCAGCACCAGGCAGGAGGTGAGGGCGGTGTAGAGGAAGCTGCGCCGCACCACTAGGGCGAGGTCGAAGAGGTGGAAGCGGAAGATGCTGACGAAGACCGCCACCGGCAGGCAGAGGATGATCAGCGGGAAGAGGTCGTAGGCCCACCCCGGGAGACCGCGGCCGAACCAGCCGAGGATCGTCCTCGACAGCACGTAGACGGCCCAGGGCAGCACGCCGAGGAAGATCAGCCCGGCCTGGAGACGTCCCAGGGGTTCCCGGTGCCGGAGGGTGGTGGCCCCCAGGATGCCGACGACCGCCAGGGCCCACAGCGGCAGTCCCCAATCGAAGAGCAGGGCGTCGGCCTGCCCGTAGGTCCAGGGTAGCCAGCGCCGGTTCCCCATCACCTCCGTCACGTAGGCGCCCCAGGAGGCGACCCCGAGGCCGAGGCCGAGGAGGTAGAACAGGGGGACGATCCAACCCCGCAGGGCCAGCCAGCGCCGCCGGTCGGGGATCATCGCCACCAGGTGCAACTCCACCGCCATCTGGGCGCCGGTCAGAAGGAGGAAGAGGGACCTGGCGAGGGATTCGATCCGCGGCGTGCCCACCAAGTTCAGCGGGAGGGCGAGCTCGAAGGCCAGCAGAAAGGCGAAGGCCGCCATGAGTCGGGCCCGCAGATCCCCCCACAGCTGGTGGAGGCTGAAGAGCCCGAGACCGAGGCAGACCAGGGCGACGAAGGTCCGCAGACCCAGCGTCCACCAGCGCACCGAAGTGCCCGGGGTGATCGTCAAGTCGAGGGGTCGGCCGTCCCGCTCCACTTCGTAGTCGACGTCGACCCCGCGGCGGAACCCCTTCGCGATGCGGTCATAGTCGGCGAACGTCCCCGTCCCCTGACCGTCGACGGAGAGTACGAGGTCACCGGCGCGAAGACCCCCCAGCGCCGCCGGCCCGCCGGGGCGGATTGCTAGAACTTCCAAACCCTGGGGACCGGTGTCGACCTGGACCCCCACCGTCCGTCCGGAGCTCTCCAGGGCCCCTTCGATGCCCACCATCACCAGGGAGAGGATCGCGAGGACAAAGACTCCGGCGATCAGCGCCCGCAGTGGGATGGAGTGGGGAGGGGTCTTCATGGCGGATCGGTAGACCACAAGGAGCGGTCTTTCACTCGACGCCGCACCGGAGCGGAGCTCCGGGACGGGCCGGCGAAGCGCGTTCTAGACACCTGCGTGAGGAACGGTAGCGGGCCGCGGATCCGGGGTGGCTTTTAACCTTTCCCGAAGACTCTTTAGCCCTAAATCTGAAATGGATCTTCGTAGGATAGGGCCTTGGTTGTGACAAATCAAATGACGCGGGTCCGAGGCGAGGGAAAACGGAGGTGTGGTGGTCCCGGGGTCGACAGCTGGAACAGTCCTTGCTTTCTAGACTGGGACCAACGGTTCTGCGGGGCGGATTTAGGCCGTCCCGACGCTGGAGTCGCGTCAAACTGACGCGATACCGGCCGATTTGCCCACCACCCGGACCACTCTCGCCGGCGAGAGTGTTGCAAGAGGGGTTTCCATGGACGAGTTGAGCACTCCAGAACACGACGTCGAGGCTTCCGGGCCCGCGGACGTCCAGGACACGGGGGAGGTGCTGGTGGACGTGCGGGGTCTGGTCAAGCACTACGGCCCGATCCGCGCCGTCGACGGCCTCGATTTCACCGTACGGCGCGGCGATGTCTTGGGCTTCATGGGCCCTAACGGGGCCGGCAAGACCACGGCGATGCGCATCCTCACCGGCTTCCTCGAACCCGACGCCGGAAGCGTAGTGATGGCGGGTCACGACATCGCCACCGAATCCCTGGCGGCGCGGCAGAAAGTCGGCTACCTGCCGGAGAACGCTCCGGCCTACGGTGAGATGACGGTGAGCGGGTTCCTGGAGTTCGTCGCCGAGGCCCGGGGCGTCGTCGACGTGCCCTCCGCCATCGCCCGGGTGGTCGCCAGCACCGGCCTGCAGCGGGTCCAGCACCAGACCATCGACACCCTTTCGAAGGGTTTCAAACGCCGGGTCGGCCTGGCCCAGGCGCTGATCCACGATCCCGAGGTGCTGATCCTCGACGAGCCCACCGACGGCCTGGACCCCAATCAGAAGGCCATGGTGCAGGACCTCATCGCCAAGCTCTCCGGCGACAAGTGCATCATCCTCTCCACCCACATCCTCGACGAGGTGGAGCGGGTGTGCAACCGCGCCATGATCATCAACCAGGGCAGGATCCTGGTGGACTCCACCCCCGCCGAGCTGGTGACCCGAGCCCCCGAGCACAACGTCGTACGGCTGACCCTGGCGGAGGACCGGCCGGAGCTGCCGAAGGCCCTGGAGGAGCGGCCCTGGTGCGACCGGGTGGAGGTCTCGAAGGACGGCGACGGCGTCTCCCTGGCGATCCACCCGAAGGACGGCGGCAACCATCTTTCCGAGATCCTGGAGCTGGCGGCGGACGCCACGCTCCTTTCGGTCGAGCAGCGGGAGGGACGCCTCGACGACGTCTTCCGGGCCGTCACCCAAGGAGTGAGCCAATGAGCCAGAGCGGACGTTTCACCGGCCTCAAGGCGGTGTTCAAGCGCGAGTTCAAGGGGTACTTCGCGTCGCCCCTGGGCTACATCTTCATCGTCATCTTCCTGGTGGCCTCCGGCTGGCTCACGGTGAGCCGCGACTTCGGGCGCTTCCTGGAGCTGCGGCAGGCCAGCCTCGACCCTTTCTTCGCCCACGTGCCGTGGCTCTTCGTGGTCCTGGTGCCGGCGGTGGCGATGCGGCTGTGGGCGGAGGAGCGCAAGAGCGGAACCGTGGAGCTGTTGTTCACCCTGCCGGTGACCCTGGAGGCTTCGTTCCTGGGGAAATTCCTCGCCGGCTGGTGCTTCCTCGGCTTCTCCCTGGTGCTCACCTGGCCCCTCGTCTGGCAGGTGGCGCGGCTGGGTAGCCCCGATTGGGGGGTGCTCTTCGCCGGCTATCTGGCCTGCGTGCTGCTGGCGGCGGCGTACCTCGCCGTCGGCATGTTCTTCTCCGCCATCACCAAGAACCAGGTGGTGGCGTTCATCCTGGGCACCGCCGCCAGCGTGGCGTTCCTGCTCGTCGGCCTGCCCCAGACCCTGGAGACCGTCGGCCGCTACCTGGGGGGCTACGCCGAGCAGGTGCTGCTCAGCCTGAGCCTCAGCGACCACTTCGAGACCCTGACCCGGGGGTTGATGGAGCTCGGCTCGATCACCTTCTTCATCGTGTTCACCGGTACCTGGCTCGTGTGCGGCATGCTCGCCCTCGACCGGGTCAAGGCTTCCTGAGGAGGACACCGTGATGAAACGCATCCTCGAAAGCCCCGTCACCACCCTGGTGGCCATCGCCGCCGTCGCCCTCTTCGGCATCCACCTGGTGACCCAGTGGAGCGAAAGCCTGCGGCTGGACCTGACGGAGGACAACCTCTATTCCCTTTCCGAGGGGTCCCTGGAGATCCTCGACAAGATGGGGAGCGAGGGGGTCCGTCCCGTGGACGTGACGCTCTACTTCTCCGACACCGCCGGCAAGACCCTGCCCCGCTTCGTGAAGGATTTCGTGGTCTACCGGGACTACGTGCGGACCCTGCTCCAGGAGTACGCCGTCGCCTCCGGCGGCAAGCTGAAGGTGAGCTTCGTCGACCCGGTGCCCGATAGCGATGACGCCCAGGACGCCCAGGACTACGGCCTCGACGGCAAACCGATCAACCAGCACGGCGACCTCTTCTTCTTCGGCCTGGTGTTCGAAACCCAGACCGGTAGCCGCGACGTCATCGAGTTCCTGTGGCCGAATCAGCAAGAAACCCTGGAGTACGACATCTCGAGGCGCCTGCACGACCTGATCTGGCCCACCAGCCAGCGAATCGGCGTGCTCTCGGGCCTGGAAGTGCTGGGGACCGCGTCGAACCCCTATATGGCGCAGATCCTGGCGGCCCAGGGCAAGAGCCCGGGGGAAGCGTGGATCGCCATGCAGCTGCTGCAGGAGAGCTACGAGGTCGAGAAAATCGAGGCGGACACCGACGCCATCGACCCCGAGCGCTTCGACCTGGTGATGGTCGTCCACCCGAAGGGTCTTGGTCTGCGGGCTCGCTGGGCCCTCGACGAGTGGATCCAGCGGGGGGGGAACACGATGGTCTTCCTCGACCCCTACTCGATCGACGACCAGCCGCCGAACAATCCCCAGAACCCGATGGCGGCCTACCAGTACGAGCCGTCGTCGGATCTGCCGGATCTGCTGCGGGCCTGGGGTCTCGAACGGGCGGCGAACCAGGTGGCGGCGGACTTCGACCTCGCCGTCAAGCGCCAGGTGTCTCGGCTCGGGGGCGCGGAGCGAGTGGTGGTGGACCTGCAGATCGACGACCAGACCCGGGGCCAAACCCTGGCCAACCACCCGGTGCTGCAGGGTCTCCAGGATCTGCGGTTCTTCACCGCCGGCGTCCTGCGTCCGGCGGGGGATGCCGCGGAGGGGGTCACCCTGGAGCCCCTCGTGACCACCACCGCCTCCGGCAATTCCCTGGAGATGCGGCCCGGGTTCCCCTCCGGGGACGGCCTCACGTTCCTCGACCTCGGGGAGCCGGCGAAGCTGGCGGATCGGCTGAACCCGGGCTCCGAGCCCGTGGCCCTCGCCTACCTCGTCCGGGGCAAGCTGCCCTCCGCCTTCCCCAAAGGGGCCGACGTTCCCGCCGAGCCGCCACCGCCGCCGCCGCCGGGGCTGCCGCCGGGCATCGAGCTGCCGGTTCCCGAGGGCACCGAGACGGTGCGCAAGGAGCCCACGGCGGAGGAGGAGCGGGGGGAGGCGACGGTGATGGTCTTCGCCGATGTCGACTTCATCTCCGACCAGCTGGCGTTCCAGAACAGCATCTTCGGGACCATGGCGGTCAACGACAACCACAAGATCCTGGCCAACGCCGTCGACTACCTCTTCGGCTCCGAGGAGCTGATGAAGGTGCGCTCCAAGTCGTCCATCCGCCGGCCCTTCGAGCTCTTCGACGAGATCGAAGCCCAGGCCGATGAGGACAGCCTGGAGCGGGAGCGGCAGCTGCGGGCGGAAATCGCCGGCTTCGAAGAGGAGCTGCGGGAGAAGCAGTCCAGCGGCGGCGGCAACGTGGCCCTGCTCCAGAAGCAGCTCCAGGACGAGATCGATCAGCTGAACGACCGCATCCAAGAGGCGAATCGGGAGCTGCGGGAGATCCGCAAGGACAAGCGGGCGGCGCTGGCTTCGGAGGAATCGAAGGTCCGCTTCGCCTCCATGGGTCTCATGCCCATGGTGGTGTTGGCCCTGGGCCTCGGTCTGTTCGTACGCCGCCGCCGCCGTGATCAGCAAGCGAGGACCCAGTCATGAAGGATCTTTCCCGTCTCAACCTGAGGATTCTGGCGGCGGCCGCGGTCCTGCTG
>JBCDIS010000061.1:0-35948 GCA_038748685.1 Acidobacteriota bacterium | reverse complement strand
CTGGGCCGCGAGCAGGCCGACGCCCGCCTCGCGGTAGACGACGATCACGTCGTTGTCGAGGCCCGAGCCGTCCGACGCCACCCGCAGCTCGGTCTGGGCGTCGAGGAAGGTGGTGAGGGACTCGGTACCCCGCCCGTAGCCCTCCGCCACCGCTTCGAAGGCCACCGCCGCGGCCTCCTGAGCCCGTCGCGCCTGGCGGGCGGACTCGTAGGCGGTGTCGAGACCTAGGAGGGCCAGGCGAACCCGCTCTTCAACACGCTGCTCTGCCGACGCCGCCCGGGCCTTCGCGGCGTCCAGGTCGAGGACGGCCCGGGCCCGTCGGCTGGCGCGGGCGCCGCCGGTGAGGATGGGTAGCTCGGCGCCGACCCCGAGGCTCCAGGAGGTCTCGGGGACGTCGAAGGTGAACCCCAGGTCCGGGCCCAACGGCGGAGGCGAATCGCCGGCGCCGTCCTCCACCAGCCGCTCCTGCACCGAGGCGAAGGCGCGGACCGTTGGCAGGGTCAGGGAGCGCTTCGCCGCCGCCAGCTCCCGCTCCGCCGCCGCCGTCAGCTCGGCGGCGGCGGCGATCTCCGGCGCCGTCTCGAGGGCCCTCGGCAGGAAGATCCGCCCCAGGGCCTCGGCGCCCCCAGGGCCCACGAGCGCCGTCTCCAGCGGTAGGGAATCGTCGCCGGAAGGACCCCCGGGGACGATGGGGGCGTCCTGGGGCCTGGACAGCAACCGCGCCAGGGTCACCTCCGCCGAACGACGGGCGCCGTGGGCCCCCACCAGGGCCCGACGGTCCCGGGCGGCGCGGGATTCGAGGCGGGCGACATCGGCCCGGCTCGACGCCCCCACCCCGCGGCGGGCACGGGCCGCGTCGAGCTCCGCCAGGGTGCGGCTCAGGGTTTGTCGTTCGATGGCTTCCACCGCAAGGAGCCGCGCCAGCCGCAGGTACGTAGAAGCCGCTTCGAGGCCGAGGTCCAGCTCCACCTGCCGCAGCTCCAACTCCCTGGCCGCCTGCACCCGCCGCCGGATCTCAACGGCGGAACGGGCGTCTTCAGAAAAGAGGATCCAGGTGGCCTCCCCCGTGGCGGTCACCAGACGCTCCGGGCTTTGACCGAAGGAGGTCTCGGCGCTGTCTTCATCGAGGATCCGCCCTTCCCCCCGCACCGTCACCTGGGGCCTCAGGGCCGCCACGGCCCGGCGGACGTCGTCCTCCGCCGCCGCCGTCGCCAGGGCACGGGCCCGCAGGTCCAGGTTGGCGTCGACGGCCCCGCGGCGGGCTTCGTCGAGGGTGAGAACCTCCCCCACGGTTGGATCACCAAAGGTCTCCGAGTACAGCCGTAGCCGCCACGGGACGTCCAGCCCCAGCCGCTGCGCCAGGTCGAGATCCAGCACCAGCCGTGCTTCTAACGCGGAGGGCACGGGCGGCACGGGGGACGACGCTTGTGCAATCGACGGCGCAGGGGCGGCCCCAGGGCCCAAACCGCGGATCCGGGACAGCACCTCGAGGGCGGCGAACCGCGCCAGGGTACGGCCAACATCGCCGGCGGAGCGGGCGGCCAGCGCGCCGGAGCCGACGTCGGCACTGGACCCGGCACCGCCGCGGCCGGAGAAGACGATCAGGCCCCGCTGTGCCATCCCCCCGAGGCCCTCCGGCGTCGACCCCGGCGGCAGATAGACCGCCGAGCCCCGCGGCAGACCCAGCAGCTCGACGGGCTCGACCGGCCGCACCGAGACCCCGGCGGCCTGCCCCCCTAAGGCGATTTCAGGGCCAGCAGCGGCGAGCCACGGGTCCAGGGGCACCGCCACCGTTGGCGGTCGGTCCTCCGGCGCGACCCCCACCTGGGAAAGCAGGTGGCGGAACGCCCGTAAGTCCCCTTCGACCGTGGACCGCAGGGGCGCAGACCGCACCCATAGGGGGCCACCGAGGGGCCCGGCGTCGTCACCGGCCTCGGACGGGGGACCCAGCCAGCCCACGGGGTCCACCCAAACCGCGTCGGGCAGCACCTCTTCTGCGGTCCCCGACGGCAGAACGTCCCCCGGCTTCGGGCCCACCGGCACGGCGAGGGAGGCGCCCTCGCCGCCCGCGACGAGACGGGCGGTAGGGGTATCGCCCTCCGGCCGGGGTACGAGGCGGACCGTCCACGGCGGATCCGCCGGTCCTTGGATGCCCTCGATCTCCGCCACCACCCGACGGGCCACGTTGTCGAACCGAGGGTCCTCCGCCCACACCAGAACCGTGGGGGCAGGGGTGGACGCGAAGGCCGCCGTCGCCGCCGTCCATAGCAGCGCAACGAACCAAGGAACGATCTGGACCGAGCTCGACCCGGGGATGGAGGTCCGAGGGACGGAGGGCCTTAGATCGAGGAACGGAGGACGGATTCGTGGCCTGGCTGAAGGTTCCATGCCCCCTTCCTTCGCCTGACGTAGAGGACTGGATGTACGGTCTGACCAATTGGTCGAACTTTTTGATCGGAGGGCTGTCAAGGGCCCAGTGGAAGGGCCACGACAGGGGCTAGATCCGTCGAAGGAGCCCTTCGACGGCGGCGTCGAAGGCGGCGGGGTTTTCCAGGTTGGGGCCGTGCTGGGACCCGCGGATCAGCTCCAGAGTGGCGCGCGGGATCCCCCGGGCGAGGCGCTCCGCCTCCCGGCGCATGAGGGCCGGCTCCCGCTCCCCCACCAGCACCGCCACGGGCGCCGGAAAGTCGGAGAGATCCCGGCGCCGGAAGGTCAGCACCGACGCCGAGATCTCCAGGATCTTGGCCTTCGGGAGCCCCCGCAGGTTGGCGAGGGCTTGGGCCTGGAAGTAGCGCCGCACGTCGGGTCGCATCGGCAGGGTCGCGAGGGTGGTGGAGGCGACGATCCCCCGCCGAGGAAGAAGGGAGGTCAGCCGCAGGGCACCGCGGGCGACGGCCCCCGCCGGCCCGTGGAGTCCGTTTTCGATGGCGTCGGAGAGCACCAAGCCCGCGAAGCGGTCCGGGCGCCGGACGGCGAGGGCCTGGGCGACGCAGCCGCCGGCGGAGAAACCGCAGACCACGGCGGGGCCGAGGTGGAGATGGTCCATCAGCGCTTCGAGGTCCTCCGCCAGCAACTCCATCGTGTAGGGGCGGTTGTCGATACCGCTGCCGCCGTGGCCCCGCAGATCATAGGTGACCACCCGACGGCGCTCGGAGAACCGCTCCAGCTGCCCCCGCCACATGTCGGCGGTGTTGAAGAGGCCGTGGAGGAAGACGAGGGCCGGCCCCGATCCACCGGTGTCGGTGAAGCGCATGGGGACACCCCGGAGATTGACGCGGACGGTCGCCATGGCAGGTCCTTTCGGGTAGTTCGCGACGACGTCAACCGCTTCGGCGGCGAAGGTCCTGTGGATTTCGGCCATGGTTTTCCGTCGCCGGCGGGTCCATCTGCGCCGATCCTACGAAAGGAGGGTCAGCGGCACCGGCCCCAACTTCCCTGCGAGCGAAACCCATCCCCATGAGCGACCCTGACCCCCGAACCGCCGCCGCCCGGATCCTCAACCGAGGCGGCGTCAGCGCCGCCCCCATGGCGCGGCTGCCGATCCTCTCCATCTTCGACGACGACGAATACGAGAACTACGACATCGACATGATCCCCCCCCGCAGGCGGTCGAAGCTGGTGAAGGCACTGGTGGCGGAGGGCTACCGCCAGAGCTCCGGGCGCCGAATCAAGGATCCGGACGGCGCCCGCTTCGAGTTCCCCAGGCCCGCCGCCCTCGGCACCGACCCGTCCCGCCCGGCGGCGGACCTTCTGGGGGGCGGCGGCTCGGTGCTGGTGACCCCCACCCAGGCGCTGCTGCTCTACCTGCACCGCTGCGGCGACCTCGGCGCCGGGGCCGTCGCCGACGAGCTGCGGGGCCTGGTGTGGGAGCAGCCCGCCAACCTGGCGAAGGTGGCGGAATGGGCTCGGCCGGCGGGGCGGGGGGCCCTCTTCGGGGAGCTGCGGTCGGTTCTCGACGAGGCCCAGCGGGAGGGGATCGACCTGCGCAAGCGGCGGGAGTTCCGCTCCCGCCTCCCCCGCTGAGATCGCTCCACCGGAAAGGACCCCGCCCTGACCCGCCCCGACGACCTCCTGGTGCCCAGAAACGGCGGTCTCCACTGCCCCGCCGGCGGCTTCGACGTCGACCCGGGGGAGCCGGCCCCCCTGGCGCTCATCACCCACGCCCACTCCGACCACGCCCGCCCCGGCAGCGGTCGCTACCTGGCGGCGGAGCCCACGGTGCCGTTCCTGCGCCTGCGGCTGGGGGAGGACATCGACGTCACCGGCGTCCCCTTCGGCGAAACGGTACGGCTCGGCGACGCCGGCGTCTCCTTCCACCCCGCCGGCCACATCCTCGGCTCGGCCCAGGTCCGGGTGGAGGCCGGCGGCGAGGTGTGGGTGATCTCGGGGGACTACGCCCGGCAGCTGGACCCCACCAGCGAGCCCTTCGAGGTGGTGCCCTGCGACACCTTCGTCACCGAGGCCACCTTCGCCCTGCCGATCTACCGCTTCCCCGATCCGGGGCGGGTGGCGGAGGAGGTCCTCTCCTGGTGGGACGCCTGCCGCGACGACGGACGGGCGGCGGTACTGGCGTGCTACGCCCTCGGCAAGTCCCAGCGCCTGCTGGCGGAGCTGGCCCGCATCACCGACCGCACCGTCCACCTCCACGGCGCCATGGTCCAAACCACCCGCCTCTACCGGGAGGCCGGCATCCCCCTGCTGGAGACGGCGGCGGTGGCGGATCGCCCCGACGGTACCGACTTCGCCGGGGAGCTGATCCTGGCTCCGCCGTCGGCCCTGCGCAGCCCGTGGATGCGGCGCTTCGGCGACGCCCGGACCGCCTTCGCCTCCGGCTGGATGCGGCTGCGGGGCCCCCGCCGGCGCCGCGCCGTCGACCGTGGCTTCGTGCTTTCGGACCACGCCGACTGGCCCGACCTGGTGCGCACCGTCGAGGAGACCGGCGCCAGGAGGGTCCTCGTCACCCACGGCTTCCGGGAGCCCCTCGCCCGCTTCCTGCGGGAACGGGGCCTCGACGCCGAGGTCCTCGCCACCGGGTTCGAAGGGGAGGTGGAGGACTGATGCGGGCCTTCGCCGAGCTCTTCGAGCGCCTCGACGCCACCACCTCCACCAAGGCGAAGGTGGCGGCGATGACCGCATACTTTGGATCGGCGCCGCCGGCGGACGCCGCCTGGGTGGTGTTCCTGCTCTCCGGCCAGAGGTTCAAGCGGCTGATCTCCACCGGCGACCTGCGCGCCGCCCTCCTGGAGTCCACGGACCTGCCGCAGTGGCTGTTCGAGGAGTGCTACGCCAGCGTCGGCGACCTGGCGGAGACCCTGGCGCTCCTGGGGACGGCGGAGGGGAGCGGCGACCCGGACGACCTGCCCCTGTCGCGGTGGATCGAGGAGAGGATTCTGCCCCTCCGGGATCTCGACGAGCAGGGCAAGACGGCGGCGGTGCTCTCCTGGTGGGGGGCCCTACCCCGCCGGGAGGCCTTCCTGCTCAACAAGGTTCTCACCGGCGGCCTGCGGGTGGGGGTGTCGCGGACCCTGGTGTGCCGCGCCCTCGCCGAGGTGGCGGGACTCGAACCGGCGGACGTCGCCCACCGGCTGATGGGGGATTGGACGCCGTCGGCGACGGCCTTCGAAGCACTGATCGCCCCCGACGCCGAGGCCAACGTCCATTCCCGGCCCTATCCCTTCTACCTCGCGTCCCCCCTCGAAGGGGACCCGGGCGAACTCCACGGCACCCTGGGGGACGTGGGGGAATGGCAGGTGGAATGGAAATGGGACGGCATCCGGGCGCAGCTGATCCGACGACGCGGCGAGACCTTCCTGTGGTCCCGGGGGGAGGAGCTGATCACCGACCGCTTCCCCGAGATCCGCGACCCCGCCGCCCACCTGCCGGATGGCACCGTGCTGGACGGCGAGGTCCTCGCCTGGCGGGACGGCGCCCCCCTCCCCTTCTCCGTGCTCCAGAAACGCATCGGCCGCAGGGCACCGGGCCGCAAGATCCTCGCCGACGCGCCGGTGGCCTTCCTCGTTTACGACCTGCTGGAACAAGGGGGCGTCGACCTGCGTACCGAGCCTCTATGGGAGCGGCGGCGGGCCCTCGAAGCCCTGCTGGGGGACGGCCCCTTCCTCCCCTCACCCGAGGTGACAGGGGCCGACTGGGGAGAGCTGGCGCGGCTGCGGGGGGAGTCCAGGAGCCGCGGGGTGGAGGGCCTGATGGTCAAGCGCCGGGACTCCCCGTACCGCACCGGCCGCAAGAAGGGGGACTGGTGGAAGTGGAAGGTGGAGCCCATGCACCTCGACGGGGTGATGATCTACGCCCAGGCGGGGCACGGCCGGCGCTCGAACCTGTTCACCGACTACACCTTCGCCGTCTGGCGGGGGGACGAGCTGGTGCCGGTGGCCAAGGCCTACTCCGGCCTCGACGACGCCGAGATCCGGGAGCTGGACCGCTGGATCCGCCGCCACACCCGGGAGCGCTTCGGACCCGTGCGCTCCGTGGAGCCGGAGCAGGTCTTCGAGCTGGCCTTCGAAAGCATCCAGCGCTCCCCACGCCACAAATCCGGCATCGCCCTCCGCTTCCCCCGCATCGCCCGCTGGCGGAAGGACAAAACCCCCCGCCAGGCCGACACCCTGGAGCAGGTGACCACGCTCCTCGAACTCTATGGCGCGGGGGGCGGAGGGGAGTGAAACGCTTGGCCTTTAGCTCGCCTTCGATCCGCTGCCGGATCGAAGGCGGTCGCGGAACGACGACGGTGCACGACCGGTTCGCCGTCTGAGCACCCGCCGCAGGCCCGCCGGCTCCTGGTAGCCCACCCGGGCGGCGATCTCCTCGAACGACAGCTTGGAGGTTTCCAGCAGGTGCACGGCGTGCTGGACCCGCAGACGCTGGATGAAGGACAGGGGCGACTCGCCGGTGGAATCCCGTAACCGCCGGGCCAGCGTCCGGGGGCTCACCGCCACCGCGGCGGCGACGTCGTCCACCCGCATGGGCTCGCCGAGGTGGGCCCGGATCCACGCTTCCGCCTTCGACACATCAGGGTGCCGACGGCTCAGGTGGTCCCTGGCCATGTAGTGCCCCTGGGACACCCGCTCGTCCAGCAGTAGGCGACGGGCCACATAGTCGGCGACAGCGGGTCCCCGCAGGTCCCCGACGACCCGCAGGGCGAGGTCGGTGTGGGCCAGGGCGGCACCGGCGCAGAGAATCCCGCCCTGGTGGGTGACCATCATGTGGGCCTGCAGGTCGACGGCGGGATAGCGGGAGCGAAACGCGTCCGCCAACCACCAGCTGGTGGTGGCCTGGAGACCGTCAAGGAGCCCGGCCTCGGCGAGGACGAAGGTCGCGGTGCAGCCGGCGGCGAGGCGTCCGCCGGCGGCGCGGTAGCTCCGCAGCCAGCGGACCGCCGTACGAACTTCGCTGCGCCGCAGGTACTCCCCCACCGCCCCTCCCCCACCGTCCCGCGGGGTCCCCCCGTCTTCCCCCAGGGAAAAGCCGGGGACCAACACCAGGTCGGCGTCGACGGCGGCGGTGAGCCCCCGCCCCGGGGGCACCGCGAGGCCGCCGGCGGTGGGCACCCCGCGGCCCCCCACGGTCACGGTCTCGACGGTGAAGGGATCGTGGGGGGCTCCGCCGTCCCCTGCCCCGGGGGCCTGTGACCGGCTACCCGCTTCGAGCACGTCACGGGTGATGGCGAAGGCGGAATCGAAGACCTCGGGAAGGGCCAGGATGCAGAGACGACGCATGCCGACACCGTAGCAGAGCAATCACGGCCTCTAGACCGATTTCGACAAGATTGGCTGATTCGTACCGGAAGCTGTCCAGTCCGAACATGGCCGGCCGGGGCCATCGGCGTCACACTGACTCCGCAACCTAGCCATCCTTCCCCAACGACTTAGGGAGTCCCCGACATGACCCAAAGCACCACACACATCCCCACCAGCCCGGCCGCCGCGAGTCTCTCCCCCACCGCCGCAGACCCCACTTTGGACGACGCCCGGCGGCAAGTGGAGGCCGCCTCCCGCGCCTGGATCGAAACGTTCAACCGCGGTGACTGGGAGGGCTGCGCCGCGGGCTACACCGAGGACGCCGCCATGGAAGGCCGGCCCCTGGCCGACGTCAAGGGGCGGGCGGCCATCGCCGACTTCTGGAAAGGGGTCCTGGCCCAGGACCCCGGGACGCTGGTCTACGAGGACCCCAGGGTCCACGTGCTCGACGGACGGACCGCCGTCCTCTCGGCCCGCTGGTCCATGAGCCGGCTCGGCCGCGGCCTCATTACCCTGGAGCGCTGGCAGAAGGGGGACGACGGGGTCTGGCGGCTGGCAGAGGACCTCTTCGAGATCACCGAGCAATTCGGCGATCGGTGAGTCCCCCGTGGGGCCCTCACCGATCGGTCCGGCGCAGGCGTATGGGGCCCTTGGCGGTGGACGGGTCCACCCGCCGTCCCCGCTGTAGGACCTCCACCCGGCCGGCGGCGGCGAGGCGGCGGGCGGCGCTGCGGGTGCGCTCCATCAAGGGGCGCCAGTCCTCCGGGGCCACCGCCCGGGCGGCCTCCGAGGGGCAGATCGTGGCTCCGCCGGCGCGGGACGCCAAGAGGTCGAAGATAGCCCCTTCGAGGCGGTGGTCGACCGCGGTGAGGCGACGGCGTCGGCAACGCTCGCCGCAATAGCGGACCGCATCCCAGTTTCGGGCCCACTTGGACCGCCACTCCATGCGTCGGCCGCACACGGCGCAGGTCTTCTCCCCGCGGTCGGCGGAGCGGGGCTCAGCCACCGGCGGCCCCCAGACCCCGCAGGGTCCGGGCGTGCTGCCGGATCGCCCGCTGCTCGTCGTCGTCGATGCGGTCGAGGTTCTTCCACGCGAAGGCCATGCGGCGGTTATCCCCCAGCCGCCCCCGGTGGCGCATGAGGAAATCCCAGTAGAGGGTGGTGAAGGGGCAGGCGTCCTCTCCGGTGCGGGTCCCCGGGTCGAAACGGCAGGCGCCGCAGTAGTCCCCCATGCGCTGCACGTAGCGGCCGCTAGCGACGTAGGGCTTGGTGCCCACCACCCCGCCGTCGGCGTGGAGCATCATCCCCAGGGTGTTGGGGAGGGTCACCCAGTCGACGGCGTCGACGTACATCCCGAGGTACCAATCGGTGACCGCCCGGGGCTCGACGCCGGCGAGCAGGGCGTAATTGCCGGTGATCATCAGCCGCTGGATGTGGTGCCCGTAGCCGTATTCCAGCACCTGGCCGAGGCTCTCCCGCATGCACACCATGTCGGTGTCCCCGGTCCAGTACATCTCCGGCAGGGGCAGGTCCGCCTCGAGGCCGTTGCGCTCCCCGTAGTCGCGGCCCTCGTGCCAGTAGACGCCGCGGATGAACTCCCTCCAGCCGAGGATCTGACGGACGAATCCTTCGACGGCGTTGAGCGGGGCGTCGCCTGAGCGGTAGCGCTCCGCCGCCCCCGCCATCACCTCCCGGGGGTCCAGCAGCTTGAGGTTCAGGGCCGGCGCCAGCAGGGAGTGGAAGAGCCAGGGCTCCCCCCGCTTCATGGCGTCCTGGTAGTCGCCGAAGTGGGGCAGCCGGCGGACCAGGAAGTCTTCGAGGGCGATGAGGGCCTGCCCGCGGGTCACCGGCCAGGCGAAGCCGTCGAGGCTCCCGGGGGCGTCCGGGAAACGGCGTTCCACCAGTTCGAGCACCCCCAGTGTGACCGCGTCCGGCTCGAAGCGGGGGACCTCCGGCCGATCGGGGGCGCGCTTGCCGAGGGCCTTGCGATTCTGCTTGTCGTAGTTCCACTCCCCCCCCTCGGGTTTGCCGGCGTCGTCCATGAGGAGGCCGGTGCGCTTTCTCAGCTGGCGGTAGAAGTACTCCATCACCAGCTGCTTGCGGCCCTTGGCCCAGGCGGAGAATTCCTCCGGAGACGACAGGAAGTGGGGGTCCTCGAGCATCTGGAACCGCCAGCCGAGGTCCGCCGCCACGGCCTCCAACCCGTCCAGCACCCGCCACTCCCCGGGCCGGATCACCGTCAGGGCCTCGGCGTCGACCCCCGTCGCCAGCCGGCGCAGCTCTGAGGCGAAGGATCCGCCGTTGTCCGGGTCGTCGAGGCGGCCGTAGTGGACGGGGATGTCCCGATCCCGCAGGTCGAGGGCGAAGTGCCGCATGGCGCTCAGAAAGAGTGCGGTGCGGGCCCGGTGGCTCGGCACGTGGCTCGCCTCCTCCGGAACCTCCAGCATGACGACGGCGTCGAAGTGCGGATCGAAGCCGGCGTGGCCCAGGTAGCGGGGGTCCAGCTGATCGCCGAGGATGAGCAGCAGTTGCCGGCGCTGGGAACCGTCCGCCAGCCCCAGGTGGGGAAACGCTCCGTCGTCGTGGCTTGGTGACATGTCCGGGCTTTCGCGCCGGGCCGGGCATCGGATGCTTCGGGGGCATCCGATAGCGAACCCCGGGCGAAGGTCTTCCCAGTCGACAAGCCGTCCTCTAGAGCTGTTCCGCACACCGTCCCGGGAACCGACCGTTCCCATCGAGGAGACCGTCCCCATGAGCCAGACGCCCGATTCCAACGTTCCCCTCTACGCCGTCGTCGGCGCCGCCGGAGGTATCGGCGCGGCCCTCTGCCGGCGCCTGGCGGAAAGCGGCGCCAAGCTGCTCCTCGGGGGCCGGAACCTACAGGCCCTCGAAGCCCTCGCCGACGAGGTGGCGGGGGTGCCGGTGCAGGTGGACGCCAGGGACTTCTCGCAGATGGAGGATTTCCTCAAGGAGGCGAAGGAGCTCCCCTGGAATCTAGTGGGGGTGGTGAACTGCGCCGGCTCGATGCTGCTCAAGCCCGCCCACCTGACCTCGGCGGAGGACTACGAAGCCACCGTCGCCACCAACCTCACCACCGCCTTCGCCACGGTGCGGGCCGCCGCCAAGGCCATGCGGAAGGGGGGTTCGGTGGTGCTGGTGTCCTCCGCCGCGGCGGACGTGGGGCTCCCCAACCACGAGGCCATCGCCGCCGCCAAGGGGGGCGTCGCCGCCCTCGCCCGCTCCGCCGCCGCCACCTACGCCCCACGGGGGCTGCGGGTCAACGCCGTGGCCCCGGGCCTGGTGGAAACCCCCATGACCCAGGGCATCACCGGCAACGAGCTCGCCCTCAAGGCGTCCGTCAGCCTCCACCCGGTGGGCCGCGCCGGCAACGCCGACGAGGTGGCGTCCCTCGTCGCCTGGCTGCTGGGCCCGGACAGCACCTGGGTTTCCGGACAGATCTGGGGGATCGACGGCGGCCTCGGCCGTCTCAAGGGCAAGGCGAAGATCTGAGCCCATGACCTCCCCCATCGACAGCGGCCCGAACACGAAGCGCCTGGTGGACGACCTGCCGGAGCACCTCGAGGAGCGGGTGCGGATCCTCGGCGGTTCCGAGGGCGCGCCGGACGGCCCCTTCGTCCTCTACTGGATGCGGGCGGCCCTGCGGGGGCACGAAAACCCCGCCCTCGACGTCGCCCTCTCGTTGGCCCGTCGGCTGAACGTCCCCGCCTTCGTCTACCACGGCCTCGACGAGGGCTACCCCTTCGCCTCCGACCGCCACCACACGTTCATCCTCGAAGGGGCGAAGGACGTCGCCGCCGAGCTGGCGGACCGCGGGATCGGCTACGCCTTCCACCTTCAGCGGGAAGGGCACCGGGGTCCCCACCTGCGGGATCTAGCCACCCAGGCGGCGGTGCTGGTGACCGAAGACCTGCCGGTGGCCCCCCTCGCCGGGTGGACCGCCGGCCTCGCCGGGTCCACCGGCACCCCGGTGCTGGCGGTGGACACCGCCTGCGTCGTCCCCATGCCCCTGGTGCCCCGGGCCTACGATCGGGCCTTCGCCTACCGCCGCGCCACGGAGCACCTGAGGCGGGAACGCCTCCGCCGGCCGTGGGACGACGTGGAGCCCCACGGCCCACCCTTCGTGCCGGACCTCCCGTTTCGGCCGGTGGACCTCGCCGCGGAGGACCCCGCCGAGCTCCTCCGCCACTGCCGGATCGACCACGCCGTGGGCCCCGTCCCCCACACCCGCGGGGGATCCCGTGCCGGCTACGCCCGCTGGAACGCCTTCCGCGGGCAGGGCCTGCGGCGCTACAAGAGGGACCGCAACGACCCCCTGCGGGACGGCGCTTCGAGGATGTCGGCCTACCTCCACTACGGCATGGTCTCCCCCCTTCGCATCGCCCGGGAGGCGGCCGAGGACGGCGGCGACGGCGCCCACAAATACCTCGACGAGCTGCTGGTGTGGCGGGAGCTGGCCTATGCCTTCTGCTTCCACCGCCCCGGCCACGCCGGCCTCGGCGGCATCCCCGACTGGGCCCGCAAGACCCTCGCCGACTACGAAGGCGACCCGCGGCCGGACCTGTACTCGTGGGAGACCCTGGCCCGGGGCCGCACCGGCGACCCCCTGTGGGACGCCGCCCAGCTCTCCCTGCTGCGCCAGGGGGAGCTGCACAACAACGTGCGGATGACCTGGGGCAAGGCCCTCCTCGGCTGGACCCCCGACGCCGAGACCGCCCTGCAGCTGCTGGAGGACCTCAACCACCGCTACGCCCTCGACGGCCGGGACCCCGCCTCCTACGGCGGCATCCTGTGGTGCCTCGGCCAGTTCGACCGCCCCTTCACCCCCGCCAAGGCGGTCCTCGGTACCGTGCGCCCGCGCCCCACCTCCAGCCACGCCCGGCGACTCGACCCCGGTCGCTATCGCCGGCGGGTGGCGGCGTCCCCCTTCGGCCGCCCCCGCACCGCGGTGGTGGTGGGCGCCGGCATGGCGGGCCTCGCCTGCGCCCGCACCCTGGCGGACGCCGGGGTCGACGTCACCGTGCTGGACAAAGGCCGGGGGCCCGGGGGTCGAACCTCCAGCCGCCGCCGTGGGGAGCACCGCTTCGACCACGGGGCCCAATACTTCACCGCCCGGGACCCCCACTTCCGCCGCCTCGTCGAGTCCTGGCACCACGACGGCCACGTCACCCCGTGGACCGGCAGGGTGGTGGACCTCGCGGACGGCGGAATCGCCGGCGAGCGGCCCGCCGATGGGCGGAGCGCAGAGCGCTGGGTGGGTCATCCGAAGATGAGCGCCGTCGCCGCCCACCTGGCGTCGGACCTCGACGTTCGACAGAGCCATCGGGTCACCGCCCTGACGCGAACGGGGAACGGAGGCTGGCGACTGGAGATCGACGGCCAGGCCCCCCTGTCGGCGGACCTCTGTCTGTTGACGGCGCCGGTGCCCCAAACCCTCGATCTCCTCCCCGAGGGCCACCCCCTCGTCGCCCCCCTCCAGAAGGTGGAGCTGGTGCCCTGCATCGCCCTGATGGCGGCCTTCGACGGACCCACGGGCCTCGACTTCGACGGCGCCTTTGTCGGCGGGGACGGCCCCCTCGACTGGATCTGCCGCGACTCCAGCAAACCCGGCCGACCCGCCGGCGAACGCTGGGTGCTCCACGCCTCCCCCGACTGGAGCCGGGACCACTTCGACGATCCCAGGGACGACGGCGGGGCGGCCACCGCCGGCGCCCTTCTCTCGGCCATGGCGGCGGCCGTCGGCCGGCCGCTGCCCGAAGCCGCGTGGCGCCAGGAGATGCGCTGGCGCTACGCCCGGGTCATCCGCCCCGTGGGCAGGGATCACCTCTTCGACCCCGGGACCGGCCTCGGCTACGCCGGGGACGGCTGCCTCGGCTCCCGGGTGGAGAGCGCTTATTTGAGCGGCGTCGCCCTGGCGGGGGCGATCCTTCGCCGCGGCGAAGGGTCCAAAGGCGGCGACGGGGAACGGCCCACCGTCCCCGCCGGGGAGCCCATGGAGCTACCGTTCTAGGGGGCCGCCGACTCGATCATGGCTGGTACTCCAGCAGCCGAACCTTGAAGGGGCCCCAACCCTGGCTGTCGCAGGTGTCGTCGACGTTGGTGAACATGTAGTCGGGCCCTGACATCCATTGCTCCGGCGGCACCACCATCGGGTAGTAGACGCCGAAGTAGTCGCTCCGCGGGTTGCAGAAGTTAGGGAAGCCGCTGGCCACCACGGTATCCCCGTCCCGCGACAGGGGAACCGCGGATGTCAGCAGGCGGCCGTTGCTGTTTGCTACGAAATCGAAGAACTGGATCTCTGACTTCCAGCTGATGTTCGGACTCCCCGGGCAGCACAGGGCCTGGGTCGACGGGTACATTCGGGTCGCGATCAATTCCCCGCGGACGTTCGGAAAGTAGTCGGTCACCAGGACGTGGTTCGGCTGGATCCGATTGGGGGCGGTAGGAGAGGTGTTGTTGGGATTCACCCCCTCGATGACGAACTTCGGCGCCTGGGTGAGCTTGCGGTCCGGCGGCAGCTTCACGTAAGTGCCGTTGCCCCCGTCCTCCACCAGGATATAGACGTCGTAGGTGCTCTGCTGACCCGGCCCGGGGTAGGTAATGTCGATGTAGCCGTAGCCGATGCTGACGTCGGAGCGGGTGGAGGCCCCGATGTTGAAGAACATCCCCACCTTCATGGTCTTCATCGTAGAACCGTAGTAGCTGCGGGAGCTGATCCGAAACAGGCTGGTGCGCAGGGTGGAGTTGGGCAGCGCCGAGGAGTCGAGGATCAGGGTCTCGTTGCGCCAGTTCCGGCCGTTGTCACTCTCCCAGAGGTAGACGTAGTGCTTTTCCGTGTCCGGGTTTACGCTCGCCTGGGTGACCTTCCCATGGTCCACCGAGAGGTAGAAAGGCGCGTTGTAGTTGCCATCGTGGACGACGCTGCCCACCCCGTGGGTGCGGTAGTCGCCGGGGCCGTCGCAGTTGCCGATCCGCGACTGCTTGACCCACCCGCTCTTCGGATTGGCGTTGGTGTTGGTGTAGTAGCCGATCTTGTCGTTGACCCCGGAGCAGCCCCAGCTGTCGGGGCCCTGGCTGATCATCACCCAGTTGCCGGAGGTGTCTTTGAAGACGTGGGGGCTGACGCTGGTCATCTGAGCCCCGGTGTTGTCGGTCACGTAGCCGTGGTCGGTGGTGAACAGCTGCCCCGAAGCCGCACCCGCGGCGAGAAGGAGCAGGCTGGAGCCCAGCGCGATCGAGCGGAGGCCGCCCGAGCCGGCGGGGGCTCGGCGAGGGGGGCGGGGCATCGAGGGTCCGTTGTTCGAGGGTTCGAAGGTCGACATGGGGGTCTCCTGGGTGGGACGCCGGACCGGACCCGGGCCCTTCCCGGGGCCGGTGCGCGCGTCATGGTCTGTCACCCCAAGCGGCGCAGACCGGCTCCAGTCGTCTCAACCCCCGTCCCGCCGGAGCGATCCACGTACTTATGGAAGGCTGGACGGCTCCGATCCCCTGGGCCATACTGACTCCATGGATCGACCCGTCCTGCTGCCCCGCGACGACGACGCTTCGGATCCCGTGGCTCTGGAGCGGGCGGACGACGCGTGGCGGGACTCCATGGCGAGCCTCGGGCCGGCGGCCTGGGATCCGTGCATCGACCAATTCCTATCGGGGGCGCGGTACCCATCCAGGAACACCCGGGAGGCCTACCGCCGTGCCCTGCACCGCTTCGCCGACTTCGCCGAAGGCCACGGCGTCTCCCCCGATCGCATCTCCGCCGCCCTCCTCGAAGCCTACGGCCGGGACCTGGCGGAATGGGATCGGGCCCCCCGCACCAAGAGCCAGCACATCGGCGCGGTGCGCGCCTTCGTCGGCTGGCTGGGGGTGTGGTTCCCCATGCCCGGCCCCGCCGTCCTGAAACGGATCCTCCCCTTCCCCACCGTCGGCCGGCCGTCGGTGAACGTCCCCCCGCGGGATCTCCAACGGCAGATGCTGGACGAAGCCTTGAGCACCCGGGATCGGCTGATCCTGGAGCTGGCGGTGTCCTGCGGGCTGCGGGCGTCGGAGCTGGCGCGGCTGCGGGCGGAGAGCTTTCACGAAGACCTCGACGGCAACCTCGTGGTGGAGATCCTCGGCAAGGGGGCCAAGGAACGCCCGGTGCCGGTGCCGGCCCACGTCGCCCTCACCTACCTCGCATACCTGGCGGAAACCGGCCGCTCCCACCCTTCGGCTGGTTTCCTCTTCCAGGCCGTGGACCGCGCCGCCGACGCCCGCGGCACCGAAGGGCTCTCCCGCCAGACCATCCGCCGCATCGTCGTCGACGCCGCCGGCGCAGCCGATGGCCGACGTATCGGCCCCCACGCCCTGCGCCACGCCGCCGCCCTCGGCTTCCTCGAAGCCGGCGGCGACGCCGCCGCCCTCAAGAACCTCCTCGGCCACGCCAGCCTCAACACCACCCAGGTCTACGTCGACCACCGGCGCCTCAAGGAAACCCGGCGGGTCTTGGAGCGGGCCCTGAAGTCCCTGATCCAGGGGGACGACGGAGGCTGATCCAGGGGGACGACGGAGCTTGAAGGCCTTCGCGGATCCCCGGGCGGTCCCCCGGAGGGACGCTACGGGTCAGAGACGGGTTCGATCCTCTTCGCGGAACAAACCCTGGTCCTGGAGGAAGACGAGGGGCACTTCGCCGGTGGGGCCATGGCGGTTCTTCGACACCGTCAGGGTCACCAGCTTCGCCGGCGCCGGCACCTGTCGCTCCCTGTTCTCGGTCAAGAAGAGGGCGGCGTCGGCGGCGTACTCGAGGTCCCCGCTCTCCTTCAGGGAGTCGAGGGTGGCCTTCCCCCCGCCGCTGCCGTAGGCCCCGGCGGCGCGGCTCTGGCTGGAGAGGGCTACGATCGGCGCCTGCAGCTGCTTCGCCAGGGTGATCAGCTCGCCGCCGAGGGCGTCCACCCGGGCCCTGGTGTCCGACAGGCTCCGGTAGTCCCGGGCCACCTTGGCCATGAGCTGAAGGTAGTCGATGACGATCAGCACCCTGGGGCCAGCCGCGGCGTGCTTGCCGAGGGCGGACCTGGCGATGGAGCGCACCCGCCCGAGGGAGAGCTGGGGCTGACCGTCCACCACCGTCAGCCGTTCCAGCTGCGGCGCGAGCTCCGCGGCCGCCTTCTCCAAGGGTTCGGGATCGGCGCGGCCGCGGCGTACGTCCTGGCTGTCGATGCGGGCGCGGGAGCAAAGGGCCCGCAGCACCAGGCTCTCCGCCGTGTTCTCGTAGGAGACGTACACCACCGGCGTCGTCCGCGCGACGTGGAGAGCGATCTGCATGGCTAGGGTGGTCTTCCCCATGCCCGGGGGACCCGCCAAGAGGTGCAGCCCCGTGTCGAGGCCCAGGATCATCCGGTCTAGGGACGGCAGTCCGGTGGGCAGGCCGGCGAGGGTCGAGCCGGTTTCGAGCCGCTGCTCCCGGCGGGCCCTGGCGGTCTCCAGCACCCGCGCCGCCACGTCCCCGGCGAGGCGGGATCGGCTCTCCCCACCCATCCCTTCAAGCCCCTCCACCGAGCGGCGGGTCTGCGCCAGCAGCTCCGCGGCGTCCTCGGGGGCGGTGAGGGCGTCCTGGGCGATCCGCTGGGCGGCGGAGATCAAGCGCCTTCGCAGGGATCGCTCGCGGACGATGTCGGCGTAGGTTCGCGAACGGCCGAGATCCGGGAGGTCGAGATCCAGCCCCGCCAGGTAGGCCATCCCGCCGACCTGCTCGAAGAGACCGTGCTGCTCGAGGTGGGCCTGTAGGGTCCGCAGGTCGATGGGGTCCCCACGTTCCGCTAGGCGGAGATAGGCCCGGAAGACGTGGCGATGGCGCTCCAGATAAAAGTCCGACGGCCGGAGCTCGAGATCTTCGAGGAGGCCGGGACGTAGCAACACGGCGGCGCACACCGCCCGCTCCGCCTCCTCGGAATGGGGAAGGATCTGTCCCAAGACCGGAACGGGGGATGGGGATGGTTCATGCACGTGGGTGCGCCTCGTGGGGGATGCTCACAGCCTTGTAGGGATTCGACTCGAACCGGATCCCACTCGGGCCGGCCCGGCCGGACCCGAGCCAGATTAATACCTTTGAGAACTCTTTACCGGTGCGACCGATCTCGTAACCGCATTGGAATCATAGGCTTACGGAAATCGCCGCGATCCCTTGGTCACAGGATGGGTGACGTTTGATCACAGGATCGGTACCCCTTGTTCACGGGATGGGTGACTCGAATGTGACCGATGTGACCACCCATCCTGTGAGCTGCTCACCCATCCCGTGAGCAGGTGACCGTCTGCCACCCATCCTGTGAGTATGTGACCACGGACCACCCATCCTGTGAGTATGTGACCGCCGAAGGCGTGGCCCTGTGGGCTCGGCCCCCCTCCCCCACCGACGTCGGACCGGCGTCAACGTCCCGTCTCGGACCGCGAACGCCATAGGTCTAGGATCGCCCTGGCGAGTTCGAGGGGCAGGGGCCGCAGCCTCCGTTCATACCGGGATAGGGACTCCCGGCGAATCGAGAGCTCGGCGGCGAGGTCCGCCTGCCGCAGTCCGAAGCGATCCCGGAAAGCCAGGATGTGGCTGGGCTCGGCGACGATCTCCTCCGCCGATCTGGGGGTGCCCAGGGGGAGGGACGCCTGGGACCTGGGCTTGGGCTGGATCTTGGACCGCTGCGGCAGCTGGGCGCGGGCGGGGGCCTTGGCCACCTCCCACACGTCCTCCGTGAGGCGGACTTCATGGGTAGCTTCCAGCCAGTCGTCGAAATATCCGCGGCGCCGATGGGTGGGTTCGAGTTGGGGGATCCGCTCCGCGAGGCCGATGTCCAGGAGCCGCTGGTGAGCCTCGATGAGGGCGTCGACGGTACGGTTGGGGTTGCGCCGGTTGGGGGCCTCGCCGCAAAACTCCAACACCGCCTTCATCGACGCCCGGGGGTACTGGCCCTTCTTGCCGGCGATCATGCCGATCAAGATCCAGAACGCTCCGATCTTCTTCGCCAGGGCCTCCTGGTAGGGGTTCAGCTCGAGGAGGGCGCGGGAGTAGTACCCCACCCAGCGCAGGGACTCGGGGTTCAGGAAGTGGGCCATGGCCTGCCCGGAGCGGAACGTGAAGCCGGTCCACGAGTTGCCGCCGCTCTGGTAGTTCCAATCGACGATGTCCAGCAGCCGATCCGGCCGATCGGCGCCGAAGGTGACCGTGCCACCGGAGCTGTAGTCCCGCCACGACATGGTGAGCCGCAGGTCGGCGAGGCGCAGCACCTCGGACTCGAAGTCCGCCAGCAGGCGCTGGAAGCTCCCCCGCCGGGACTTGACGGAGCGCAGCTCGGCGATCTCCTCCAGGCGGATCGAGGCGATTCCCCTGGGATCCGGGAGGGCGGCGATCTTACTCATCAGGATGAGGAAAACGTCGGCGGTCTCCACCGAGAGCTCCCGCACCGCAAGCAGGAGGGCGGCGATGGCGCCGTCGGTGGTGTGGGGGGCGGTGTCGAAGGAGATGATGACCACCCCGTCCCGGGTCTCGTAGCGGTAATGGGGCCGGCCGTAGGGGTCCTCCTCCCAATGGTTGGTCTTGCCGCCGGCGAAGATGGCCCGCAGGGTTCCCGTGAGCGGTGGGTTGACGGGGATCGGCAGGCTGGCGTGGCCCTGTCTCAGGCGGGTTTCTTCCGGACGGACGAGGTGGACGCGGGTGGATCGGTGGCCCCGCACGTCCCAGGACGCGGCGAGCACGGGCTCCGAGGTCCAGGAGAAAAAGGCGCTCACGTGGAGGCGATCCAGGTCCTCCGGGGCGAGATCGAGGGTCTCGCCGGGGAAGGACAGGCTCGGCGGCGGCGCCGTCGACAGGCGGGACTGTCCGTCGGCGGTGACGGCTTCGAGGCGCAGCTCGGATATCTCCCCACCCTCGAAGAACACCTGCCCCGAAAGGAAGGCGAGCTTCCCGTCGTCGAAGTCCCGCCGGTTCTCCTCCGTGAGGTGGCCACGGTGCCGAGCGGCGTCGAGGATGTAGCGGACGACGGATTGGAGGGTAGGATCCTTCGGGTCCCCCACCACGGTTCCGGCGAGCTCTATCTCCTCCGTGCCGTCTGCCTCCTCGGTCCGCAGGACGCCGCCGAAGCAGGGGTGCTTGTCGCGACGCTGCCGGTGACCAGGGAGGGTCTGGGCGGGTGGACGTATGGTTGGGGTGAGGTTGACCATGGGGCGACGTCTCCCTTGGATGATATCGGAACGGGGATCGGAACAGTGTGCGTATATACAAAAATACGTGCGTATATACACAGACACAGCGCTGCGTAAGAGAATAAGGAGGTGTGCTCCTGATTATAGGAGCGTATGTGTAGTTCTAAAACGAAACTCGGCACTATGTGCGCATGGCTAGCAATATGGCTGTTTGTGTTAGGTGGTGTGCAGGTAGCCATGTAGGCATGTTTACAACGTGCATTCTGTGTATCTGCATCTGCAGCATGATGTATACACATAGAGATGTGCTACTCTGTGGATCACACGCCCTGCAGATATACATGCTGAGGGCCTTCGGAGGGCACTGGGCCTAGGGGTCGTAGACAAACCTAGACAACCCCGGCCGAGCACCCCGAGTAACACCGCTCAAGGACAATAGACAGCCATGGAGGTCGCCCGTTGATCATCGTCGTCGGTCACACCAAAGGGGGTGTCGGAAAGAGCACCCTGGCCTGCAATTTGGCGGGAATGGCTGCCCTTCGCGGGATCGATGTCGGCCTGGTGGACGCCGACCGCCAGCGCAACTCCGCCGGCTGGTGCGGCATCCGAGAGGCCCTGCGGGGGGAGCAGCCGGATCTCCCCGCCGTCGAGTGCTCGGAGATCACCGGCAACCTGCTGACCCCCCTGAAGCGCCTCGAAGACACCTACGGTTTGCTGATCGTCGATGTCGGCGGATACGACAGCGCCGAGATGCGCAGCGCCCTGGTGGCGGCGGACTTGCTGGTGGCGCCCTCGGCGGTGTCCCAGTTCAACATGTGGGCCACTGAACACATGGACGAGCTGGTGACCATGGCACGGTCGGTCAACCAGGATCTTGAAGCCTTGGGGCTGCTCAACAGGGTCGGCACCCATCACCGGTCCCGGGACGAGGAGGAGGCGAGGGAATACCTAGCCGAGCTCGGGGTGACCCTGATGACCTCGGTGATTCGGGAGCGCAAGGCCTTTCGGCGGGCGGAGCAGGAGGGCCTCACGGTGCTCGAAGTGAAGCCCCAGGACCCGAAGGCTTCGACGGAGATGATCGCGGCCTACGAGGAGATCATGAAGCATGCCGGCCTTTAAGCGTGAGCCCAAGAAGCGGACCCCCGGCGGCAGTATCGTCGACGACTTCATCGCCGGCGGCGCGGCGGCCCAGGTGGATCCCCCAGAGCCGTCCCCGCCCTCCGCCGCGTCCGAGGCCCCCATCCCGGAACCCGCGTCCCCGGAACCCGCTCCCAAAGCTCCTCAGCCGGACGAGGCGCCGTCGGCGAAGCCCGTCGCCGCGAAGCGCCCGAAGGCGAAAAAGCCCCGGTCCCGGGCCGCCGCACCGGCCAAGGCTCCCGAGCCGGACCCCAGCGTCGATCTCGACAGCCAGAAGGTCGCGATTTCCGTCCGCGTACCCGTCGACCTGCGGGACCGCGTCGACGCCCTGTGCCGGGTGGTGGCGGGCTACGACCGCAGCAAGGTGCTGGTCTTGGGCGCCGCCGAGCTGCTGCTGCGGCTGGAGGCGGAGTACGAATCCCAGACCGGCAAGCCGGTGCCGCCGATCGAGAAGATCCGGCTCTAGGGTGCCCCGCCGCCGGGTCGCCGCAGGAAGGCGATCACCTCGGCGTATAGCTGGAAGCGCTCCTTCTCGAGGTGGAGAAGATGGGTCCCGCCTCCGATCACGACGCTCCGCTTGGGTGCGGCGTTTGTGAGCAGGTCGAGCAGTAGGCGCGCGTCGTCGGCGGTCGTCACCGGATCCCACTGCCCTTGGATCAGCAGCGTCGGTGCCCGGACGCCGGCGGGGTCATAGGGTAGGTGACCGGACCAGGTGGCGAGGAGGTCCGCGGTGGGTCCCGTCGGTACCCTTACCGAGGGCGGCGTCCGCGTCCCGCTGGCGGGGTCGCTCTCCAGGTAGGCCGGGCCCCAGGACGCGAGGGTGGGCTCCTCCAGCACCGGCCCGCGGCCCGGCGGCACCTGGGCGGAGAAGCGTGCCAGCTGCTGCGCGGGGGTGACGTCTTTGAAAGCCTCCGAGACCGGCTCCATGGCTCCGTCCCGGGGTGCCAAGGCGCCGAATAGCACCAGGCGATCGACGCGCTCGGGATGTCGCTGGGCGAATTCGCCGGCGACCACCGTGCCCCAGGAGTGGGCGACGATGGAGACGCGCCGGTGCCCCTCGGCTTCGAGGTGGCGGCTGGCGGCGAGAACCTGCCGGACGGCCTCACTCGCACGTCCGAGGGGTTCGCCCCGCCGTCGCCCTTCCACCATGGCGGGGTACCGGTCCGAGTCGCCGTAGCCGAGGAAGTCGAGCCCCCAGGCGTCGAATCCGGCCCCGTGGAGCTGACCGAGGAAGGAGGTTCCGTCGGCGAAACGGTAGCCCGCGGCCAGGCGGGTCGGGAAGGTGGAGCCGTGCAGCACCAGGACCGCGGGTCGGGAAGGGTCGCGATCGGGGCCGTCACCGACGTATTGATGGAGGGCGATGGAGAGGCCTCCGTCCGTGCCGATGCGGTGGGTCCGCAGCCCTCCTCCGGGCTCTTCTTCGGCGGCGCCGAGGGGGCCGGCGGAAAGTCCCAGGACGGGGATGAGAACGGAAACGAGGACGGAGACGAGCAGGCTGAGGGGTCTCGACAAGGCGATCTCCTGAGGTCGTGGACGCCGAAGGGTCGGGTCGGCGGCGAACGGTCCGACGACGACCCGCAACCCCGGGGCCGTCAAGAGGGAATTGTAGGGAGGCGTCACTTCGCTTAGGATCGAAATATGGAATCCGATGCCCGAATCGCCGACGCCGTTCAGCTGCTGGCGGACCGCTCCCGAGTGTCCATGCTCTGGGCCCTCGCCGCGGGCGAACCGTTACCCGCGTCCGAGCTCGCGCGGGTCGCGGACATCCGTCCGTCGACCGCCAGCGCACACCTGACCCGACTCGTGGACGTCGGCTGGGTCTCGATCGAGAAGCGGGGGCGACACCGGCTGGTCCGACTGATCCGACCGGAGGTGATCCAAGCGATGGAGGGGCTGGCCCGCATCGCCCCGTCGGGTCCCGCGCGGACCTTCCGCGAAGGGCGGATCGCCGCCAAGGTTCGTGAGGCGAGGACCTGCTACGACCACCTCGCCGGCCGGCGGGCCATCGAAGTCGTGCGGGCCCTGGAGCGCCGCCGGTACCTCCTTCGACGGGGGGACGACTTCGAGCTGTCGACCTCCGGAGCGCGATTCTTCGTCGACCTGGGGATTGACGTCGAAGCGGCTCGCCGTCGCCGCCGGTCGTTCTCCCGGGCCTGCCTGGACTGGAGCGAGCGGGAACACCACCTCGCCGGGGCGCTGGGGGCCGCCCTGCTCGACCGCATGTTCGAGCGGCGGTGGATCGAGCGCATCGACTCCAGCCGCGCGGTGATGTTTACCCCGTCGGGTCGACGGGCGCTGCACGGGGTTTTCGGGATCGAAGACGGGGAGGGGTAGGCTCGGGCTGGCTCTCTACGACGTCAGGGCCCGGACCAGGCGTCGAGATTCCCGGCCTCGAAGCCATCGGCGAAGATCAGGGGCTCCAGCTCGACGTCGAGGAAGACGGCGTCGACGATCCCGGTGGTGCCGGAGGCGTCGGTGCCGCGGACGTAGAGCAGGTGGCGCCCCACCGGCAGCTGGGAGACGTCCAGCAGCACCTCCACCGCCTCGACGGCCCCGTCGAAGGTGCCGTCGGAGGCCGCCATGGCGACGGGGACGGCGCCCGGGGCCCACGGTGGGGTGGCGACGAAGGCCTCGGCGGAGGTGATCGCCTGGGACGGCTCGATGCCGTTGGCGGTGCTCGATCGGGTGTCGTCGAGGGTGGCGGTGAGGAGGACCGAGCCGTCCCCCCGGACGGCGGCGACGGCGGCGCCTAGGGCCTCGGGACCCGATGGGGACGTGTAGGGGCTCCGCGCGGCCTTGGCGCCGTAGAGAAGGGCTTCGAGGTTGCCGGGGACGATGTCGGCCTCGAAGGTGGTGCACCCCTGGAAGAAGGTGGTCCCCAGCTCGAAGCCGAAGCCGGCGACGCCGAGCTCGCCGTAGTAGAAATCGGCGCTGCCGCCGTCCGCCAGCACCAGGTCGGTGACCTTGATAGGCCGGTAGTCGTTCCAGAAGGCGAGCTTGCGGCCGAGGGTCCGCAGGGCCACGTGGTCGGGGGCGGTCTGGGTCGTCAGACCCCAGGGCCACAGGACCAGCTCGCCGAAGGAGTGGACGTCGATGGCGACGCCGGTGGCGCCGGGATCGACAGGGGCGTCCAAGGCGTCGGGCCGCTGGTCGGGGAAGATGGAGGCGACGTATGCCTGGTGGGCCTGGATCTCAGGCTCCGACGCCGCCAGTGCGCCCCGGTAGGCGTCGCTGCAGGGGTCGCCGGAGGAGCCGCCGCAGCAGTTCCACCGGAAGGCGAAGTTGCGGTTGAGGTCGGCGCCGCGGCTGTTGGTGTTCCCGCAGTAGTCGTTGTTGACGTTCTTGCGCCACAGGATGCCGGTCTCCGCCCGCTTGCGGCCGTCGGGGTTGGCCTGCAGCAGCAGGTGGATCTCGTGGTGGTCCAGCAGCCAGGTGACGTCGGGGTCGACCCCGTAGTCCGCCACCAGACGCTCGGCGAAGCGGGTTCCCAGCTCGGCGGTGGTGTACTCCCGGGCGTGGATGGCGAAGCTGGCGAAGAAGACCGGCTTGGGTCCGGGAATGGACCCCCGGGTCAGCTTCAGGACCCGCAGGTCGTAGCCCGCGGCGGGGTCCTGGGTCTTGCGCCAAGAGTCACCGATGTCGATCCACGTGGCGAGGTCCGGACGGCTCTGGGCCAACCCCTCGGCTGTGGCGAAGGTCTCCTCGACGGTGCGGTAGCAGGGGAACCCCGGGATGCCCCCGCCCTGGCCTTCGAGGGGGGTCCCCAGACGGCGGAGGGTGCGGGTGTGCTCCTCTTCGAGGGTGAGGGCGAAGCCTTCGGCTTCGAGCTGTCGTCGCTCCTCTTCGGTCACCATGGCCACCAGGTGCCCGTCCACGTGGGAGAGGCTCCAGACGTCGATGCGGGTGGAGAGATCCTGCGCAGCCTGCCGGTGCGGGAGCTCGACGCGCACGACCCAGGGGCCGGCCTCGGAGGCGGTGTCCCAGGACGATCCGTCGGCGGCTGACGGCGAGGCCTCGAAGGCCACTGTACCCAAGAGGGCTAAGGCGCAGACCGCTGTTCCGAAGCGGATTCTTGGGGCAGAGGGTCTCTGTGGACGACGGGACGGGACCTTGCGGCGTGGCATGGGACCTCCGGGATGGAGAGGAGGGGGATCTCGATGGGGGAGGGCTGATGCAGGATAGCGCGTCGGCGAGACCCCCAAGTCCGCAAACCCCCGCACTTTGGTCGATCCGTCGGCGCGGCGAATTCTGGGACGAGCGGCCTTTCCCCGGGGCTGAAAAGTGACCTAGAGTGACGACATGCCCGACCGTCCGAGCAGGGCCTGGGCCCTTGTGTGTACCGCTCGTTTCTGGTGGCTCAACGCCGCCGGCTGGCTCCTGGTGGCCGTCATCCTCACCGGCGCCGTCTATACCGACTACTCTCGGGCCGGCGTCGAGGCGCCGCCGTGGCTGCAGCTCTTCCTCCAGAACGCGGTCTATTACGGGCCTTGGGCCCTGCTCACCCCCGGGGTCTTCCTATGGGTGGAACGTTTCCCCCTGACCCGCGGCGGCTGGCGACGGCGGGGGCCGGTGTACGTCCTGCTGCTGGGGGCCTGGCTGCTGTTCTACGTGCCCAGCACGGCGGTGCTCCAGGCCGTGCTGGTGCGCGGCTCCATCTCCGAGGTGGGGGAGGTCCTGCGCACCTCCCGGGTCAACGGCTGGGTCTCGGACTCGGTCTACCTGCTGATGCTGGTGGGCATCGCCAGCGCCTGGGAGCAGGCGGGGGTGGCGCGGCGCCGCACCCGGGAAGCAGCACGCCTGGCGGTGGACAACGCCGAGCTCGCGGCCCGCCTCGCCGACGCGCGGTTGGACATGCTGCGCAGCCAGCTGGAGCCCCACTTCCTGTGGAACGCGCTCAACTCCATCAACGCCCTGATCCGCACCGGCGAGCCCGAACGGGCCACCCGGGCCATCGGTCTGCTGAGCGAGCTGCTTCGCTACGCCGTCCACGCCGCCTCGAACGACCGCGTGCCCCTCGGCGAGGAGGTGGATTTCGCGGAGGCGTACCTGGGCTTTCAGCAGCTGCGCTACGGGGATCGGCTGACCACCTGCCTGGAGGTGGATCCTGCGGCGGTGGCGTCGGCGACCCTTCCCCCCCTGGTGCTGCAGCCGCTGCTGGAGAACGCCGTGCGCCACGGGGTGGAGCGCCTCGAAGGCCCCAGTCGGGTGACGCTGACGGTCCGTGCCCTCGACGGCGACGGCCTGGGGATCGAGGTGCGCAACTCGCCGGGGAGCACCCTGGTGGGCTCCGGTGGCCTCGGCATCGGTCTGACCAACGTCCGTGCGCGGCTCGAACACCTCTACGGCGACGGTTTCCAGCTCCGGCTGCGGTCGGAGCCCGACGGTTTCGTCGCCGAGCTGACCCTGCCACGGGGGACAAAGGAGACGGCCCCGTGACCGCTGAACCGATCCGCGCCCTGCTGGTGGACGACGAGGCCCTGGCCCGGGCCAACCTGCGGGCCCTCCTCGGGGACCACGGCGGCTGGAGGGTGGTGGGGGAGGCCAGCAGCGGCCCCGAGGCCCTTCGCTCCATCCACCGCCTGATGCCGGACGTGATCTTCCTCGACATCCGGATGCCGGGGCAGGGGGGCCTGGAGGTGGCCCGATCCCTGGGCCTCGGTGGGGAAGGGGAGGGTTCCCCTTGGCCCGTCGCGACGCCCCTGGTGGTGTTCGCCACGGCCTTCGGGGAGCACGCGGTGGAGGCTTTCGAGGTGGAAGCCGCCGACTACCTGGTGAAGCCCATCGACCGCGGCCGCTTCCGGGAGACCGTGGGACGCCTGGAGCGGCGGGTCCGGGAGCGGCGACTGCTGGAGCATCGCCCGCCGGAGCGGCGCCCCCCGGAGCATGAGGGGGGCGGGGGAGGGGAGACGCCCGCCGCCGAGGCCCGGGGCCCGGCCCAGGGTCAAGGCGCCGCCCCGTCCACGGAGACGTTCGCCGCCGAGGCACCCGTCGCCGCTGGCGAGGCCCCGCCGCGGCACGTCACGACCCTGGCGGTGAAATCGGTGGGCAGGGTTCGGCTGGTGGACGTGGCGGATATCCAATGGATCGGCGCCGCCGGAAACTACGTCCGTCTCTACCTGGTGGGGGAGCGGTGTCTGCTCCACCGGGCGACCCTGTCGTCCCTGGAGCGGGACCTGGACCCCGGGTTGTTCCTGCGCATCCATCGCTCGACGATGGTGAACCGCCGGGAAGTGGCGGAACTGCAGACGTCGATCCACGGACGCCCCCAGATGCGGCTGCGGGACGGTACCGAGCTGGAGATCTCCCAGCGCTTCAAGCCCCGGGTCTTCGCCGAGCTGATGCCCGACTGACCCGGCGCCCACACCTCCGATCTCCTCGCCTGCCCCGCGTCCGTCCGCGGCCACCCCGCGCCCCCTGGGGTTTCGCTGCTGGGGTTTCTAGCCTCTGGGCGAAACACAGCACCGGATCCGAGCAGAGGGGGCACCGGGTTCCCTCCGGGGACGGACATCGGGGCCGCGGGCCCACCACGACGGACCCCCAACGCGGGGTCGAGGAGCCATCCCATGCTACGACGCTGGACACACATCGCGGCGGTCGCCGCCCTGACGACGACGGTGACGGTCGGAGTCTCCGCGGACCCTTCTACGGACTTCCTCGAAGAGGACGTCGAGGTGGTCCGCCTGCTCACCGGCGACGCCGTCGGCGACTACTACGGATGGGTGGTGGGCAACGTCGGTGACACCACCGGCGACGGCATCGACGACTTCCTCGTCCCCGCCATCGCCCAGAACAACTTCGCCGGTCGGGTGACCCTCTATTCCGGTTCCGATGGCGCCCCTTTGAACGTGATCGAAGGGGCCCCGGGCGCGCTCTTGGGGTATTCGTTGGGGGCCGCCGGGGACGTGAACGGTGACGGGATCGCCGACTACATCGTCGGCGGTGGCCAGGTGCTGGTGGTGTCCGGCGCCGACCACCACGTGATCCACGATCTCACCGCCACCGTCGGCTTCGGCAACGGTGTGCGGGGAGCCGGGGACGTGGACGGCGATGGCCACGGCGACCTGGTGGTGGGATTCCGCCGCGCCGGCTTCGGCGGCGTCGATACGGGCCGGGTCTTCATGATTTCCGGCGCCGACGGCTCGGTCCTGTGGACCCGGGACGGGGCGGTGGAGGGGGATCTCCTGGGGGATGGCATCGGCACCGTCGGTGACGTGAACTGGGACGGCGTGCCCGACGTCGTCGCCGGGTCCCCCGGGGCCGGACCGTCGGCCGGCGGGGAAGCTCTTGTTCTGAGCGGCGCCGACGGCTCCGTGATCCACACCCTGCGGCCGACGGATCCGGAGACCGCCGACCAGTTCGGCGCCTTTTTCGCGTCCGGCGCCGGAGATGTGAACGGCGACGGCGTGGGGGACGTGTACATCGGAGACTTCAATGACGGGGTGGGTGAGCGGGCCGCCACCGGCGCGGTCTACATCTACTCCGGTCGCACGGGGCGCGTGCTCCACGTGCTGCGGGGGCGGGACGCCGGTGAGCTGTTCGGCCTCGGCCGCGGCATCCCCGACGTCAACGGCGACGGCCACGCCGACATTCTCGTCGGGGCGCCCCAGAACAGCGACGGGGTGAGCAACGGCGGCGCCACCTACCTCTTCTCCGGCCGCAGCGGCGCCCTGCTGCGCAAGATCACCGGAACCTTCGCCCTCGACGGCGTCGGCAACGGCTTCGGCGCCGACGCCACGTCCCTGGGGGACGTGGATGGCGACGGTCTGCCGGACTTCCTGGTGTCCGCCGGGGCCCTGACCCTCCAGGGCCTCGACACCGGTCGGGCCTATGTCGTCTCCGGGACGGTCCTGCCGTGCCCGGCGGATCTGGACGGCGACGGCTGGGTGGGGCTCTTCGACTTCCTGGTCCTCCGCTACCAGTTCGGCGACGCCGAGTCCCCGGCGGATCTGGACGGGGACGGTGAGGTGGGCTACCGGGATCTGCGGGTGCTGATCCGCGATATCGGCTGGTGCCCGGCGGGCTTCCCCCGGTGAGCCTTCCCGGCGCCCCCTTTTAGGGCCTTCGCGGGAGGGGGCGCCGATTGGACGCAGGGGCGGGCCGAGATCCCTGGACACAAAAAGGACCCGTCGACAGTGGGCCGACGGGTCGGAATCGGGGCCGCTCGGACCCCTAGCGTCTCCTAAATGCGTGTCCGATGGATGTGGGTCAGACGGTCCCTCCGGTGGAGCGGCGCCGCAGCGTCCCCAGGCCGAAAGCCGCCAGCAACGTCGCCAGCAGGAGCAGGCCCATCTGGCCCACGGTCGGGATGTCCACAGGCGGAATGCCGAGGACCACCAGGGTGGGGTCGCCGTTGTTGGTGGGATCCCCGTCGTCGTCCGGATCGCTGTCGCCGCCGTCCTGGGAGATGTCCTCCACCACGATCCCGGCGGGGCTTTCCCCCGTCGCGACGCTCGAGCACACGTAGGGGCCTTCGTTGGTCCCGGGGCGCAAGAGCACCTGGAGGATGATGGTCCCCATGCCGTCCACACCTAGGGTGTCGGCCCCGGTGAGCAGGTTGGGATCGGCGTCGCCGTCGAAGGCGGGGTTGACGGTGAAGTCGGAGGTCTCCACCGCCACGACGTCGAAGCCCTCCGCCTCGGCGAAGGCGTCCGCCAGCTCCGCCACCGCCTGCACCGACGACAGCGGAACGTTGCCGAGGTTGTCCACCGTGAGGGCGAAGGTCACCAGGTGCTCGCCGGGGCCCTCGCGCTCCACCGATAGCAGGGCTTTGCCGAGGCCGATGGCGGGGTCTTCGTCGAGGATCTCGACGGCGACGTCCTCCACTTCACCGTCCGGCGCGGATCCCGTCGGCGTCAGGCCCGTGGCGGTGCTGATGCGGAACCGCGCGCACACGGTGCCGGCGAAGGCGTCCATGGGGGCGGCGAGGGACACCGCGGAAGCGGCGCCGTCGGCCAGCGGGAGGTCGGTGGCCACCTGCTCCCCGGGGTCCAGCCAGTCACCGTCGCCGTTCCAGTCCACCCACGCCGATACCAGGCCGCCGGTGGCGCCGGCGACGAGGGTGGCGTCCTGCGCCGGTCCGCCCGCCAGCAGGGAGCCGGGGAGGGTCACCCCGTCCTCGTCGTCCACCCCGGCGAGATCATCGCCGGTGCAGGCGTCCGTCGGCTGACCGTCAGACTCGGTGTCGACGGCGGCGCCTAGGGTCGGATTCGCCGTCGGCAGCACGGCGTGGCGGGCACCGTCGGAAGCCAGGAGGGTCGGATAGCCCCGGGCCTCCGGCGCGTCGCCGAAGTCCAGGCCCTTCACGGTGAAGGCGTAGTCCTCCACTTCGCCGTCCATGGCGGGGACGGCGGGTCCCGTCGGCGTCAGGCCGCCGGCGGAGCTGAGGCGGAAGCGGGCGTAGACGTTCCCGGGCGAGACATCGCAGGGGACGTCGTAGGTCAGGGTGTTGGCCCCCACCGCGAGGGTCGCCGGGGTGCCGCCGAAGAGGTGCTCGGCCGGGTCGTCGAAGGCGCCGTCGCCGTCGAAGTCGATCCAGGCGTCGAGCCGCGCCGCGCCGATGGCGGCGCTGTCCGTCAGCGTCACCTCCAGGGGATTGCCGGTGGAGCAGGCCACCGCCATCGGCCCCTGGGGACCGAAGCCCACGCCGTCCTCGTCGTCCGGCGTGCCGGCGGTGTCATCGCCGTCGGCCCCCGGTGTCGGCTGGCCGTCGAGCTCCGTGTCGACGGCGCCGAGGCCGTAGCCCGGCACCACCGTGTGCCAGGCCCCGCCGGCCCCCTGGGTGGTGCCGTAGGAGTCCGGCGCGTCGCCGAAGTCGAGGCCCTTGGCGAGGATCCGGTAGTCCTCCACCTCGCCGTCGTCGGCGGCTCCGTCGAAGGACAGGCCCCCGGCGCTGCTGACCCGGAAGCGGGCGTAGGTGAATCCGGCGGCGGTGGAGCACGGCGCGGTGAACCCGAGGCTGTCGCTACCGGTGAGGGCCTGGCCGGTGAAGATCTGTTCGCCGGTGCCGGCGAAGCTGCCGTCACCGTCGAAGTCGATCCAGGCGTCGAGGAGGCCGGCCCCCGAAGAGGTGACGGTGATCTGCGCCAGGGTGCAGGCGGAGATCATGGTGTCGAACACCACGCCGTCCTCGTCGTCGCCTCCGGCGCAGGTGCCCAGGGTCGCGGTGGGCGCCCCCTCGGCGTTGACGTCGTCGCCGTCGGCGTCGGGCCCGGCCTGGCCGGAGGCCTCGGCGTCGACGCAGACTCCCAGGTAGATCCCTGCGGCGGCGTCGAGCCGGTGCCGCGGGGAGGCGTCGGTGGTGTAGGTCTCCGGCGCGTCGGCGAAGTCCTCCCCGAGGTCCAGGGGCGTCAAGGTCGGATCGTCGTCCCCCGTCGGGTCGTCGGGGTCGTCGGTGACCTCGGGACCGCCTCCGCCGTCCCGGTCCACCTGGCCCTGGCAGGCGACCGAAGTGACCCCCGCCGGCAGCGGCGCGTCGACGGTAACGTCGAAGGTGATCGTCGCTGTACCGCCGCTGCCGGCGAGGGTCCCGAGGTCCACCGCTACGGCGGTGTCGCCGGCGGTGTTGCCGGTGGTCACCGACCCCTGGGTCGCCGTGACGGAGCCCACCACGAGGGCCGTCGCCGCGTCCACGGAGGAGTCGAAGGTGACGCCGGCTGCATCTTGGTCGCCGTCGTTGCGCACCACGACGGTGTAGCGCACCGTGTCCCCCGGGTCCACGAGGCCGTCGAAGTCGCCGTCCACCAGCAGGCTGTCCACCTTGGTGGCGGAGACGTCCGGCGCCGCCCCGAGGGGGGTGACGGTCGGATCGGCGCCACCAGGCTCGTCGGGGTCGTCGGTGGACGCGTCGGGATGGGTGTCCTGGGTCACCAGACCCTGGCAGACGATCTCGTCCACCCCCGCCGGGACCGGGTCCTCAACGGTGACGTCGAAGGTGATGGTCGCCGTGCCGCCGCCGCCGGCGAGGGTTCCGAGGGCCACCGCCACCGTCGTGTCGCCGGCGGTGTTGCCGGTGGTCACCGAGCCCAGGGATGTGGTGACGGAGCCCACCGAGAGGGTGGTGTTCGGATCGACGGAGGAGGTGAACACCACGGACGTGGCGGCCGCCTGTCCGGTATTCGAGACCACCACCGTGTAGCGCACGGAGTCGCCGCCGTCCACGAGGCCGTCGAAGTCGCCGTCCAGCAGCAGGCTGTCCACCTTGGTGGCGGTGACCATGGGGACGGGGGCGGCGCGGAAGCCGAAGTCGAGGGAATGGTCGTTCGAGCCCGGCCCGCCGACGGTGACCGTTGTCTCCACGGTGCCGTCCATGTCGGTGTCGGTGCCGTCGGAATCCCGCAGATCGCTGCCGGGATCCATCGGATCGCCGACGTTCGGCAGCGTCGGGGCGTTGCAGGCGCCGAGGGCGGCGGCGTTGGCCGCCGTGTCGATGGAGACGGTGCAGGTGGCCCCCGGCGGGATGCCGCCGGGGACGTTCGAAGGATCGAAAAGGTAGGTGCCGTCGGCGAGGGTCGTTGTCGAGGCGGTGATCGCGCCGCCGTTGCAGGACAACGCCACCGTTACCCCGGGGAGGGGACCGTCCACGACCCCCGTCGCCCCCACCGGGTCCTGGACGCCGTTGGGGGTGTCGCCGGCGGTGGGGGCGTCGCACCAAACCCGGCTACCCAGCTGGATCGGCGCCGGGGCGCAGAAGAGCTCCAGGTCCCCCAGGCCCCCGGCCTTGGAGAAGTCGGTGGAGGTCTGGTCGAGGTAGATCTCAAGGGAGCGGTCACGGCTGCCGTCGGCGCTGTCGAAGAAGGCCATGGAGCCGGAGAAGGGCCGGATCTGGTCCGAAGACGTCGAGGCCACCTGGCTGCTGCCGTGAAGGAGCATGAGGCCGCCGTTGTTGACGTCATGGGCGAAGAAGGCGGCCTGGTCGCCTCCGACCCAATTCGGCAGGTCGTCGTAGAGCTCCCGGCCGCCGGGGCCGAAGGGGGAGGCGCCGGACCCCGAGGAACCGTCCTCAATGACCCAGGAACCGCCGACGCGGGTGGCCCGCAGCATGTCCCCGGAGGGCCAATAGGCGATGTCCACATCCCCGGCGTTGGTGTCGTCCGGCTCCGGCGTCTGGTAGCCGTACTGCAGGCCCCCCCGGTCCATGAAGCCGAGGGTCATGCGGCCCCCGGGGTCCACCTCCAGGTCGGAAAGGATCGCCTGCGGGATGGCGTAGTCGGCGTTCGGGGGTAAGGTGCTGGCGAGGCCGTCCACCTCGCTACCGGTGTAGGTATTCTCCCAGGGCCGCCAGAAGTCGGTGCCGTCGGCCGTGATGTCGGAGAGCTGACGCTGGTAGGTGAGGGGAACCGGAGCGGCAAAGGCCGTCGACCAGGAGGAGCCGTCCCAGACATAGACCTGGAAGGCCAGGGGCGCGGCGTCGGACACCACGCCGACGTAGAGCCGGCCGTCCTGGACGTCGAGGCCCCAGGGCCTGCCGGTGCCGCCGCCGGGGCTGGTGGCGAGCCAGGGCGCCCCTGGAATGGCGTTGGCGGCGGGGGTGCCGTCGGTGGCGAGGCCGTAGACCGTGCGGTCCGCCAGGTTGACGACGTAGAGGGTGCCGAGGTCCTCGGAGAGCTCGAGGTCGCCGAAACCGACCACGCCTGCCTGGGCGAAGACGGCGCCGTCGATGTTGTCTCCGAAGCGGCCGCCGGTGGCGCCGACGCCGGTGGTGAGCCGCACGGTGTTGGACGGGACGGTGCCCGCACCGGCGCCGAAGTCGAAGAAGATCGACGTCGTGCCGGCGGTGAGGTCGGTGCGGTAGATGGCGCCGATGCCCCCCGGCCCCAGGCCCGTGTGCCGCTTGAGGAGGGCGCCGCTGTAGAGGTGGTTCTCAGAGCGGTCGTGGGCCATGCCCCAGACCGGGCCGATGGCGGATTGGACCTCTTCGGTGAGCTTGACCCGGTTGGGGTCGCCGTCGACGCCGTCGTCGTCGTACTCGAACGAGACGATCGCCGGCTCCATGAGGTTCGAAGCGTCGGCGGGATCGCCGTTGGTGAAGCAGCTGACGGCGAACCGCGGATTGGCGGCGCAGAAGTCGGCGGGGTTGTTGACGCCGAAGTCCACCGTGTCGCCGTCGTCGGCGAATTGCACGGATGACCTTGAGCCGGCCCCGTAGGCTCCGGGCTCCAGGAAGGGAAGGGAGGCCGGGATCGAGAGCTCGATGCGGACCGTGTCGGAGATGCCGGTCAGGGTGTAGGTGCCGTCGGCGGCGGTGGTCTGCGGGGTGCCCACCGCGGCCCCGGCGGCGTCGTAGGCGCGGACTTCGAGTCCCGCCACCCCCGGCTCGTCGGTCCCCCGGACCCCGTTGGCGTCGTAGTCGCGGAAGGCGGTTCCGGTGATGTCGGCGTGGGCGGTGCCCGTCGTCCCCAGCAGGACGGCGAGAACGAACCCAGTGACGATGGCCCCGATGCTGACGCTAAATGCTCTTGATCCCATGATGCTCCACCTTGGTTCTCCCGGATGGGTCCAACGGAGAGGTCTCCGTCGGCGCTCGACTGATTGAGGAAGCAGGCCGCCCCTAAGGAGCTCGGTACGGCGGGGGCTCCACCCGGAGGAGAAGGAAGTCGAAGGCACGGGCTCGGGGCGATCGAGCCCAGTAGCGGGTGGCTGGAAGCATCGTGGCGAATCGACAGAGGAAGTGTCGTCCCACAAACGCCGGATCCTGTGTGCATCAAAATCCGTACGGAGCGCCTGTCATCAAATATGCAAATGTATGCATGTTTTGGTACACTGAGGCATGCCTTCCCTCCAACACGACTGGATTCCTCGGCCGCGCACCGATGTCGATATCTGGTCCCTCGATCTAGGTGCCGAAGAAGGTTTCGTCCTCAGCCGCATCGACGGTGCGACCCCCCTAGGCCGGCTACCGTTCCTCACCGGCCTCGGCGCGGACCGGGTGAGCACCATCGTCGAAGGGCTGGTGGGGATGGGTGTCTTGACGGCGCCGGAGCCAGGGGAGGACACGACCGCGGTCCCGCGGACGCCGGCGTCGCCGGAGCGTTCATCGTCCTCCGACGCCGAAGGGGGTGGGTGGCGTCGCCACTTCGAACGGGAGCTGCGTCCCTTATCGGTGGATCAGCGCTGTGAGCTGGCGCAGCGCAGCGAGGGGGACGAGCTGCGGGCCCTCTGCTTCGACCCCCACCCCAAGGTGGCCATGGCCCTGGTGGAGAGCACCGGCTTCGGGCTCGAGCACGCGCGGCTCTTGGCCCGCCACCACCGCTCCAGCCAGGGCCTCACCGCCCTCGGCCGATCGGCGGCGTTCCTGCGGGATCAGCAGGTCATCGGGGAGCTGTTCCGCAACCCCCAGACCCCGGAGGCCCTGTTGGACCGCATCCTCCGCGGCCGCAACCTGCACCAGCTGCACGCCCTGGCCGTCGGCCACAACGCCACGGAGCGCGTGCGCAAGTCGGCGCGGCGATCCTTCCGGCGGGATTTCATGCGCTCCTCGGCGGAGGAGTGCGTCAACCTCATCCTCAAGACCGAAGGGCGCTGCCTCTCCATGCTCTCGGGGGTGGCGCTGGACGGCAGGACCGCCGCCCTCCTTTGCCGTCGGCGCAATCCAGACAAGCAAATTTGTATGTCTAGTTGCTGATTAGGTGAGAGTTGCAAGTAGGGCGTACATGCAACATGTAAGATGTGGTCTAGGCATCCGTAGTGCAGCCCTCTTTGACAATCCACATGGGCCAACTGTGCTGCCATGGTGTGACTATTGGTACCTGACTTGTAATCTAGTAGTCTTTGGTTAGCTAGTGTCATTGGGCTTTTGTGCGTTTAAGCATCAGCTCTCTGTGAGTTAAGATGTGATTGAATTTCGAGTAGATACCAGTATTCAAAAGTAGGTGTAAGCTCGAG
>JBCDIS010000060.1:0-36149 GCA_038748685.1 Acidobacteriota bacterium | reverse complement strand
GGTGGGGTGCCGTTGTTTGGGGGCGGGGGGGGGGGGGGGGGGGTTTTTTGGGGGGGGGGCGGCGGGGGGCGGTGGGGTGGCGGGCGGTGGGTTGGCGGGCGGTGGGGGGGTAACGGGCGGGGTTGGGGACTGACCGTCGGACATGGAGGCGCTCCTTGTGCAGATCTTGGATAGGAATCCTTAGATTCTAGCGGCCCCGCGTCCCGAA
Organism: Acidobacteriota bacterium; assembly: GCA_038748685.1. Lineage (GTDB taxonomy): Bacteria > Acidobacteriota > Thermoanaerobaculia > Multivoradales > J023 > JAUIJL01. The sequence continues at coordinate 35,941 of JBCDIS010000060.1, read as the reverse complement.
GTCAGGGGGGGGCTCCCGGGGCGATAGGATCCCGACATCGAACCACGCCCTCCACCCCGCCGTATCTCTGGCTGCGGGGTGGATCCACCGCCGTCGCAAATCCCGCGGGAACCCAGCTTGAAGATTCAGAACTCCCAAACTTCGGTCGTCCTGCTCCAAGTCGCCCTCCTCGCTCTACTCGCCGCATTCGGCTTCAGCGGCCCCGCCGCCGCGGTCACCGACGCCAAGGGCTGGATCGTCGTCGAGAGCGAGAATCTGAGCCTCTACTCCGACGCGCCGCCGTCGAGGGCGGTGGAGATCGCCGAGAACCTGGAGCGGTTCCGCACGGTCTTCGCCCGGCTGGCACCGGCCCTTGAGCTACGGGCGTCGACCCCCACGGCCCTCTACGCCTTCCGCGACGCCGAATCCTTCGCCCCCTACAAGACCCGACCGGACCGCGGCGGGGTGGTGACCCTCGGCCAGTTCCTCAGCCATCCCGACGGCAACTACCTCACCCTCGACGCCGGCTCCCGCCTTGCGGGGGCCTACGCCGTCATCTACCACGAGTACGTCCACTACCTGGTGAGCCAGAATTTCCCAGGGGTCCCCCTGTGGTTCAACGAGGGCCTGGCGGAGTACTACAGCACCTTCGCCGTCGAGCAGGGGCGGGCGGTGGTGGGGCGACCGGTGCAGCGGCACGTCCGCTGGCTGCGCGGCATCGGGGACTTTCCCCTCGCCGACCTGCTCACCGCCACCACCGGGTCGGCGGCCTACCACGAGCCGGACCAGGTGGGCGGGTTCTACGCCTCGTCCTGGCTGCTGGTCCACTACCTGCTGTCCGGCGGCGACGACCGCCTCGAGCGCTGCGCCGACTTCCTGATTCGGGTGGTGGAGGGCGGTGAGGACGTGGAGGAAGCCTTCGAGGGCGCCTTCGGCCGCCGTATTTCGGCGATGGAGCAGGAGCTCCAGAACTACGCCTACGACGATCGCTTCGCCGTCGCCTCGGTTCGCCTCGACGACCTCCGGGTCACCCCGGTTCGGGTCGGCCGTCTACCGGTGGCCGACACCCTTTTCCACCTCGGAGACCTGCTGGCCCGCCAGGGCCGTCTACCGCAGGCGGAGGGCCTGTTCCAGGCCGCCCTGGAACGGTCCCCCCGCCACGCCGAGGCCCACGGCGGCCTGGCCTACGTGCGGGACCGGCAGGATCGCTGGGAGGAGGCGGAGGTGTTGTATCGGGACGCCCTGGCGATGGGCAGCCGCCGCGCCATCACCCACCTCCTCTACGGCCGCCACAGCCTTCGCCTGACGGGAACCTCCAAGCGCGCGGTGGCCGCCGAGGCGCGGGCGAGGAAGGTCCTGGCGCGGGCGGTGGCCCTGGAGCCGAGCTACGGCGAGGCCCACGCCAACCTGGCGGTGGCGCACCTGCGTCCCGGCGGCGACCCGGACGCCGCGATGAAGGCGGTCCGCAAGGCCCGGGATCTGATGCCGGCCCGCCTCGACCTCGTGGCGCTCCAGGTCCAGGTCCATCTGCGGCGGGAGGAGGTGGACGCCGCCGAGGGGCTGATCCTCCGCGAGCTCGACGGTCGCGCCTCGATCGAGGTCGTGGACCGCGCCTTCGAAGACGTCGACCGGACCCGCCTGGTGGTGGCCGCCCAGCGGGCCCTGGAACAGGGGGACGGCGAGCGGGCCATCCAGCTGTTCGACGAGGCGGTCTCCCTGACCTCCGACGAGGCCCTGCGGCAGCGCATGGAGCAGCAGCTGCTGAATCTCCAAGAGCAGGTTGGGGGCTAGGGCCCCGCCGGTCATAGTCCTGGGACCAAGGCCCTGTGGACGTCGCTTCAGGGCCCGGCGTAGGGTTGGGCGTAGGGGCTCTCCGGCCGGGGACGCCAGCGCAGGGCCGGGCGAGCGAAGGGGGTGAAGAGGGGCCCCAGGAGTCCGGTGGCGATCTCACCGCGGCTGAGGCGTACGGCCCGCATTGCCGCCTCCCACAGGGCTACGGCGCCGAGGATCATGAGGAGGATGTCTAGGGTGCCGGAAACGCCCCCTGCGGCCCGCCAGAGGGGGTGGCCGAGGGCCAGAACTCCGAAAACCGTCGCTAGCCAGATCGAAGCCCGGGTGCTGCGGGTCGGTTCGTAGGCGTAGACCTCCGCCAGGTCGTCCTGCAGGCCCTCGTCGGTGAAGCCCCAGAGCATGTGGAAGGTTTCGATCCACGCCGCGGCGGACAGGCGCCGCTGCTCGCGGTAGACGTCCACCACCTCCTCCGGCCGGAAGTGGTGGACCCGGCGGTAGAGCCGCTGGCCCTCCGGCTCGTGAAGCTCGAAGACGTGGACCGTCCCCGCCGACGTCGCTTCTTCACTCCGCTCCACCAGCTCATAGGCGACGCCGTCCCAGACGATGGCTTCGACGTTGGCCAGCCAGTGGTCTTTGGGCAAGCGGGAGCGGATCTCCAAGCGTCTCAGGCCGTCTTCCCCCGGCGGTAGGGGGCGGACCCGGTCCTTGGCCTCCCGCCAGCTGGCTTCGGAGCCGGCGAGGGCGGCGTTGGCGTGGGCATCTTGACGACGCTCGATGGTCTTCGGATTCCCCACGCCAAACATCCGCAGCGGTAGGGCCACGAAGATCGTGCCCATGGGTCGTCCGGTGAAGGTGGAGGCCAGGCGAATCAGGGACTCGACGGCGAGGTAGGCCCAGAGGGGCAGCAGTAGGACGACGGTGTCAGCGGCGGCGTTCCAGCGGCCGAAGTCCGTCCCGAGAACCCTCGACACCGCCACCATGATCAAGAAGATGGAAACGGAGAGGAAGGGCACCGCGGTGAGGAGGGTGTTGCGCACCGCCGAGACGCCGTATTCCAGCTCCAGTCGTTCCTGCTCTGCGGCCGGCAGCAGACCGGCGAAGGCGCCGGCGAAGGTGAGGTCCCGACTACGCCGTTCCCGCTGCTTGCGGCGCCGCACCTCGGCGGCGTGGGCGCGGCAGCCTTCCGGCGTCAGGCCGTCGGCGCGGCGGAGGGTCTGGTTGTCCGACCACGGGGAGAGATCGTAGCGGAACCAGGAACCCTCCCGCTCCTGGCCGATGATCTCGTACCAGCGCTCCTCGAATTCTAGGGCGGTCCCGGGGAAGGGGGCGCGGCCCAGCTCCTCGGGCTTCCTGGCCTGCCAACCCGGCACGGGGAAAGGGCTCTCCACCCGGAAGGGCTCGGCTTCGGTTTCTGACCCCTGGCTGCGGGTCCAGACGTGGATGCCACCACCCAGGTGTCGCTTTTCATCCTCTGGAACCTGCGGCCCTTCGTACACCGCCGGACGGTCGTTGGAGCTCATGCCACGATTGTACGTGCGCCGCGGCTCCGGCGTCCGTCTGCGCTGTTGGGGGCCGTCGCAGGTACGCTATGGAGATAGGACCTGTGGATGACACGACGCTTCAAACCCCTAGCCACCGACCGGCATCCAAACGACGTGGACCCTTCGACGACCCGCCCCGTTCTCCGTTTCGACGCCGCGGCCTCGGCGCCGGATCTCGACGTCGCTGCCGCCCGCGCGGGTGATGTCGCCGCCTTCGAGCGGCTCTACCATCGCCACGCCGGCAAGATCTACGCCCTGTGCCTGCGCATGACGGGGGATGGGGAGGAGGCGAAGGAGCTGGCCCAGGAGGCGTTCGTGAGGGCTTGGCGGAAGCTCGACGCCTTCGACGGCCGCAGCGCCTTCGGGTCCTGGCTGCACCGACTGACGGTCAACGTGGTCCTCGGCCGCTGGCGGGCGGCGGGTCGCTATCGCGAGCGGGTGGTGGCCATGGACGACGCCCCCGGGATGCGGGAGCCGGAGCAGCGGGAGACGCCGGGGGCCGGGGTGGACCTGGAGCGGGCCATCGCCCGGCTGCCCAAGGGCGCCCGCACCGTCTTCGTCCTCCACGATGTGGAAGGCTACCGCCACAAAGACATCGCCGAGCTCACCGGGCTGGCGGTGGGAACCAGCAAGACGCAGCTGCACCGGGCACGGCGGCTGCTGAGGGAGGCCCTGGGCCATGGATAGAGGCGAACGACCCGATTCCGGATCCGCGGCTGGATCGACCCCCGGGGGCGATTCCCGTCGACTCGACGATCTCTTGGACGGCGCCCTCACCCCCGAGGAGCAGGCCTCCCTCGAAGCGCGAATCGCCCAGGACGAGGTCCTGGCGGCGGAGTGGGAGGACCTACGCCATCTGGCGGAGGGGACCCGGGCCCTGCCCCGGGAGATTCCGCCTCCGGGGGACCTGTGGCGGGATGTGGCCGCCGAGTTGGCGCCCCGGAACCCCGTCCGGTCCGCACCACCCCCAACCGGTTTCGCCCGCGGCGGCTGGCTGGGGCAAGCCGTGGCGGCGGCGCTGTTCATGGCCCTCGGGGGCGTTCTGACCTGGCTGTTCCTCGGGGTTAGCACCGCTAGGGTCGGAGCCCCGACGAAAGGGGCCGCGACCTACGGGGCGGCCGGCGAGGTGGTCCCGGCGTCCGCCGAGCTGGCGCCCCAGACCCTTGCGCCCCAAACCCTTGCGCCCAAGACCCTGGCGGAGCTGGAGCTCGACTACCTCCGGGCCCGGGATGCCCTGTGGCTGGCGGCCTACGGTCGCCGAGGCGAGCTGTCTCCGGAGTTGCTGGAGGCGGTCCAGAGCAATCTGCTGCGGGTCGACGATGCTATTCGGGACCTGCGCCGGGCGCTCGACAGCGACCCCGGCAATCCGCAGCTGGAGTCGCTTCTCTTGGCCAACCACCGTCGGGGCGTGGACCTGCTCTGGAGGCTCAACCGGGAGATCTAGTGCCCCGTACGGGACCGGCGGCTCCCCGCGGTCACCGCCGGTTGAGGAAGATCTCCAGAAGCTGGTCGCGGAAGCTCTTGCCCCGTTCGAGGGCGAGCTGGAAGTTGGCCTTGTCGAGGGCGTAAAGCTCCGCCGCGTCCCCGGTCACCGCCGTCGCGTTACGGGGCTGTTCGGCGATCAGGGCCACCTCGCCGAAGAAACTGCCGGGACCCAGCACCGCCAGCTCCTTCCCCCCGTCCTCGTCGAGGATCCGCACGCTACCGTCCCGCACCAGATAGAAAAAGTCTCCGGGGTCCCCCTGGCGGAAAATCCGATGCCCTGGGGGAAAGCGCTGGGTATGCATGTGGCCGGCGATTTCCGCCAGGGAGTTGGGGGTGTGCTCGGCGAAGATGGGGACCTGGAGCAGGAATTCGCAGATGGCGATGGTTTCGTTGACGTGGACGTTGGAGACCACCCGGCCGTCGATCATGTTGACGATCCGGTCGGCGGCGTCGAGGACCCGGCTGTCGTGGGTCACCAACAGGGTGGCGGTCCCGTGTTCCCGCCCCAGCCCCTGGAGCAGATCGATCACCAGGCGGCCGGACTCGGCGTCGAGGGCGGCGGTGGGCTCGTCGGCGAGGATCAGCGGCGGGCGAGCGGCGAGGGCCCGGGCCACCGCCACCCGCTGGCGCTGTCCTCCGGAGAGGGCCTCTGGCTTGTGGTGCAGCCGATCCCCCAGGCCGAGCCCCCCCAGGATCTCGGCGGCCCGTTCATCCAGCTCACGGCGGCGTCCGCCGTGGAGCTCCAGGGCCAGCCGCACGTTCTGCAGGGCGGTCAGGGAGGCGAAGAGGTTGTGGGCCTGGAAAATGAATCCCAGACCGCGGCGGACCGCCACCCGTTCGGCTTCACCGAGCCCTTGGAGCTCTTTCCCCATCACCCGCAGGGTGCCGGTCTGCACCGAACGCAGGGCACCGATCAGGGTCAGCAGGGTCGTCTTCCCAGATCCAGACGGACCGGTGAGGATTACCATTTCGCCGGGGCCGATGCGGAGATCGACGTCGAAAAGGACCGGCATGGGGTGGTCGGGGGTCCCGAAATCGTGTCCGACGCCGCTCGCCCTCACCACCGGTGGCGGCGGTTCCCGGAGTCGACGGATGAAGCCGGTGGCGGATTCGGGTCGCAGCATCAGTAGACCTCCGCGGGGTCGAGGGCCAGGGCCTTGCGCATGGCGAGGAGGCTGGCGAGGGCGCACATCACGATCGTCGCCCCCGCCACCAGGGCAGCCCTGCCGGCGGTGAGCCGGAAGGTCAGTCCGGTGACGGAGCCGAGGGCGGCGTAGCCCGCCAGACCCAGGGGCAGGCCGAGGACGCAGGCCAACAGCGCCAGGTAGACCCCGCGGCGAAGCGCCAGCCGCACCAGGAAGCCGTTGCCGTAGCCCATGGCCTTGACTGTGGCGAACTGGGGAAGGTTATCGTGGACGTCGGTGAACAGGATCTGGTAGCAGATCATGACGCCGATGGCGAAGCCCACCAGGAGCCCGAGGGCGAAAACCGCCCCCACGGGTTGGTGGATCGTCCAGAAGCGGTGGATGGTCCGCGTCAGACCCTCGGGGGTGTGGACCCGGACGTCCGACGGAAGGCGGTCGACGAGGGCGCGGCGTACCTGCGCCGGGCGGTGGCCCGGCTCCACCTGGACGAGACCGTACTCCACGTCGTCGAGGATGTCCCCCCCGCGGCGGACGGCGTTGAAGCAGTTGCGGTAGGTGCGGTCGCTCATCACCAGGTTGGCGTTGAGCTGGAGGTCCGGCCCCATCTCGAAGTCCCCCACCAGCTGGATCCGCCTGCCGTCCAGCTCGCCGCTGGAGCCTGACCGCAGCCCGCCGTAGGTGTCCCGGTACCGGCGGTCCACCAGGGCGGTATCCGGACGTAGTAGGAGGGATCTTTGAGCGTCGATCTCGGGATGCTCGAAGACCGGATCCCGAGGGTCGAAGGCGAGGACCCTCAGCAGGTCCCGCCGTGAGGATTCGAGGTTGCGCCAGGCCCCGAGGCGGCGCTGGTAGACCGGGTAGATGTCCGCCACCCCCGGAACCCCGCGGGCCTGGTCGAGGCGTTGCAGGGGGAAGGGCTTGGAGGGGTTGATGTCGTCCTTGTGCTGGTGGGTGAGGATCAGGTCGGCGTCGAAGGCTTCGATGGAAAGGGTGCTGCTGTCGTAGATGGCGAAGAGGAAGCCCATCTCCAACAGCATCAGGACCACGGCGAAGGCGACCCCACCGACGGCGGCGACGAGGCGCTGCCGGTCGTGGATCAGGGACAGCCAGGCGAGGGGTGTGGCGGAGGGGGGGCGCATCGTCGGGTCTTTAGAACAGGTCCGCGGGGTCGGCCGAGCGCACCCGGGCGCTGGCGGCGAGGGCCCCAACCAGGCACATCGCCAGGCTGACCCCGAAAACGGCGAGCACCAGGCCCGGGCCCAGGTGCATCGGCAGGCGGGCGAGTCGCCGGGTGACGGCGAAGAGGACCACGGCCGCCGCCACCGCCGGCAGGAAGGCGACGGCGGCGTAGAGCAGGCCCTGCTCCAACACCACGCCGTAGACCTGCCGTCGGGTATAACCCAGAGCCTGGAGGGTCGCCAGCTCCCCCTTGCGGCTGGTCACCTCCGAGGCCAGCACCTGAAAGAGGATGACGCCGCCGATGAAGATCGCCAGCAGGAGACCGGAGGTGAACATCAGGCCGATGGGGCGGTCGCGGAGAAAGAAGCGCTGGTCCCTAGCTTCGATGGCGCTGCGGGTCCACACCTGGACGTCCGGAGGGAGCCTCTGTTCCAGGGCCGCCGCCACCGAGTCCACGTCCGCCCCCGGTTCGACCCGGACGAGTCCGAGCTCCAGGGCTCCGGAATCGCCGGGGGACACCCGCCTGAGGGTCTCCTCGCTGGCGACGGCGAGGCCCTGGCCCACGAAGCCGACCCCCCAGGCGAAGTCCCCCACCACCTGGAGCCTCCGGTCCTCGACTTGGCCCCAGGTGCCGGCGGGGTTGTGGCCGAGGATGGGGTGGGCGTCGCGGTCGAAGAGCACGGTGTCCGCGGGCTGGATCGATGGCATCAGGGCGCCGAAGGTGGGGGGAAGGAAGGGGTGGTCCGACGGGTCGACCCCCAAGAGGGCGAGGTCGTAGCGGTTGGCGGTCTGCGGATTGCGCCAGAGGGTCGGGAAAAGATGAACCGGCACCGTCGCCGCCACCCCGTCCACCGCCTCCGCCTGGGCCAGCCGCTCCGGCGGGAAAGAGCTCGACTCCATGATGAAGGAGTAGTGCTTGGAGACCACCATGAGGTCGAAGTCGAGCAGGCGGTGGATACGGATCGCCGACGCCTTGCAGGCTTCATAGAACCCCGCCTGCATGAAGATCAGGACGATGGCGAAGGAGACCCCCACGAGGGCCGCGGCGGTGCGGGCGCGGCGGTGCTTGAGGTCGTGCCAGGCCAGATGGGTGCCCATGCCTCGGGCCTCAGGGGGAGGCTGAACCGCCGCGGGCGCCGGCGTTGCCCTCCCCGACGTCGACCTCGACGTCGACCTGGAGGTGGACGAAGCGGGCGGCGACCTGCGGAGCGTCGAGGAGGATGCGGGCTTCGATGACCCGGGTGTCGGTGTCCGCCGCAGGGTCGATGTCGAGGACGTCGTTCTTGCGCACGATGCGGCTCACCCGTGCCACTGTGCCTTCGAGGACCTCCGGCAGGGCGGGGCTCGTGACTTTGGCCCGCTGCCCGGCCCGAACGAAGCGCGCTTCGGTCTCGAAGATCTCCGCCACCGCCATCATCCGGGCGGTTTCGCCGAGGCGCAGGATGGCGCCGCCGTGGGTGGGCTCCCCGGGGAAGGTGAAGACGTCCAGCACCGTGCCGTCCACCGGCGACAGGATCTCGGTCTGTTCCAAGGCGGCCTCGGCCCGGTCCAGGTCCGCCTCGGTGGTGGCGAGGCGGGCCCCGGCCTCGCGGCTGGCGAGGCGCCGCTCACTGCGTTCGAGGTCGAGGGCGGCGCCGGCGGCTTCGAGGTCGGCGGCGGCTTGGACCGTCACCGTCCGCTGGTGCTCCAGGTCCCGGTCCGGGACCACCCCGTCACGGACCAGGGCTTCGGTGCGGGTGAGATCACTGCGGGCGAGGGCGAGGGCCGCCTCCAGCCGCTCCACCTCCGCCTCGCGGCGGCGTACCGCCAAGGGCCCCGCGGTCCGGGCTCGCTCCAATGCTTCCAGAGCCTCATCGCGGCGGGCCTCCTGCGTGGCGCGGGCCGCGGCCCGTTCGGCGTGGCTTTGCAGCCGCACCAGGACCTGACCCCGTTCGACGGAGTCCCCCTCGGTCACTTCGAGGGCGAGCACCCGGTCTCCGGCGGCGGCACCGACGTCCACCACCCCGAGGGCGGGTTCGAGTCGGCCGATGGAGGTCACCGAAGTGGGGGTGGCTGCGGGGGCCGCCGGCTCCGGTGCGGGGGCGGGTTCGTCACCGCAGCCGGTGAACGCGAGCGCCGCCAAGAGCAGCGGGGCGGCTATCCGCGGTCCCAGAGCAGTGGAGGCGCCTGGGGCGGGTCGAATATTTGAGAGGTTCACGGGTGAATAATATCGAATGCCGGAGGCGGCGTATTGGGGACAGAGAGGTCCGCCACACGGGTTGCGCGCCCTAGGGGGATGACGTACCCTGACCTAGTCCCTCAGACAGCCTACGGGAGCGCGATGAGCCAACACGAACAGGATCTACTCTTCGGCCGGCTGGCCGTCCATTACAAGGTGCTCACGAAGGAGCAGGTGGGCGCGTCGCTCCAGCAGCTCCGGCAGGTCGGTGACGGCATGGATCTCGGGCAGTTTCTCGTGTCCCAGGGGGCCCTGAGCCCCGAGGTGGTCCAGAAGCTCGAGCGGGCGCGGGCCGCCTACCTGCAGAAGCAGGGGAAGGCTCCGGCGGCCCCTGTTCCGTCACCTGCGGCCCCTGTTCCGTCACCTGCGGCCCCTGCACCGGCTGCCCCTGCTCCGGCTCCGACCGGCGCCCCCGCATCGGCTGCCCCTCCGCCGGTCGCCCCCGTGGCGGCGACCCAGCCCCTGCAAGTCGAGCCCCCGGCGGCTCCGGCGGCGCCGTCCCCGGCGGCATCGATCGGTTCGGGTTCCTACAAGCTCCAATTCGGACCCCAGACGACCTTGGAGCAGCTGCTCCAGCAGACCCGGCAGCTCGGGGCCAGCGACCTCCACGTCCATTGCCAGGCTCCCCTGCGGCTGCGTCTACACGGGACCATGACCGACGCCTCCCCGATGATCGACAAGGACCGGGCCAGGGAGCTCATCTACTCGATCCTCAGCGAGGCCCAGCGGGCGGAGCTGGAGGATCGCCTCCAGCTCGACTTCGCCTACTCGATCCCCGGCGTCGGCCGTTTCCGGGCCAACGCTTACCAGCAGCAGCGGGGGCTCGACGCCGTCTTTCGGGCCATCCCGCCAGAGCCGCCGACCCTGGCGGAGCTGGGCCTGCCTGCGGATCTGGAGCGGGTGGTCCAATTCCACCAGGGCATCGTGCTGTTCACCGGCCCCGCCGGCTGCGGCAAGTCGTCCACCATGGCGGCGATGGTTCGGCTGATCAATGAAGACCGTCCAGACCACATCATCACGGTCGAAGATCCGATCGAGTACGTCCATCGGTCGGCCCTGTGCCTGGTGAACCAGCGTCAGGTCGGGCCCCACACCGAGAGCTTTGCCCGCGCCCTCCGCGCCGCCCTGAGGGAGGACCCCGACATCATCGCCATCGGCGAGCTGCGGGATCTCGAGACGATTTCCCTCGCCCTGACCGCCGCCGAGACCGGCCACCTGGTGCTCGGCACCCTCCACACCTCCAGCGCCATCAGGACGATCAATCGGCTCCTGGGGGTGTTCCCGCCGGACCAGCAGAACCAGATCCGCACCATGGTTTCGGAGTCCCTGCGGGCGGTGGTGTCCCAGCGCCTGGTGCCGCGGGCCGATGGCGAAGGGCGGGCGGCGGCCCTCGAAGTGCTGATGAACACCCGGGCCGTGGGCAATCTGATCCGCGACAACAAGACCTTCCAGATCCACTCCCAGATGCAGACCGGCGGTTCCCGGGGCATGGTCCTTCTCGACAACTCCCTGGCGGAGCTGGTGAAGCAGGGGACCATCACCCAGGAAGAGGCCCGGCGCAACGCCGAAGACCCGAAGCGCTTCGCTTGAGGTTCTAGACGATGGCACGTATCGACCAGCTGTTTATCCACCTCAAGGAAACCAAGGGCTCCGATCTCCACCTCGCGGCGGGGCAGCGCCCCCGCATGCGGGTCCACGGCTCCCTCGCCGACATCGAGGGCTGGGACGTCCTTAGCCACCCCGAGCTGGAGCAACTCCTGGGGGAGATCGCCAAGAAAGAGCAGTGGCACGACTACCAGGAGTCGGGGGATCTCGACTTCGCCTACGGCCTGCCGGGTGTAGCCCGCTTTCGCTGCAACTTCCTGCGGCAGGAGAACGGCGCGGCGGCGGTCTTCCGCATCATCCCGGAGAAGATCCTCACCTGCGAGCAGCTGAACATGCCGTCGGCCATCGCCGATTTGGCGGACCTCCAGCACGGCCTAGTGCTGATCACCGGCCCCACCGGGTCCGGCAAGTCCACCACCCTGGCGGCGATCATCGACCGCATCAACACCAACTACCCCAAGCACATCGTCACCATCGAGGATCCGGTGGAGTTCGTCCACCCCAACAAGAAAAGCGTCTTCTCCCAGCGGGAGGTCGGCCACGATTCCCACAGCTTCGCCGACGCCCTCAAGGTGGCGGTGCGGCAGGATGCCGACGTGGTGCTGGTGGGCGAGATGCGGGATCTGGAGACCATTTCCTTGGCGATCACCGCCGCCGAAATGGGGGCCCTGGTGTTCGGCACCCTCCACACCAACAGCGCCGCCAAGACCATCGATCGGCTGATCGACGCGTTCCCCGCCAATGAGCAGGCCCAGGTGCGCACGACCCTGGCGGAATCCATCTCCGCCATCGTCTCCCAGCTGCTGCTCAAGACCGCCGACGGCGAGGGCCGGGTGGCTGTCCACGAAGTGCTGCTCAAGACCGGCGGCCTGCCGAACGTTATCCGCGAGGGCAACACGCCGATGCTCCAGTCGATCATCCAGGGCAACAAGGGTATGGGCATGTGCTCCATGGACGATTCCCTGGCGACCCAGATGTCCGCCGGCAAGATCACCGCCCGAGCCGCCTGGGAGAAGGCCACCGACAAGCAGCGCTTCGAGGTGGAGATGAAGAAGCAGGAAGCCCAGGCCCCCGCCGGCCACGGATGACCCCCTCCGGCTCCGCCGACCGCCCTGCGTCGGGGGTTCCGCCCCGATGGGCCACGGTTCTGCTCGTCGCGGCGTCCCTCGGCGTCCACCTGGGGCTCTTCGTCCTCGACCGTTGGCCGGAGCCGAGGACCCTGGTGGGGGACGAGGTCACCTACTGGTCCCGGGCCGAGGCGCTGCGGAGCGGCGTTTCGGCGTCCTCCGAGCCGGGGGCGAGCCTCGGCGGGGACGGCAGGGATCTGCTGTGGCCACCCCTCTATCCCCGTTTCCTCGCCGCGGCCTGGGGGGCGACGGGGGGGGCGGGGCGACTGCCGGTCCAGGGGATTCAGGTGGCTCTGCTGCTGGCGGCGGCGCTCCTGCTGGCGTCCTTCTCGGCCCACCTGGGGATCCACCGCCCCTGGCGGCCGTGGGTGGCGGCGGGGATCTTCGGCTTTCCACCCCTGGCGGCCTACGCCTACTACTTTTGGCCCGAGATACCGCATCTCTTCTTCTTCGCCCTGGCCCTCGTCTGCCTCGCCCGTCCACCGCAGCCCCGGGGGTGGATGTGGGCGGCGGCGGGGGGCATTGCCCTCGGCTTGGCGCTCCTCACCAAGAGCCTGCTGACGCCCCTTGTTCCTCTCCTGCTGCTAGCTCTGTGGATGGATCGCCGGGGGGACGATGGAAGCTCTCGCCGCTGGCTGCGTCCCGCTGCGGCGGTGCTGGCCATGGCGGCGGTGGTGGCCCCCACGGTGGTGGCGAACCACCGAACCACCGGGAGGGCGGTGATCGCCGACAGCGGTACCTTCAACCTCTGGGTCGGGCTCAGGGATACCTCCCGCCGCAACCACGTGGACTCGATTGTCTGGCCGGAGCTCCAGGCGTACCTGGCCAGCGCCGACACCCCCGCCGAGCGGGATCGCCTCCTACGCCACCGCATCGCCGCCCACGTTGAGGAGCGGGGGATGGCGGCGGTGCTCGTGGGGCAACTCGGGAAGCAGTACTTCCGGCTGTTCGACAAGGGCTCCTACCTGACCGATCAGCTTCCTTGGGGACCGATCCACACGGTGGGCCAGGGGTACCTGGCCTTCCCGGAACGGCCGGGGATTTGGCTGCGGCGGCTGGTGTTTCTCGTCTACGGAGCCTTGTTGGTGGCGGCGGCGATGGGCCTGGCCTGGACCATCGGCCGGGGGGATCGCGGTCCGTGGGGCCTTACGGGGGTGGCATTCGTGGGGCTCAACCTGCTCCTTTTCTTGGGCCTCCATGTGAAGACCCGCTACCGCGTCCCCATCGAGCCCTTTTGGATCCTCTGGGGGGTGGCGGCCCTGCAGGCGGGGTGGGGGAGGGGCGGCCGCCCGGGGACGGTCCGCACCGCCGTCGGCGCCGTGCTGGCGCTCCTAGCCCTGGGCCTGGCGTTCGGGGCTCGATTCGCCGGCTGAGGGCGTGGGTTCCGCCCCTCGGGGCTTCGCCTCCGCCCCGGTCGGGATAAACTCGGTGTATCCGAGTCCCATCCCCTGACGCTGATGCGAACCCGAGAGGTAGTCATGAATCGAAGTCTGCGTAGCCTCGCCTACGGCGCCGTCGCCCTCGCCACCGCCGCCTCCATCGGCTGCGGCGGTCCCACCCCAGAGCCCGCTGCCACCGCCCCCGAGGCCGAGGACGCCGTGTCCGCCATCGACGCCAAGCTCGCCCAATACGTCCCCTTCCGTCTCACCACCGAAATCGAGCTGAGCGACGCGGAACGCCAGATGGTGCCGCTCCTGATCGAGGCTGCCCAGGCCATGGACGGGGCCTTCTGGACCCAGGCCTACGGTGATCCCGACGCCCTGATGCCCACCCTAGGCTCCGACGCCGAGCGCAGGTACGCCGAGCTCAACTACGGTCCCTGGGATCGCCTCGACGGCAACGCTCCCTTCGTCGACGGGGTGGGGCCCAAGCCGAAGGGCGCTAATTTCTACCCCGCAGACCTGACGCGGGAGCAGTTGGACGCCGCCGCGGCGGAGAACCCGGCTCTGCTGGATTCCTACACCATGGTCCGGCGGTCCGACGACGGTTCCCTCCAGGCCATTCCCTATGCCGAGTACTTCGCCGACGCCTACGGCGTGGCGGCGGAGAAGCTGCGGGCGGCCGCCGAGCTGGCAGAGGACGAAGGCCTGAAGCGGTATCTGGGCCTGCGGGCGGACGCGCTGCTGGCCAACGACTACCTCGAGAGCGATCTGGCCTGGATGGACATGAAGTCCAACGGCCTCGACATCGTCATCGGCCCCATCGAGAACTACGAAGACAAGCTCGTCGGCCAGAAGACCGCCAACTCCGCCTACGTGCTGGTGAAGGACCGCCAGTGGAGCGAGCGGTTGTCCAAGTACGCGACCATGTTGCCGGCCCTCCAGAAGGGATTGCCGGTGCCGGATGCCTACAAGCAGGAGGAGCCGGGCTCCGACTCGGACCTCGGCGCCTACGACGTCGTCTATTACGCCGGCGACTGCAACGCCGGCTCCAAGACCATCGCCATCAACCTGCCCAACGATGAGCGGGTCCAGCTTGAGAAAGGTACCCGTCGCCTCCAGCTGAAGAACGCCATGCGGGCCAAGTTCGACGAGATCCTGGTGCCCATCGCCGGCGTCCTCATGGCGGAGGATCAGCGATCCCACATCACCTTCGACGCGTTCTTCGGCAACACCATGTTCCACGAGGTGGCCCACGGCCTCGGCATCAAGAACACCCTCGACGGCAAGGGCACGGTCCGCGAGGCCCTCGGCGAGAAGGCTTCGGCGCTGGAGGAGGGCAAGGCTGACATGCTCGGCCTTTACATGGTCACCGAGCTGCACGCCCAGGGGGAGATGGGGGAAGCTCCCTTGATGGACAACTACGCCACCTTCTTGGCGGGCATCTTCCGCTCGATCCGTTTCGGCTCCGCCAGCTCACACGGAGTCGCCAACCTGGTGCGGTTCAACTTCTTCGCCGAGCACGGCGCCTTCTCCCGCGACGAGGCCACCGGCACCTATCGGGTGGAGTTCGACAAGATGCAAGAGGCCACGAACGCGCTTTCGGAGAAGATCCTCACCCTCCAGGGGGACGGCGACCGCGAAGGGGTGGAAGCCTTCGTCGCCAAGTACGGCCAAGAGGGCGAGCAGCTCCGGGCCGACCTCGACCGCCTGTCGGCGGAGGGGATCCCGGTGGATGTCGTCTTCGAACAGGGCGTCGACGTCCTGGGTCTCTGAGACTAGGGCCGCTCCGGGTCCGCCGAGCCCCGGTCAGGAGCTGACCTGATCGGGACGAGCCCGGCGGCCCCCAAGGCGGGACCTGCCTGTTCAGGGGAAGATGCACCGCGGCCCACCGCGGGCGGCGGCGCAGATTCCGCAGTATGATCTAGGGGCGCCGACCTTGTTCGGTCGACATCCTTTTGCAACCTTCGGACGAAGGGATCGATGACCCACGACGTAATGACGTCGGAGGTCGCCATCAGATCATGAGATTCAGAATCCCAAAGCCCTACGAAGGCCGCCCGCGCCCCCTCCTCGGGGTCCTAACGTGCCTGCTCTGCCTACTTATGGTGGGGCCCGCGGTCACGATCACCGGCCAGACCGACGACGCTGCGGAGCAGCCGTCGAATATCGCCCCCACGGCGTCGGATCCGTCGTCCCCCGGGGATGCCGATGGAGACGATGCCGCTGCCACCGGTAAGAACGCGGACGAAGGGGATGCCGGGAACGCCCCGGAAGCCCCCGTCGCCGGTGGCAAGACGGTGGTGTACGGCAAGATCGACGGTGAGATCAATCTCGCCGAGAGCGCTTATGTGACCCGCCTGCTGGACCGTGCTCGCCTGGAGGAGGCGGATGTCCTCCTTCTGGAGCTGAACACCTTCGGCGGCCGAGTGGACGCGGCGGTGGCCATCCGCGACGCCCTCTTGGACGCCGAGCCGGAGACGGTGGTGTTCATCAACAAGCGGGCCATCAGCGCCGGAGCCCTCATCTCCCTGGCCTGCGACAAGATCGCCATCAGCCCCGGGTCCACCATCGGCGCCGCCACGCCGGTGACCCAGAGCCCGGGCCAGGAAGTTCCGGCGGCGGTGGAGGAGAAGTACCTTTCCTACTTCCGCCAGGAGCTGCGGGTCACGGCGGAAACCAAGGGCCGCAACGGTGACATCGCCGAAGCGATGGTGGATGCCGACATGGAGATCGAGGGCATCATCGACGAGGGCAAGCTGCTCACCCTGACCACCCTCACGGCGCTGGAATACGGCATGGCGGACTTCGAGGCCAAGACCACGGAAGACGTGCTTGTCGGCGTCGGCGCCGCCGGCGTGGACATGGCGACGGTGGATCGCTCGTGGTCGGAGACGCTGGTGGCGTTTCTGACCAGCGCCCCCATCGCCTCCTTGCTGCTCCTGGGCATGATGGTGGGGGGCTACCTCGAGTTTCAGACCCCGGGCTTCGGCATCTTCGGCGGCGTGGCCATCCTCTGCTTCCTGCTCCTGTATTTCAGCCACTACCTGGTGAACCTCGCGGGCCACGAAGAGCTGCTGCTGTTCGCCATCGGGGTGCTCCTGCTGGTGGTGGAGATGTTCGTCTTCCCGGGATTCGGCGTCGCCGGGGTCCTCGGCGCCGCCGCGGTCTTTTCCAGCATGGTGATGCTCCTGATGGCGGGCGACTGGGGGGACCTGAGCCTCGAAAACCCCTTCACTTACGATGCTCTGTCGCAGATTTCGATGGTCACGCTTCTCGCGTTCGGCGCCATGCTCTTGGCCCTGCGATTCCTTCCCCATACGCCCCTCGGGGGCGGCATTCTCCTTAGCCAGGATCTCGCGGTGGAGGAGGGCTACGCCAGCCACGACGCCGCCCCCGCCGACCTCTTGGGCCAGGAGGGGACCGCCCTTTCGGAGTTGCGGCCCTCGGGCAAGGCCAGGATCGACGGGCAGCGGATGGACGTCGAGACGGAGGGGGATTGGATCGAGAAAGGCACCGCCGTCAAGGTCGTGTCAAAGACCGAAGGCCGCGTGGTCGTGAGGAGGGCCTGAGCCATGGACGTCCTGACCACGATCACCCTCTTCCTCTGTGTCGGCTACTTTCTGGTGGTGGCGGAGCTGTTCGTCCCCGGCGGCGTCATCGGCATCGCGGGCCTCTTGTCCATCGGCTACGGCTGCTGGCTCGCCTTCCACCAAAGCCTCGAACTGGGGATCGGCTCGATCCTCCTCAGCCTGCTGGTCTTCGGCCTGAGCTTCTGGATGTTCCTCAAAAATCGATACCGCAAGGGTCTCGTCCTCGACAACTCGAAGATTCGGGTCGAGGACTGGAAGGCGCCGCGGGAAGAGCTTCAGGACCTGGAGGGTGTCGAAGGCCTGACCTTGACCCCCCTGCGTCCCGCCGGCGTGATGGCCCTCGGCGACGAGCGGATCGACGTCGTGAGCGATAGTGAGTTCCTCGATAGGGGCGTGCGGGTGCGGGTCGTGGAGGTGGAAGGGGTTCGGGTGGTGGTGGAAGCCGTCGACGAGCCCGCGGCGCCGGAGGCGCTTTCATCGCCGCCGCCGTCCACCGATGCCCCCGGCGCCGAAGCGCCGTCCTCCGACTGAGGCCAACGTGTTAGCCTGATCGAAATCCGACTTCTGACGACCCTTCGGCGTCCCGCGAGCTTCTGAAGCCAATTCAGCTGCGGGATGCCCGACCCCTAGGCCCGAAACCCCAAAGCCTTGACACCCCCCTGAGGGAGCGCCGCCATGGATATGTTCCTGCCCCTGTTGTTGCTGGCCATCGCGTTCTTGTTCGTCTTCACCTATCTGGTGCCGGTGCGGTTGTGGATCGCCGCCTGGTCCAGCCAGGCGTACGTGCCGCTGACCGCCCTCGTGGGCATGCGCCTGCGCCGGATCCCACCGAAGCAGGTCGTGGAGCCGCGGATCAGCGCGGTCAAGGCGGGGTTGGACCTGTCCATCGAAGCCCTCGAATCCCACTACCTGGCGGGGGGCAACGTGGCGCGGGTGGTCTACGCCCTCATCAGCGCCGACAAGGCGGGCATCGACCTGTCGTTCCAGCGCGCCGCCGCCATCGACCTGGCGGGCCGTGACGTGTTGGAGGCGGTGAAGATGAGCGTCAACCCGAAGGTCATCACCACGCCCCAGGTGGCCGCCATGGCCCAGGATGGCATCCAGGTGAAGGCCATCTCCCGGGTGACGGTGCGGGCCAACATCGACCGTCTGGTGGGCGGCGCCGGCGAGGAGA
This sequence comes from Acidobacteriota bacterium, assembly GCA_038748685.1. Classification (GTDB taxonomy): domain Bacteria; phylum Acidobacteriota; class Thermoanaerobaculia; order Multivoradales; family J023; genus JAUIJL01. Next base: position 17,725 of record JBCDIS010000060.1, on the reverse strand, counting down.
CGATCCTGGCCCGCGTCGGCGAAGGTATCGTGACCACCATCGGTTCCGCCGGCACCCACAAGCTGGTTCTGGAGAATCCCGACTCGATCTCCAAGACCGTGCTCGACAAGGGCCTCGATTCCGGTACCGCCTTCGAGATCCTGTCGATCGACATCGCCGACGTCGACGTCGGTGAGAACATCGGCGCCAAGCTCCAGACCGAGCAGGCGGAGGCTGACAAGCGGGTCGCCCAGGCCCGGGCCGAAGGGCGCCGAGCGATGGCCGTGGCGGAGGAGCAGGAGATGACCGCCCGCGCCCAGGAGATGCGCGCTAAGCTCATCGAGTCCGAGTCGGAGGTGCCGCTGGCCATCGCCGAAGCCTTCCGCAGCGGCAACCTCGGCATCATGGACTACTACCGCTTGAGGAACATCGAAGCGGATACCGAGATGCGTGAGTCGATCGCCGAGCCCGACGAGTCCGGCGGCACCCCTCCGTCCACCGAGAGCTGAGAAGGGGTGCGGCGTGGACGGTGAGCTGATTGTCTGGCTGCTCTTCATTGCGATCTGGCTGATTTCGAGCGTCATTCAGCAGATCAAGAAGATCTCCGGCATCAAAAGGCCCGACCCTCCGGCCGAGATCCCTTCGACTCCGAAGGGCCAGCCGGCGGCGACACCCCAGGCCCGAAGCCAAGGGGACGGGGCTGCCGGCGACGACGTGCTGAAGGAGCTGATGCGGCAGCTGGGGGTCGACGTCGAGCCCCAGCCCGCGCCGCCGCCGCCGGTGCCCACACCGGCGCCCCGGTCCGCGCCGCCGATCCCTGGCGTTTCCAGATCCGACGCCAGCGGTTCGCCTCCGGGGTTGGGGGCGGGGGAGCTTTCGACCCCGCCCTATCCCCGAGCGGCCGCCCTTGGGGAAGGGGCACCGATGCCCGCCCTGCCGCGGCTCGGACTTCCGTCCGGGCCTCCGGCGCGGCGCCGTCGATCCCGCAGTCGTCTAGCCGCCGGCGTGGTGCGGGATCTGCGACGCCAGAGCGGCGGTCGGTCCTTGGCCCGGGCGGTCCTGCTCCAGGAGATCCTGGGCCCGCCGGTGAGCCTGAAGGACGCCGAGTCCAAGAGCACCTCCGCGATGGGTTGAGAGGGGCGGGTCCTTCGGGCCGGTTCCGATCTCAGTCCCAGCGATCCCCAAGGCACATGCCGAGGTCCCGCGCGGTGGCGACGACATCGCCGTCCCGGGGGACGAGCTTCATTCGATCCACAGCCTCAGAGAGGGGGATGGCTTTGACCTCTGGAGGGTCGAGGGCCACCATGACCCCCGACTTTCCGGCTTCGATGGCCCGCACCGCCGCCGCTCCAAAGCGCAGCGCGATGAGGCGGTCCCGCGCCGTCGGTCCGCCGCCCCGCTGAAGGTGCCCCAAGACCACGGTGCGGCTTTCCTTGCCGGTTCTCGCGGTGATCTCCTTCGCCACCACCTCGCCGATTCCCCCCAATCGCAGCTCACTGCCCTGGCGCTCGTCGCCGAGGGTCACGGGTTGGCCGTCCTGGAGCCGCGCGCCCTCGGCCACCACGACGAGGCTGAACCGCCGTCCGTTGGCTTCCCGGTGCATGACCTTGCGGGCGACGGCCTCGAAATCGAAGGGGATCTCCGGCAGGAGTACCACGTCGGCGCTGCCGGCGACCCCGGAGTAGAGAGCGATCCACCCGGCGTAGCGCCCCATCACCTCCACCACGAAGACCCGCTCGTGGGCTTCGGCGGTGGAGTGGAGGCGGTCGATGGCTTCGGTGGCGACGGTCACCGCCGTGTCGAAGCCGAAGGTGACCACCGTCCCGGCCAGGTCGTTGTCGATGGTCTTGGGGACCCCGACAATCGGCATTCCCTTGTCGACGAAACGCTGGGCGATGCCCATGGATCCGTCGCCGCCGATGGCGATCAGGGCGTCGAGGCCGAGGCGGTGGAACGACGCGACCACTTCGTCCGAGCGGTCCACCACGCCTCCCCCGGGGACCGGGTATTGGAAGGGGTCCCCCTTGTTGGTGGTGCCGAGGATGGTGCCGCCTAGATGGGCGATACCCCGGACGGTGTCCTGGTCGAGGCGCTGGATCTTGTCGGTGTCCAGGAAGCCTCCGTAACCCTTGCCGATTCCGAAGACCTCCCAGCCCCGATCGAGGGCTGCCAAGGTCGCGGCGCGGATCACGGCGTTGAGGCCGGGGGCGTCGCCGCCGCCGGTATTGATCGCAATGCGCTTGGTGGTGGTCAAGCCAGGTTCCTCCTTGGTCCCGTGGTCCCCATTCTGACATTTCTGGCGCGCCTCGATTGGGGCTAGCTCTGCGGGGGGCCTTGGGGAGAATCTCTCGATAGAGATTTATAGTTCAATTAGCTTCTATTTGTGCTATTGTCGTGAACGACCTGCCCGAGTTTTTGCTGAGCCTTGCCCCTGGAAGGTTCTCCCGTCGCCGAGAATTCCTTCGGAATGGCGCAGCGTGGGCAGGGAACTCCGCAGTTGGCGACACAAAGGAGGTTTGGAGATGAAGCTCAGAACCGCCCTTCTCCTCGGAATCGCTTTCGGACTGGCGGCCCTGGTCGCATTCCCGAGCGCCGGCGTCGACGTCATCGACGTCGACTGGGTCGTCGCGATCGACCTGACGGCCAAAGGCGCGGACGGCACCCGCGCCGACGCCGGCTGGGGCCACTGGATCACCGGCGGCCGCCGGTGCCAGGTGGAGCCCTGGTGGACCCCGGGCCCCATCGCTCCCTGTGGGGCGATTTACATTGGCTGGGACGAGCGTGCCTACCACATCGTAGCCGTTTACTACCGAGCCCCCGGCGACGGCGTCGTCTACGCCGAGCCGCGCTAGGCCCCTTCGGACCGGGGGTTCGCCCCCGGTCCGAAGCCAACCGAAGACCCAGACCCAGCATGTCGAAGCTCCGTCGCCTGTTCCCCGCCCTCGTCTTCCTGGCCGCCATGGCCGGAACCTTCGTCCTCGGTCAGGCGATCCGCCAGCGTCAGCCGTTCGACCCGTCCTCCCTACCGGCGCCGACCCTGCCGGAGCCGCCGCCGATCCCTGAGGACATCGAGTCCCCCAACGTGTTCGTGTCCCCGGAGCGGCTGGTGGCGCGACTGGAGGACCCCGAGCTCCGACTGGTGGATGCCCGGTCCAGCGGGCGCTGTGCCGAGGAGCGCATCGCCGGTGCCGCCTGCGGAGACGTCGAAGCCCTGGCGGCCCGCTGCGCCGACGCGGCGGACCTGCTGAACTGTGTACGCCGTAGCCTCGGCGACCTGGGGCTCGACGGGTCCGAGACCGTCGTGCTGTACGGCGAAGGGGGGCAGGCCGAAGACCACCTGGGCCTCGGGCGCCTCTAGTGGTGGATGGACTGGGCCGGAGTCGCCGAGATCGAGATCCTCTACGACGGCGCCGAAGGATGGCGGCGGATAGGGGGGCCGGTGGAGCAGGGGGGATCGTCACCGACACCCGCCGACTTCACCGCCGCACCCCGACTGGCACCGGCGGCAACGGCGGAGTGGGTCTACGAACAATTCGGGCCTGGGGGCGCACAGGCGCTGGATCTTCGGGACGGCGTCGACTGGACCACAGTCGGCTACCGGGCGCCGGAGGTCTTTTCCGCCGGTCACATTCCCTACGCCCTGCCGTACGACGTCCGAAGCTGGCTCGACGGCGGCCGCTGGCCCACCCCCAGGGAGAGCTGGGGACGGTTTCTCGAGCTCGGGCCCCGGGAAGGAACCTACCTGACCCCGGGGACCGAGATCGTCCTTTACGGAGAAGGCCCCGAAACCGACCAGCTCGGCCTGGCCTACCTCCTCCTCAGGCACATGGGGATCGACGTGCGGGTCTTCGCCGGCGGCTGGGACGAGTGGACGGCGGACCCGGACCGTCCTGTGGTTCGGGTGGCGTCGGCCGCTGAGGTCGCCGAAGCCCTTGGGGAGCTCGTCCACCGGGAGGTGGGGGCGACCGCCCCGATGCCGTTCTACGACCTGCGGGAGGTTCGCGATCACGGCCGGGGCTATTTGCCCGGATCGGAGGTGTTGCCCTGGCCGGACTTTCCTTCGGGCCTCGAAGCCTCCTTGGAGCAAACCTGGTCGGGGATCGACCGCCGCATGACGCCGATCGTGCTGTATTGCTACGGCCGCGACTGTATCCGTAGTTGGGAGGCCTCCGTCGTCGCCGCCCGCAGCGGCTTCCTGGACATCCGCTGGCTGCGGGAGGGGGTCGAGGGTTGGGACGCCGCCGGTCTGCCGCTGTGGGTGGATGAGGGAGCCTCAGGCGCGGGGAGCGATCCCTGATCCGATCGGGTTCCTCAGTCGCCGACGACCTCCGGCTCCAGGAGATGGCCGAGCTTGGTGCGCTTGGTCTCCAAGTAGCCCCGGTTCTCATCGTTGCGGTCCACCACCAGCGGGACCCGCTCGCCGTGGAGGCCGTGGGCTTCGAGCTGGGCGAGCTTGCGGGGGTTGTTGGTGAGGAGCCTAAGACTCGTCACCCCCAGATCCTTCAACATGGCGGCTGCGACGGAGTAGTCGCGGATGTCGGCGTGGAAGCCGAGGTGCTCGTTGGCCTCGACGGTGTCGAGCCCCTGGTCCTGCAGCGCGTAGGCGCGGATTTTGTTCAGCAGGCCGATGCCGCGGCCCTCCTGGCGCAGGTAGAGCAGGACCCCTCGACCCTCCTGGGCGATCTGGGAGAGGGCAGCTTCCAACTGCTCGCCGCAGTCGCACCGCAGGGAGCCGAGGGCGTCGCCGGTGAGGCACTCGGAGTGAAGTCGGACGAGGGGCGGCGGCCCCACCGCCGGGTCCCCGAGGACCAGGGCCACATGGTCGGCGTTGTTGTTCGGATCGACGAAGACGCAGGCGACGAACTCGGCGTGCCGCGTAGGCAGCCGTGTTCGAACGGCGCAACGGAGCTCGGTTATGGACATTGGGTATCGTGGGCGGGGGTCGGTTGGGGGGACGGGACCGCGGCCGCCCGACCGGCATTATATCCCGCGGGTCTCGCCGGCAGTCGATTCGTCGGCGGGTCGGAGGTGGATTCCGAGGGCGGCCGCCGAGCCCGGAACAGCTTGCCAAGGCTCCACCCGTCGCGCTAATTTGGGGGTACCGAACCGAGGTCCGAACAGATCCGACGACGCGGTCCGCACGATGCGGTCCACCCGACGGGGATCTACACCACGAGATCTAGGAGCCACCGATGACCGAGCCCACGCCCGCGCCCGAAGAGATGACTCCGTCCCAATACATCGAAAAGGTGAGCCTGGTGACGGGCGAGGTGCTCGACGAGGAGATCCAGCCGAAACAGCTGCTGGTGCACCATCACCGGGATTACCACATCGCCGACGTCCAGGCCCGGCGTTTCATGAGCCGTCTTCTGGGGGAAACCCAGGACGAGGAGTTGGTGCGGAAAAAGATGAAGGAGATCCGCGAGCTTGGTCACAAGACCTCGGAGCGGATCGCCAAGATTGTCGGCCGGGACGCGGAGGCGGTATCGAAGGCCCTGTTCGGCCTGAAACGCAAGGAATATTTTTTCCGCTTCAAGCGCCACCCCCACACCCGGGAGGAGATCGACTCCACCCTCGCTAGGCTCAAGGCCGAAGCGGCGGACCAGCTCGACGCGGTCCGCGGTGACGACGGAAAGCTCAGGCTGCGGATCCTGCTGACGGGGGGTACCGGCTTCGTCGGCCAGGAGATCATGTGGCAGGCGGCCCACGACGACGAGATCGCGGAGATGGTGGTGGTGATCCGCCCCAAGACCGTGCGGGACCGGAAAACCAAGGAGGTCCTGAAGGTCCTCTCGCCGTCGGACCGGGGGGAGCTGCTGCTGCGGCGTCTCTGGCTCGAGGGGACACCGGCGGCGGAGCGGTTCCGCTTTGTGGCCGGGGACGTGGAGCAGCCGAATCTGGGGATCGCCGAGGACGAGCTCCAAGCCCTCCGGGGCACCCTGACCCACGTCATCCACTGCGCCGCCAGCGTCGCCTTCGACGACCCCTACGAAGAGTCTTTCCGGGCCAACGTCACCGGCACCCTCAACGCCCTCGCCTTTTCGGAGGGCCTCCAGCGGGCGGAGGGGAGTCCTTTCGTGGCCCACATCGGTATCGAGACCTCGTACATCCACGGCCGGCAGACCCACGAGCCGGCGCGGGAGGACGAGATCGTCTTCCCCCGCAACTACTACAACAACTACTACGAGTTGACGAAGGCCATCGCGTCGCTGGAAACCGAGCGGTACATGCTCGACCGCGGCCTGCGGGTGATTCAGCTGTGCCCCGCCATCGTCATCGGCGAATACCGCGCCGGCAACAACCGGGGCGACGCCAAGGTGGTGAACGCGCCGGTCAACGCCTTCGGGCGCGCCCACGAGGCTCTGCAGTCGGAGGGGGAGGGATTCTTCGACCGCACCCGCGCCGCCGCCCTGGCCCGCATGGCCTGCGTCTTCCCCGGCGATCCGTCGGCGGAGATCAACCTGATTCCGGTCGACCGGGTGGTGGCCGGCATCGTCGCGGCGCCGAAGCGGGCGGAGGCCATCGGTGAGCGGGTCCATCTCGCCACGGACAACCGGGTCACCTCCCAGCAGATCCGCGACATCGTCAAGGAGGAGCTGGGGGTCGAGGTGAAGCTGGCGGACCCCACCACCCACCGCAACATCACCCTTCCGGTGCTCACTAAAGCCCTCGGGGCCTTCAAGCAGGATCGGCTAGCCCGGGCCCTCGAGAAGCTGGGGACGATCTTCGGTAGCTACAGCGAATGGGGGCAACCGGTCCACGAGGTCGGCAACGATGTGCGGATCCTCGGTCTGTCGGACGACCGGCCGAACTCCGAGTACGCCTTCCGTATGCTCTGTCGGCATAACCGCTACGTACAGCGGTTCGGTCGGATCAAGGATCTCGACGAGATCTCCCGCCGCGAAAAGGTGTGGTGGGACTTGATGATGGAGCTGGAGGGCGAGACCGGCGGCCCCGTCGGTGCGATGGAGCCGGAGGCGTTCCGGACCTCGGTGCGTCAGCGCCTTGACCCCGAAACTTTCGAGCGACGAACGTGATCAGCGCGGACTTCCTGTCCAGACGGCGCGTTCCATGTCGAAGTGTTCTTTACGACGCCGTTGGGCTGTCGTGCGCTCGCAATCACTGCGCTCGGCACGAGCCCAACCGGTGAGTTCTCTACCATCTGGGCTGCAGCCCAGATTCCACGAGTACGCCTAGGTCTGCCTGGGCCACCGCAACGGAGACTTTCCCGATGTTACGGACTCCCGATCGTGCTTTCCCCCCTCTCGTGACGATCCTCCTCGCTCTCGCGGTCTCGGTGGCCCCGGCGGCGGCGGACACCGGCCTGTCGTGGGTCAAGGTCGACGCCCAGAACCGAGCCCAGCTGCCGTCCCTCGGTCTGGACCCGGCGGCGGACCTCGAAGAGGGACGGGTCTTCGACTACGGCGGCTTCCTCTGGATCGGCCTCGAAGCCGGACAGCTCAACGCCCTTGACAGGGCCGGCCTGGCGGCGAACGCGCCGGCGGACTTCACCTTCGACCTCGGCGGGAAGCGGTTCGATCCGCTGGCCTCCGAGCCGTCGGCACTCTTCGGCTCGGGGTGGTCCACCCGCATGTCGTCGCAGAACGACCTGCGTCTGGTCCAGACCCTCGGCCCCATGCGTTCCGGCTGGTTGGAGAGCTTGAGCAGCCAGGGGCTCGAGCCCATCCAGTACATCCATCCCTACGGCTATATCGCCTGGGGCTCCGCCGACGCCCTCTCCCGTCTCGGCGGTGACCGCTTCGTGCGCTGGACCGGTGACTTCCTTCCGGCCTACCGCCTGCTGCCCCAGTACCGCGGCCTCGGCTCCGAAGCGATCCGGGTCGACGTGCTGATCTACCGCGGCGCCGGCGCCGACGAGGTCGTGTCCGAGCTCGGGCGACTCGGTGCCACGGAGGTGGATGTCGCGACCATCGACCACCGCTTCGTCGTGGCGGCCCTGACCATGCCCGGCGACCAGCTCAGCGAGCTGGCGGCGGTCCCCGGCGTCTACACCGTGCAGCCGGAACCCACCGACGGTGGCCTCCGTAGTGAGATGTCCGGTCAGATCAATGTCAACAACCATGACGCGACCAACCTCGCCTTCCCCGGCTACCAGGCCTGGCTCGCCTCGGTGGGCCTCTCCGGCGCCGGTGTCCGCATGGCCAACGTCGACGGCGGTATCCTCGAGACCCACCCCGACCTGGTGAACCGCTTCACCCACACCTGCGTCGGCACCACCTGCGGCGGCTCGCAGACCGATAGCCACGGCACCCACACCGCCGGAATCATGGCGGCGGACGGCGCCTCCGGCATCACCAACTCCACCGGTTTCCTCCGCGGCCTCGGCGTCGCCCCCGGCGCCAACCTGGTGGAGCAGGTCTACTTCCCGTTCTTCACCCAGCCCGGTGGCATGCTGCTCCTGATCCGGGACTCCTGGGCCAACGACGCCGTGCTCTCGAGCAACAGCTGGGGACCGGCGGGTTCGCCCCGGGGCTACGACAACGACACCCTCCAGGTGGACATCGGAGTCCGTGACGCCGACGACAACGCCGCCGGCAACCAGCAGTTCACCTACGTCCTGTCGTTCATGAATGGCGGTGGTGGCACCAGCACCCAGGGGTCGCCGGACGAGGCGAAGAATCTCTTCAACATCGGCTCCACCAAGATGCAGCAGCCCACGGGCACGCAGCTCCTCGCCATCAACGACCTCTCCGCGAACACCGCCCACGGTCCCGCCCTCGACGGCCGCACCATTCCCCACATGGTGGCCCCCGGTTGTTCGGTGGATTCCACCGTGCTCGGCAACGGCTACGGCTTCCAGTGCGGTACCAGCATGGCTTCGCCCCAGGTGAGCGGCGCCGTCGGCCTGTTCTTCGAGTACTACCGCGGCCTGTTCAGCACCGATCCGACCCCCGCCTTGGTGAAGGCCGCTTTCCTGCCGGTGGCCCACAGCCTCGCCGGCAACCGTGACGCCGACGGCGGCACCCTCAGCCACCCCTTCGACAGCAAGCAGGGCTGGGGCCGTATGGACCTGGAGGCGGTGGTGGATCCCGCCCTCGAGGTGGCTTACGTCGACGACCCGAACCTCTTCGACGCCTCCGGTGAGAGCTGGAGCCAGACCTTCGACGTCGACGACACGAACGAGCCGGTGCGCTTGATGCTGGTATGGACCGACGCCCCCGGCCACGGTACCGGCGGCTCGACGCCGGCCTGGAACAACGACCTCGACCTCGTGGTGGAGGCCGGTGCCCAGACCTTCCGCGGCAACAACTTCGGCGCCAACGGGTTCTCGGTCACCGGCGGTACCGCCGACGGCATCAACAACACCGAGGGTGTGTTCATCGAGAGTCCGACGGCTCAGATCACCGTCCGCGTGGAGGCCTCCAACATCAACTCGGACGGCGTCCCCGGAGTGGGCGATGGCACCGATCAGGACTTCTCCCTGGTTTGCTACAACTGCCGCGGCGGCGCTTCGGAGATCTTCCTCGACGGCTTCGAGGCGGGGAACCTGAGCGCCTGGTCCTCGTCCGTGGTCGACTGATCCGGTCGACGACGTACGGTTTGTAGAGTGAAATCGACCCCCGGGGCAGCCCGGGGGTCGATCTGTTTGGACCGAGCCAGCTCCGCGGCCCCAAACCCTTGGTCCATCGATACTTCGGCGTTTTGGATCTTGCGGGATCCGAGGGGCGATGGCGCGTTCCTGGTTGAGACGAGAGCGGGTCTGAGCGGCCATAAACCGATCAGGCCCGACCCTTTCTGCCGCGCGGAGTCCCGTCAGGTCGTCCTTCCGTCCAGACCTCTCCTCCGGACGTTCCAAACCCATGACGGGGCCCCGCGCGCCCCTTTTTCCAAGCCCCCCACCGGGGTTCACCGATAGACTGCTGCTTCGCTCCCCCAAGGGCGCCTTCACCGGGCGCCCTTGGCCTTTTACAGCATCCACCCTGAGTCGGCGCCCGTATTGGGAAGCGAGCTGACGACCACCCTGCACGAGGAGACCCCATGGCAACGACCTTGAGACGTGTCTCGAACCGTATCGATGGCGCCCTGCGTTGCGGCGCCCTCGGCGCTCTTCTGGCGGGCACCCTGGCGGCTCCGGCCGCCGCGGACGCCCAGGCCGCGCCCCAGCTCCCGGATCCGATTCCGGTGGAGGGCTTCGAGCAGCTGCTGCCCCGGGGTGCCATCGCGGCCCTCGTGGACCCCACGTTCGTCGCGGCATCCGAGGCGGAAATCCCCGGCGATGCCTGGGTCATGGGCTTCGCCCAGGGCGGTGAAGCCTTCGCCTACGATCTCAATCTGCTGAACCGCCACGAGGTGGTGAACCACGGTGTCGAAGGCGCCAAGTTCGCCGCCGTGTGGTGACCGCTGGCGAATACGGCTGTCGTGTACAGCCGCGAGATCGAAGGGAACGTGCGTACCTTCGAGCCCAGCGGGGGGCTGCTCCACGCGAGTCTGGTCATGCAGGACGAGGAAACCGACTCCTATTGGTCGATCATCAGTGATGAGGCGATCCACGGCGAGGCCAAGGGCCAGCGCTTGCGGCAGCTCCCGGGGGCGATCAAGACCACCTGGGACGACTGGCGGAACCGTCACCCGGACACCCTGATCCTGTCGGTGGAAGGCAAGGAGCACGACCCCAGGTCACCCTACGACCGCTACTTCGAATCTGCTGAAGGCTTCCGCAAAAAGACGGCGGAGGACGATCGCCTGGCGGACAAGGCGGAGGTCTTCGGTTTCCATTTCCGAGGAGAGCCCCACGCGGTGGACCACGCGGTGTTCCGCGATGGGGGAGCGGTGGTGACCCTCGACGATCGGTCCCTGTTCCTCTATCGGGAGGCCGGTGATTCCCACTACCGCAGCACCGTCGCCTTCCTGCTGGCGAAGGGCCACCGGGCGGAGCGCTCGGGGGACGGGTGGACCCTGTCGACCCCCAACGGCCGGTCCTTGACCTGGGATGCTGCGCGGCGCGACTTCGGCGTGCCGACGACCGTGATGCGGCCCATGTCGGGCTTCGACACCTACTGGTACATCTGGAGCCTCACCAACGCCGATACGGAGCTGGTCACCGTCGACAAACCGTGAGCACAGGAAAAAGGCCCTCCGCCGTCGGAGGGCCTTCGCATCGCCTGGGAATCCCCAAGCCTCGGGCGGGAGACGGGGTCTCAGCCCACCGCCACCGCCTCTGCTTCGGCGGGGGCTTCCTCTGCCTCCCAGTCCCGGGTCAGGACGCTCTCGAGGTGGCCGAGGCCCCAATCCAGGTCCTCACGGGAGATGGTCAGGGGCGGCGCGACTCGGATGATGTGGTCGTGGGTCTCCTTGCACAGGACCCCGAGGTGCTGGAGCGCTTCGCAGAAGCGGCGGGCGCCCCCGGCGTCATGGTGCAGCTCGATGCCGATCCACAGGCCCCGCCCGCGGACCTCGCGGACGTACTTCGACTCGGTGACCAGGGCTTGGAGCCTCTCGGTGGCGTAGGTGCCGAGCTCCGCCGAATGCTCCACCAGCTTTTCGTCGACGAGGATCGATAGGGCTTCGGTGGCGATCACCGCCGCCACTGGGTTACCGCCGTAGGTCGAGCCGTGGTCGCCGGGCCGGAAGACCCCCATCACCGGATCGTCGGCGAGGATGCCGGACACAGGGTAGAAACCGCCGGAGAGGGCCTTGCCGACGATGACGATGTCGGGGCGAATGCCGTCGTGCTCGTAGGCGAAGAGCTTGCCGGTACGGCCGAGTCCGCTTTGGATCTCGTCACAGATCAGGAGGGCCTGATGCTTGTTGCACAGCTCGCGGAGATGGCCGAGGAAGCCGTCCGGCGGAATCAGGATGCCCCCTTCGCCCTGGATCGGCTCGATCAGCACCGCGGCGATGTGCGGATCCGCTTCGAAGGCCCGGGTGGCCGCCTCAGCGTCGCCGAAGGGGACCACGTCGAAGCCCGGCGTGAAGGGGCCGAAGCCCTCCTTGTACTGGTCGTCGGTGGAGAAGCCGACGATGGTGGTGGTACGGCCGTGGAAGTTGTTGTCGAACACCAGGATCTTCGCATGACCGGAGGGGGTGCCTTTGACGGTGTAGGCCCATTTGCGGGCCGCCTTGATGGCGGTCTCCACCGCCTCCGCGCCGGTGTTCATGGGCAGGAACTTGTCGAAGCCGGTGAGCTCGGTCACGTATTTGTAGAAACCGCCGAGCTTGTCGTTGCGGAAGGCGCGGGAGGTCAGGGTGAGCCGCGGCAGCTGCTCGCGCATCGTGCTCACCAGTCGGGGATGGCAGTGTCCCTGGTTCACCGCCGAGTAGGCGGCGAGCATGTCGAGGTACTTCCGACCGTCGACGTCCCAGACCCACACCCCTTCGGCGCGGTCGATGACCACGTCGAGGGGGTGGTAGTTGTGGGCGCCGAACTGGTCTTCCATCGAGATGTAGTCGGCAGTCTTCATTCCGCGTCTCCTCGTGTCTCGAGCGCTAGGGGCGAGCGCTCGGCGTAACTCTGGTCCGCACACGCCGCGTCGAGAACCGCGGACGTCGCGTGGCGATGGATGTGAACTAGCTCTTGGCCCCGTCGGGCCCAGGGCACCCGCAGCCCGTGCGATGGCCGGCGCGGGAGCTTCGAATCCACGGTCCGAGGGGCGTCGACGCTCGCCGAGGCCGGAGCCGGGGGGAGCGTCGAAGCGATGTCGGATCCGTGAGAGCGTTAGTACCACACTGGTGCTGAAAAGAAAATATGCCGTGTGGCGGGGAATTCCGGTAGCGTGTCCAGGCGCTCCCAACAGACCCCTCCTGAATCCAAAGCCCGGCGTTGGCGAATACAACGGGCGGCGGAAGTTGACGGCCACCGGACCGGTCTCGGTCGCACCCCAAAGCCGTGCGTCCCAAGCCCCCGCAGGCCTATTTCTTTCCTTGGAATCAGGGTCCGAGGTCTCCGCCGAAACGACCCAGACATCCCTTCCGCTCCACGAGGAGAAAACCCCCTTGAGCCACCCCCGTGCCGCCGGCGAGTCCGCAGCGCCGACCTTCGAATCCATCACGAGCCTGCCCGTCAGCGCGGACGAAGCTTGGAACTGGCACGCGCGGCCCGGCGCGTTCGAGCGGCTGTCTCCCCCCTGGCGCAACCTCGAGATTCTGGAGCGCCCGGAGCGGCTGGAGAACGGCTGCCGGCTGATCTTCCGGATCCGGCAGGGGCCGGCGTCGATTCGGTGGGTCGCCCTGCATGAAGACGTCGAGCCGGGGCGTGGCTTCACCGACGTTCAAGAGAAGGGGCCGTTCGCCCGCTGGCGTCATCGCCACGGCTTCGAGCCGGAGGGGGACGGCAGCACCTGCCGGTTGGTGGACCGGATTCATTACGCCCTCCCCGGCGGGATCCTGGGCCGGGCCGTGTTCGGCGGCCGCATTCGGGACGATCTCTCCGCCCTCTTCGCCCATCGGAATCGGGTGCTGCTCCAGGACCTGGCGATGCATCGCCGCTACGCTTCGGACCGGCCCCTGCGGATCGCCATCGCCGGCGCCAGCGGCCTCATCGGTACCACCCTGGGGGCCCAGCTGGAGACCGGCGGTCACGAGGTGATTCGGGTGGTGCGCCGACAGCCGGGGGCGGGGGAGGTCGGCTGGACCTCCGAGGGGCGCTGGATCGAGGGCCAGCGGCTGGAAAACCTGGACGCCTTCGTCGACCTGGCGGGGGCCGGAATCGCCGACGGGCGCTGGAGCCCCAGCCGAAAGCGCCTCTTGAGATCGAGCCGTGTGGACCGCGTGCGGGCTGTGGTGGCCGCCCTCGGGACCCTGGACACTCCCCCCAAAGTCTTTCTGTGCGCTTCCGGCGTCGGAATCTACGGCGATACCGGTCACGAAACGGTCACCGAATCCTCGCCCCTTTCAAGCGAGGGCTTCTTGGCCCCCTTGGCCCGGGACTGGGAAGCCGCCGCGGCGGAGGCGTCGGAGCTGGGGGCGCGGGTCGTCCATCTGCGGTTCGGGGTGGTCATGTCGCCCCGGGGCGGCGCCCTGGCCCGCATGGCCCCCCCCTACCTGGCCGGCGTCGGCGCCGTGCCAGGAGACGGGCGCCAACTGCTCAGCTGGATCACCGCCGACGACACCGCCGGCGCCATCGTCCACGGGATCTTCACCCCCGAGCTGGAGGGTCCAGTGAACGTGACGTCCCCGCGGGCAGCCCCCCTCGGTGACGTGGGTAAGGCCCTCGGCAAGGCACTGCGGCGCCCCCACTGGGGGACGTTGCCTGCCGCGGGCCTCCGGATGGCCCTGGGGCAGATGGCGGAGGAGACGGTTCTCCAAAGCACCGCCGCCGCCCCCACCCGGCTGCTGGAGACCGGCTACGAGTTTCGTAACACCGAGCTGGTGGAGTGTTTCCGCGAGCTCTACGGCAGGGCCGTCGGCCCTGCCCCGGAGGTGGCTTGATGAGCTCGCTACTCGATCCCTGGCTGTCCGCAGCCGCGGTGGTCTTCATCCTCGTCACCCTGCTCTGGCTGGTGAGCCTGCGGATCCGCGACGTCTCGATCATCGATAGCTTCTGGAGTCTCGGCTTCGTCGTCTCCGCCTGGATTTATCGTTCCCAAGGGGGGGAGGCCTCACCGGCCCAGTGGCTGCACCTGGGGCTGGTGACCCTCTGGGGCGTCCGCCTGGCGGCCCACATCGCCTGGCGCCACGCCAAGCACGGCGAAGAGGACCCCCGCTACCAGGCCATGCGCCGCCGAACCGGAGACGCCTTCCGCTGGACCAGCCTGGTGAAGGTGTTCTGGCTCCAGGCGGCTCTGATCTGCGTCATCGCGGCACCCCTGCTGTGGACCCAAGCCGGCACCCGTGTCAACGGCGGAGCCCTCGCTCCGTGGGTTTGGACGGATGCCTTGGCGGTGGTCCTATTTGCCATCGGTTTCGCCTTCGAGGCCGGCGGTGACTGGCAGCTGACGAAGTTCAGGGACGACCCCTCCAACCGGGGCAAGGTGCTGCGAACCGGCTTTTGGGCCTGGACCCGCCACCCCAACTACTTCGGCGACGCCGTGATCTGGTGGTCCTTTGGAGTCGCCGCCCTGGGATCCGTCGGCGGGGTGTACACCCTGCCGGCGTCGATCCTCATGACCTTCCTGCTGCTCAAGGTTTCCGGCGTCGCCCTGCTGGAGAAGGACATCGCCGAACGGCGGCCCAAGTACCGTGACTACATCGAATCGACGCCGGCCTTCTTCCCCAGGCCGCCGTCCCGGAGGTGACCGTGAGCGGAGAGGATCGGAAGCGGATCGCGATCGTCGGAGCCGGGATCTCGGGACTGGTGACCGCCCATCTCCTGCATCGGAGGTACGACGTCACCGTCTTCGAGGCGGCGTCCCACATCGGCGGCCACACCTACACCGTGCCGGTGGCGGACGGGGACCGTGAGCTGGCGGTCGACATGGGGTTCATCGTCTACAACGACCGCACGTATCCAAACTTCATTCGCCTCTTGGACGAGCTCGACGTCGCCACGGAGGCCAGTGATATGAGCTTCAGCGTCAGCTGCGGCCGTACCGGCCTCGAATACTGCGGCTCGTCCCTCGATCAGCTCTTTGCCCAGCGCCGCAATCTGGTGCGCTTCTCCTTCTACCGTATGCTCGTCGGCATCCTGCGGTTCCACAAGCGGGCCCCCCGGCTGCTGCAGGCCGATCCCCGCCTTTCCCTCGGCGAGTACCTCGACCAAGAGCGGTATTCCCGCCCCTTCGTCGACCACTACCTGATCCCGATGATCTCCGCCATCTGGTCCACCGAGCCCCAGCGCATGTTGGAGTTTCCGGTCCGCACGCTGGCGAGCTTCCTCGACAACCACGGCATGCTGACCGTGTCGGACCGCCCCCAGTGGCGGGTGGTCACCGGAGGATCCAGCAGCTACGTGGGGCGGCTGACGGCGCCCCTCGACGGCCGGATCCACGCCGGAACCCCGGTGGAGCGGGTCCGCCGTGATCCGGGCGGGGTCGACGTCAAACTAAAGGACGGCGAGACGGCCCGGTTCGACGCCGTGGTCTTCGCCGCCCATAGCGACCAGGCCCTCGCCCTGTTGGACGATCCGACCCCCGCCGAGCGGGAGGTCCTGGGGGCGATTCCCTACCAGATGAACGATGTCGTCCTGCACACGGATCGCAGCCTGCTGCCACGGCGGGAGCGCGCCTGGGCGAGTTGGAATTATCACCTCGATCCGGCGGAGGCCCAGGGGACCCAGGTCACCTACTACATGAACCGCCTCCAGAACCTCGAGTCGAGCGAACACTATTGCGTGACCCTGAACCGCACCGAAGCCATCGACCCCGAGCGGATCCTGCACCGCAAGCGCTTCGCCCACCCGCTGTTTACCGCCGCCAGCACCGACGCCAAGGCGCGCTGGCACGACGTGAGCACGGACCGGACGTTCTACTGCGGAGCCTACTGGGGCTTTGGATTCCACGAAGACGGGGTGAAGAGCGGCATCCGCGTCGCCGAGACCCTGGGGGCCGGCGATTGAGTGGGGATCCACGGGCCGCCGGCGGCGCCATGGCCAGCGCCATCTACGAAGGGAGGGTGCGGCACCGCCGCTTCCAGCCCCACGGACACGCCTTCGAGTACCCCCTGTTCATGATGTACCTGGACTTGGGGGAGATCGACGACTTGCTGGACCGCAGCGCTCTGGCGTCCACCCGCCGGCCGGCCCCGGTCCGTTTCCGCCGCCGGGACTACCTCGGCGACCCTGGGGTCCCGTTGGCGGAAGCGGTGCGGGATCTGGTGGAGGAGAGATCGGGAGTGCGCCCCCGTGGACCCATCCGTCTCTTGACCCACCTGCGCTATTGGGGTTTCGGTTTCAACCCGGTGAGCTTCTACTACTGCTTCGACCCCGCCGGGGAGCGGGTGGAACACGTGGTGGCGGAGGTGGCGAATACGCCCTGGAACGAGCGCTACAGCTACGTCCTCTCGGACCCCGAGCCGAGGGGGCGGAGCAGGGCGATGACCTGGGAGATGCCCAAGGTCTTCCACGTGTCCCCGTTCATGGACATGGACATGGACTACCGTTGGACCTTCTCCGAACCCTCGGGGAAGCTGCTGGTCCACATGGAAAACCACAAGCCCGCGGGCAAGATGTTCGACGCCACCCTGACCCTGGAGCGGACCCGGGGGATGACCCCCCGGGCCATTCTCGGCACCCAGCTCCGCTACCCGATTATGTCCGCCAAGGTGGTATTCTGGATCTACTTTCAAGCCCTGAAGCTTTGGCTCAAGAAGACGCCGTTTTATCCCCACCCGGACCGCCATTCGGCGACCGCGGAGGTGGCGAATGCGTCCGGAGGCGAACCATGACCGAAACCATCGCGGAATTCCCCGGTATCGAAGGGGGCTTCCTGACCGGCTCCACCCTGGTGCGGCGTCTGACCCGTCGCCTGCTCCTGCGCAAGCTGCGGGACGCTCGCATCGGCAGCCTGAGGATGATCGACGGCGACGGGGAGGTGACCCTCGGCGAGCCCTTCGAAGGGGCGGCGCTGCGGGCGGTGGTGCGCATCCATGACGACCGTTTTTGGCCCAAGGTGGTTCTCGGGGGCTCCATCGGCGCCGCCGAAGCCTATATGGCGGGGCATTGGAGCGCCGACGACCTCACCGCGGTGCTGCGGTTCTTCCTGCTGAACCGACAGGCTCTGGACAACCTGGAGGATGGAAGTGGGCGCCTCAAGCGCCCTCTCTACAAAGTGTTCGGCTACCTGCGGGCCAACACCCGGCAGGGTTCCCGCCGCAACATCCAGGCCCACTACGACCTTTCGAACGAGTTCTT
>JBCDIS010000059.1:0-39470 GCA_038748685.1 Acidobacteriota bacterium | reverse complement strand
TCCCGGTCTTCCTGAAGATTCCGCAGCACCGCGGTCAGACCAACGCCCTACTCGGCGGTGACCTCAGCCAGGTGGCGGTCCTCGACGAGCTGGCCCCCCAGATCGACGCCGATCTGGCCACCCTGTCGACCTTCGACAGTCAGCTGGGGAATCGTTTCGGGACGACCGAAGACCTCGCCGACATCCGCTCCCGCTGGACTGGCCTTCGGGAAGAGTCCCGCGGCCTCCCCCAAACCGAGTCTTGGCGACGTCACACCGACCTTGTGGCCGACGTTCTGGCCCTGCTTCTAAAGGTGGCGGACACCTCCGGCCTCCGTGCGGATCCGGACATCGGAAACTCCTACCTGGTGCGGTCCCTCACCGGCTCCTTCCCCAATACGGTGGAGTTCCTGGGGCAGCTCCGCGGCCTGGGTTCCGGCTACGCTGCGCGCCAGCTGCCGCTGAACCTCGACGAGCAGGGTGAGCTGGTCTTCCTGATCCGCAGTGTGGAGAGGGACCTGAGCGACCTCGAAAGCGCGATCGAGCTAATCTCGGAGAACCAGCCCGGGGCCCGTGGGGACCTGGAGCAGGCCTTTGCGACGGTGCCCCAAACGACCCGAAGCTACCTGGACCTGGCGTCGCGGGAGATCACCTATAAGGACGTCATCACGGTGGCCCCGCGGTCCTACTTCGATCGCGGTACCGCCACCATCGCGCCCTACTTCGACGTCCAGGGCGTCTTGCTGAGACTCCTGGACGCCCAGCTCCAGAACCGACTGCTGGAGCTGCGCAACGAGATTCTGGTGGCGGTGGCGGTGGTGACGGTGGCGGCGCTGCTCACCCTCGGCCTGATCATCCTGATCGCCCGTTCGATCACCGGTCAGGTGGCCCGCTTGACCGATCTCTTCGCCGAGATCTCCAAGGGCCGCTACGAGACCCGCTCGGAGGTGACCTCCTCCGACGAGCTCGGGGTCATGACGGGGTCCCTCAACACCATGCTCGACAACACCCTGGTCCTCATTCAAGACCGTGAGGAGCGCGACCAGATTCAGCGCTCCATTCGCCGTCTGTTGGAACAGGTGTCCGACGTCGCCGACGGCGACCTCCGTAGGGATCTGGATGTGACGGAGGACCTCACCGGCTCCATCGCCGACTCCTTCAACTACATGCTCGAAGAGCTCCGCAGCATCATCGGCGGCGTGCAGGAAACCACCAGCCGGGTGACCGGCGCGACGTCCAACCTCGCTACCACCTCCGAAGCCCTCGCCGAGGGTTCCCGCCGGCAGACCTCCGAGATCGAGATCACCGCCCGTTCGGTGCGTCAGCTCGCCGCTAGCGCGCAGGAGGTCTCCTCCAAGGCCGAGGCCTCCAGCGAGGTGGCGACCCAGGCCCTGACCAGCGCCGGCGCCGGCTCCGCGGCGGTGGAAAGAACCATCGAAGGTATGGGCAACATCCGCCAGCGCGTGCAGGACACCTCCAAGCGCATCAAGCGCCTCGGAGAAAGCTCCCAGCAGATCGGTGAGATCGTCGAGCTGATCTCCGACGTTGCGGACCGCACCAGCCTGTTGGCGCTGAACGCGTCGATCCAGGCCGCCGCCGCCGGCGAGGCCGGACGCAGCTTCGCCGTCGTGGCGAAGGAGGTTGAGCAGCTGGCGGATCGGTCCACCGATTCGACCAAGCGTATCTCCCAGCTGATCAGCAATATTCAGCGTGAAACCGCCGAGGCGACCATCGCCATGGAGGACACGACCCGCGAGGTGGTGGAGGGTTCGCGCCTCGCCTCCGATGCCGGTCAGGCCTTGGACCAGATCGGTACGGTGTCGAACCAGCTCGCCGCCCTGGCGAACGACATCGTGGAGAGGGCCCGTCGTCAGGCGGAGATCTCCGAAGGCGTCGCCGGCGCCATCGAGCAGATCGACGCCATTTCCCGCCAGACCTCCGGCGGTGTGCAGAGCACCATGGAGGGTCTCGATCAGCTGGCCACCATGGCGGAACGTCTCCGCGAGTCGGTGGCCACCTTCCAGCTGCCGAACGACGGCGCCTCCGCCTCGGACGTGCGGAGCGCCGCCTGATCGACGGATCCGGGCCGCCCGAAGGGCCCGGACCGAGGACCACCATGCCAACCCATGTCGATCCCATTCTGGTGGCCGGCTTCGCCGCGGAAGTTCGGAGCCACCTGCCGCAGATTCGGGAAGCCCTGGACAAGTTCCAAGGCTCCGGAGATGCGGCGGACCTCGGAACCGCCCGCAGCCAGCTGGAGGGCATGCGGGACGCCTCCGCAATGGTGGGGCTGGAGCCCCTGGGGCGAGCCTTGGAGGCGTTCCTGGGGGCCCTCGGGCCGAAGAATCCAGGGAACGGCCTCGGGGCGCCCCTGGACCTGCTGAACGATTATCTAGAACGGCTCGAAGGGGAGAAGCGGGGGGATTTGGAGCCCGAAGATCTGCTCCGGGAGCTAGGGGATGGCGACTCGGACGGGACGGTCGTCGGCGCGTCGAGCCTGCCGCAGACGCCGCCGCCGGACGCCGGGGGACCGGAGCTTGATCTGCCGCCGTGGATGAAGGGGCAGGCCCCAGGGCCCGGGGAGGCTCCCGCGGAGGCTTCGGATACTGGGGAGCCGAGTACTGGGGAGACGGGTACTGGGGAGCTGGGCGCCCCGCCGTCCGCGGACCCGCCCCGGGAATCCGTCGCCCCGGCGCCGAGGAAGCGCACCCGGAAGCGGCGCAAACCGTCGCTGGAGGTCCAAGAGATCTTCGCCGCCGAGGCGGACGAGCACGCCCAGGCCATCGCCGGACTCCTCGGCAAGCTGCGGGGCGGAGCTTTCCGCCGCGGCGACCTTGCGGACCTTCGGCGCCGGGTCCACAATCTCAAAGGGTCGGCGGCCCTGGTGCGGAAAGAAGGGCTGAGCCGGGTCGCCCACGCGATGGAGGATCTCTTCGACGACCTCTATGAAAACCCGCGGGATCCCAGCGCCGCGGAGCTCGCGGCCTTGGAGCAATCGGGGGATGCGCTGCAAGCCTTGATCTACCGGGACGGCGAAGGGGTCGACGTCGACGGCGTGGTCGCCGCCTTCAGCGGCGGGGAAGGGGCGAAACCGGCTCCAGAACCCGCTGCGGAGGGCGCCCGAGCCACCGGGACCGCCTCAGATTCGGGCACCATCTCCGATACGGTTCCAGAGCCCGCCGCGGACGCCGAAGCCTCCCCGGAGGCGGAAGACGAGGCCGAGGACGAGGACGATCAGGAGGTCGCCGCGGAGGCCGCCGGCGAGGACAGCGACCGCCGACGCTTCGTTCGGGTCTCGGTGGAGGCGCTGGACGAAGCGGTGCGCTATCTCGCCGAGGTGGAAGCGGAGCGGCACCTGCTGCGGGACCTGCTGTCTGCCCAAAGGGGGCACTCCCAGGAGTTGGATTTGACGGACCGCAGGCTGCGGCGGGAGGTGCGCTCCCTCGAGTCGGACCTCGAGCTGGCGGCCCTGAGCGCCGGCCAGCTGCCCCAGAGGCGCAGCGACGGGGAGACCTCCTTCGACGACCTGGAGTGGGATCGGTACACCGAGCTGCACGAGCGCAGCCGTGCCCTCATCGAGAGCGCCGGAGATCTGGAGACGGTGCGCTTCGACCTGGACAGCGAGCTCTCCTCGATGCAGCAGTCGGTGGAGCGTCTAGAGGGGGTGACGGATCGGCTGCGGGACCGCCTCCTCGGCCTGCGCCTGGTGCCCTTCGGCAGCCTGGGTCCCCGGCTCGAAGGGATGGTCCGCGAGGCGGCCCGGTCCGTGGGCAAGTCGGTTCGCCTGGAGGTTGCGGACCACGGGGTCGAGCTCGATAAAGACATCCTCGACGCCCTGGTGTCCCCCCTGGACCACCTGCTGCGCAACGCCGTCGCCCACGGCGTCGAGTCGGCGGAGCAACGCCGGGAGCAGGGGAAGCCCGCCACGGCCCTGGTGACCCTCGAAGCCAACTACTCGACCCTCGGGGTCCAGCTCCGGATCCGCGACGACGGCGCCGGTATCGACCTGGAGAAGGTCCGTCGGCGTGCGGTGCAGCGGCGATTGATCGGGGCGGAGGAGGCCGAGGGGCTGACCCCGGACCAGATCCGCGGTCTGATCTTCGAGCCCGGGCTCTCCACCTCGGCCCAGGTGGACCACATCGCCGGCCGGGGCGTCGGCATGGACGTCGTCCGCCAAAGGCTCCGGGAGCTACGGGGTCAGATCGACGTGGACTCCACCCAGGGGGAGGGCACGCAGGTGACCCTCGACCTGCCGACCTCACTGGCGGTTCAGCGCGTGCTGATGGTCGCCGACGGCGGCTATCGTCTGGCGGTGCCCAGCGCCGGCATCGATCGACTCGAAAGGGTGGATGAAGACCGTCTCCAGACCATCGGAGGTCGAGAGGTCTTCCGGTCCGACGACACGGTCTACCGTGTCGTGCGGCTGGCGCGGGATTCGGGCCTGCCGGACCGACAGGGGCGGGGGGAGCCCGCGGACGGGGCCGTCGCCCTGTTGACATCCGTGGCGGGGCGACCCGTGGCCTACCTCGTGGAGCGGGTCCTCGGCGGCCGAGAGGTCGTGGTGCAGGATTTGGGCCGCCACCTCCAACGGGTCCCGGGAATCCTCGGCGTGACCCACACCGGCGTCGGGCACCCCGTTCCGATCCTCGACCCCGCCATGTGGGCTGAGGGGCAGAGCGACCTGCATCGCGGAGAGGAGCCGCTACGGGCCCCGACCCCGGAGGAGGGGGAAGAGCGAGTCGTGATGGTGGTCGACGACTCCCTGAGCATGCGCCGCTACCTCGGCCAGCTGGTGGGGCGTCTCGGCTATCGGGCGGTGGAGGCCAGGGACGGCCAAGACGCCCTGGAACTGCTCGAAGACACCGCCGACGAGCCGAGTCTGGTCCTCCTCGACCTGGAGATGCCGCGGATGGACGGCTACGAGCTCATGGAACGGCTGCGTTCCGATCGGAGGTTCCAGCACGTTCCGCGGGTCGTTCTCAGCTCCCGCGGGGCTGAGAAGCATCGCCGTAGGGCCACCGAGAGCGGTGCCGACGGCTACCTGGTGAAGCCGGTGGCGGAATCCCAGCTGGAGGCGACGCTGACGAGCCTCGCCGGGGGATCTCTGCCATGAACGCACGTGAAGGAAGCGTTTCCGCGGGCCCCCTCCTCGAAGTCCGGGCCGCGGGTCGAACCTGGGGCCTACCCCTCGACGCCATCGGAGAGGTCCGCCGATTCGACGGGTCTTCGGTGGACTCGGGGGATGGACAGCCGAAGGTCCATCTGGGGGAGGGGCGCGGTGAGCTGCCCCTCGCGTCCCTGGACCGATGGGGAACGGAAGGTGACGACACGTCCCGGGGGGAGCACCGTCTGATTGTTCTCCACAGCGGAGAGCATTCCTTCGGCCTCCGGGTGGACGAGATCCTGGGACAGAGGGCCGCCGTGGAGCCGCGCTCGCCCTTGCCGGACCTTCCCTTCTCCGAACGCCCCCCGATGGCGGGCTTCTCCGGTATCGGCGACGGCGCGTTGCCGGTCTTGGACGTCGAAAGTCTCTGGAAGTCCGTCAGCGACGGCGGCTTAGACCCCCAACCCTCGACGCCGGTCCCCGACGGACCCCCCGAAGGGGACATCGGAGGGGGGGACGGGGATAGCGACGCCGGGCCCGTCGGCGCCCTCATGGCTTTGCCGGACCTCGGCGGTTCGGGGGACGTCCCGTTGACCCCGGTCCTCAGCGCCGCCCAAGTGCTCGGCATGACCGGAGCGGAGTCGGTGATAGACCTACCGTCCTTGCCCCCGTGGTGCTTGGGGGTGGGCTGGTGGCGCGGGGAGGCGGTGGCTGTCTTCGATCTACGGTGCCGACTGTTGGGCCGCACCTCCGAGTCCCCGAAGGGGCGCTGGCTGGTGGCGGCGGTTCCCGGCGGCGGTACGGTGGCTTTGGCCCTCGACGGCTCGTGCACGGCGATGCCGTTGCCGGAAGCGGCGTCCCCCACGGAGGTCGCCGAGCCCGCCTCCAGCGCCGTTCACGGAGTCTTCGAAGCGGAAGGCCGGCGCCTGGCGTTGCTGGACCTCCGGCTATGGTCCCTCCCGGTCCCCTGGGTGGAGCCTGAGGAACCGGAAGAACCGGCTGAGGCCGACTCGCCCGAGGTGGCCTTCACGGAGCCCCCCGTCGGGGTGCTTGAGACACCGCTGCCGTTGCCCTCCTGGGCGACGCCTTCCGCAGGCGCGGAGGCGGAGGTCCCCGTCGAGCCGCAGGATGCTGCGGAGGCACCCTTCGAGCCGCCGAGCACGGCGGAGGTCCCTGTCGAGCCGCCGGACGCTACGGAGGCGTCCTTCGAGCCGCCGAGCACGGCTGAGGTGCCCTTCGAGCCGCCGAGTGCGGCAGAAGAGCCCGCAGGCTCGACGGACGCGACCCAGGCACCTTTCGAGCCGCCGAGCACGGCTGAGGTGCCCTTCGAGCCGCCGAGCACAGTGGAGACTCCCCTTGAGCCACCGAGTGCCGCCGAGATGCCCTTCGAGCCACCCTCGGGGGAGGTCGAAGTGCTCAGCGTTGGGGCGCCCGAACCCGTCCCCGGTGAGCCTGCCGGCGAAGGGGTGGCCACGCCCGAGACCGCCGAAGCGAGAGACGCTGGGGAGAGGGTCTTCGAGCTCGATTCCGAGCTGCCGCGCCCCTCGTGGTTGGAGTCCCTAGACTCCCTGCTGGATCCGAAGCCAGACTGAGTTGACGGGCCGCCGTACGCTCCCTGCGGAGGCCGGCGGTTCCGTCCCCCGTGCTAGAGTCCGCGGGTCGTCGAATCCGGCGTCCTCCGCGCCCAGGCCCAACGGATCCACCTCTCCTCCACCCACCGATGCATTCCGAGTCCGTCGACTCCGACCCGGATCCCGGTCGAAAAGAGATCCCCCTCAATGAAGGCTGGACCTTCACCCCTGGGAAGGCGGGGAAGGGATGGCTCGCGGGCCGCGGCGGGCGTTTCGTTGGGGAGACGGTGTCCCTGCCCCATTGCTGGAATGCAACAGACACTTTCCAGTTCGGGCGGGACTACCGGAAGGGCCACGGCAGCTACCGAAGGGCCTTCCGGGTGCCGGCGGAAGCAAGGGGGCCGGAAGGCCGCTGGGTCCTCCAGTCGGACGGTTTCTACGGCTTGGCGGAGATCTGGCTCGACGGTCACCGGGTGGCGCGGCTCGACGGTCAGTACCTCGGCTTCGAGGTCGACCTCGCCGATCACATCCGCCCCGATACCGAACATCGGTTGGGCATTCGGCTCACCAACGCCTGCCCGAAATGGGTGCTGCCGGGATACTCCACCGAGCCCGACTTCGTCCTCTACGGCGGCCTGGTGGGGGAGCTGCGGCTCCGTCGTCTGCCGGCCTCCCACCTCGTCCACGGCGCGACCCGGATCGAGTGCCGCGACGCCCTCGGCGGCTTCCCGCGGGTGAGGATCGAAGCGGCCCTCGCCAATCGCTCCAACGATCCCCTCGGCGGCGCCCTGGAATGGTCCATCGTGCGGGACGACGACGGCGCCGAGGTGGCCCGCCATCGGGTCGAGGTGGGGCAGCTGCCGCCGGGGGGGAAGGGAACGGAAAGCGTCGAGCTGACCCTGGAGCAGCCTGACCTTTGGTCCCCTGAAAACCCCCACCTCTACCGGGCCGTCGCTCGCTGGGTCGCGGCTGGGGAGGAGGTGGACCGCGGTTCGTGGACCTTCGGCGTCCGTGACGCCGAATTCCGCCCCGACGCCGGCTTTTTCCTGAACGGCGAGCGGACCGAGCTGCGGGGGGCCAACCGGCACGAGAGTATGCCGGGGTTCGGCAGCGCCCTGCCGGCGGCCTGGCACCGGCGGGACGCGGAGATTCTGAAGGGCCTGGGGCTCAACTTCGTCCGCCTCTCCCACTATCCCCAACACCCCCGCTTCCTCGACGCCTGTGATCGCCTCGGGCTGATGGTCTTCCCGGAGATCGCCACCTGGAAGAGCGTCCGCGGCGGCCGCTGGCTGAGCTCCGCCAAACGGCAAATGCGGGGCATGATCCTGCGGGACCGCAACCACCCCAGCGTCGTCCTGTGGGGGATGGGCAACGAATCCCGGGACCGCCGCGCCTACCTGGAGCTGCGGGGGATCGCACGGGAGCTGGACCCCAGCAGGCCGGTCACCTACGCCGAGAACCATCTCTACCGGGCCCGGCGGAAGAAGACCCTCGGCATTCCGGACGTGTGGGGAATCAACTACGAGCTCGACGTCCTCGAAGCGGGGCGGGACGCCAGCGCCCTGCGCAGCGTGTTGATCAGCGAGTGCATGAACCACCCCGCGTCGGTGCGGGGGGACTGGGGTGAAGAGGCGACCCAGCTGGCGACCATCCAGAGGGATCAGGCCCTGCTCGAAAACAAGCCGTGGGTATCGGGTTTCGCCATTTGGAGCTTCAACGACTACGCCACCGCCCATCGGAAGCGCTATCGACGTCTGCCGGGGCTTGTGGACCCGTGGCGCCTGCCGAAGATGTCGGCGAGCCTGTTCGCCGCCAGCTACGGCGAGGGTCCGGTGCTCGAGCTTTTCGGCGACTGGGGGGAGCGGCCCGAGGGGGAGCGGCTACGCACGGTCCACGTGATCAGCAACGGCGGGGGGGTAACGGTGGAGCACGCCGGCGAGATCGTGGCGAGCCTTCCGGAGGGGTGTCGTCACCGGGAGATCCGCCTCGCCCCCGGCTCCTACCCGGGGCCTCTCGTCGCCCGGGGCAGGTTCGGCGAGCAGGAGCGGACCGCCGAGCTGCCCTGGCACGGACCGCCGGTGGGCCTGGAGCTGCGGCCGGAGGCCGACGCCGTCGACGGTTCGGGCACCCTGGCCGTCGACGTCCGGGTCACCGACGGGGACGGCCACACGGTGACCTCCTGGAACGGCGACGTCGTGATCCGTTCAGCGGGCCCCCTGCGTCCTCGGACCTATGACGGAAGAGGGCACATCTGGATCTCCCGCGGCACGGGCCGGGGCTTCGTCACCGCCACAGGCGGTGCCGGGGACGGCCAGATCGACGTGTCCGGTTTGGGGCTGCGGTCCGCCACGGCGGCGGTCCGGTGCCGGGGCGACGGCGGGGCGACCCAGGCACCGTCTCTTTCCGCGGGGTCTGGAAGCCCTGGGGACAGGCTGGTGGTCCGCCTGCCCAACGCGGTGGGGGATCTCATGATGGCCCTGCCCGCCCTGCACCATCTCCACGAGGCGGGGCTGGACTGTCTCCTGGTGGGGCGGCCCTTCGCCTCCGGCCTGCTGGCGGCCCTGCCCTACACCCTCGAAACGGTGCGCTCCAAGGCTGAAGAGCGGGCCGTCTACGGTTCCGCCGGCGCCGACTGGGGCCTGACCCTGAGGTCTTCCTTCAGCAGCGTCGTTCAGATGCGCCGAGGCGGTCTCCAGCCCCTCGGCTATGGCCAAAGCGGTCGCGGCTGGCTCCTGTCCAGAGCCTGGCCGTTCCCCAAGGGGCGTTCCAAGGTGGACGAGTACTTCATCCTCGCGGCCCGGGCCGCGGCGCTGCTGGCCGCGGCCCCGCTGCCGGAGCTGGCGGCGCCGGCGCCGTTCCCGGTCCTGCCGGTGGAGGAGAGGGCGCGGGGGGAGGCGCGGGAGCGCCTGGCGGACGCCGGAGTCACGGGTTCCTACGTCGTCGCCTGTCCGGTGGCGGCCCTGGCCAAGGGGCGCGGTTTCCGGGTCTGGCCCCACTTCACGGAGCTGCTGGAGCGGCTCCGCCGCCGCGGGATCGTCGTGGTCACCTGCCCCGGCCCCGGCGAAGAGGAGTGGTGCCGCGAGCTAGCTCCCAGAGCCACGACCCTCACCGGCGTGCCCCTGGACGTCTACGCCGCCGTGCTGGCGGGGGCCGAGAAGATGGTGGCCAACGACACCGGACCCATGCACCTGGCCGCCGCGGTGGGCACCCCAACACTGGGGCTCTTCGGCGATACGACCCCGGTACGCTTCGCCCCCCAGGGTTCCGCGGCCCGCCATCTCGGCAGCCTCGGAAGGTGGCCCAACCTGGACGATGTCGAGGCGGCCTTCGACCGCCTCTGATCCGCTGTCTACAGCTTTTGGGCGATGTACATTCCGTAGCTGTAGTAGGCCCTGTGGGACTCGTAGAGCCGGATCTCCCGCCGCTCCGCCTCCACGATCTCCCGTGCCGCTTCGCTGTTGCCGTTCCTGGTCAGGAAGTCCGCGAACCGTTCCTGCATCGGGCGGTAGTACTGATCCAGCCAGCAGTGTTCGGGGAGCACGAAGTAGCCCACCGGAGCATAGCCGTGCTTCTCCAAGACCCCGAGCTTGGCAGAAGCGACATCGATCTCCGGGTATTCGCGGTTCCAATGGCTCTCCAGCTCCGGTGGCCGGGATTCCGTGAGCCAGGTGATCTCCGAAGCGACCAGGAGCCCGCCGGACTTCAGGTGACGTCGCCAGCTGGACACGGCCTTCTCGAAGCCCATGCTGTAGATTGCGCCTTCCGACCAGAGGACATCCAGCTCGCCGTCCGCAAACGGCAGCGCGTCCATGGAGCACGCTAGGGTCGAGATCCGATCGCCGACGTCGGCCCGCCGCGCCCTCTCGTCCAGCACCTCCAGAAAGTCGGGCAGGAGGTCGACCGCCGTGATCCGGGCCCGCGACCGTTGGGCCAGCAACACGGTGGACGCCCCGGTCCCGCAGCCGATGTCCGACATTTTCAAAGGCTGGTCCCGGTCGATCCCCGCCAAGGACATTGCCAGCAGCGTTTCGGCGTCGCCCCCCGGCCCTTGCCGGTGTCCATGCCTGTGAAGGTCGATCAGCAGCTCGTAGTCATCCATGGACGCCCTCCAGTTTGGATCAGCGATCTTAACCGCAGGAGGTCCGCCGCTCCCGCCTACGCTTAGCCGGGTCTAGATCACTGCGCAGCGGAACCCTGGCCCCGCGGTTCGGCCCTCAGGGTCTCTTCGTAGGTGTCCACCAAGAACTCGGTGAAGGCGATGTCCCCCTCGTAGCGGGATAGGTGGGTGGTGTCGCGGAACATCTCCGGGGTGATCACGTCGAGGTCCTGGAAGTCCCGGACCGGGAGACCGGTCCCGTCGCTGACCCGCTGGATCATGGCGTCCAGGCGCCCGCGGGCGTCTTCGGAGTAATGGATCCAGTCGGTGTTGCGGGGCAGGAGCACGATCTCCACCTGATCCGAGATCTCCTGAAAGCTCTGCACCGTGCGGATGAAGGCCTCCACCAGCTCGTCTTCAAAGTGCAGACCCTCGATGTCGCAGCAGGCGATGCGGTTGAGCTTGTCATTGTCCATCCGACGGGCCTGCCGCCGCAGCGCGTGCGACTCGGTGATCAACGCCACCGTCTCTTCCGACCTCTCCTCCGGCAGGGTGCCGGCCCCCTGCCACGGGTACCACCAGCGGGTGCCCTCGGGGAAGTCCGGATAGTCCTCCTCGAAGCGTCCGTCGAGGAGCTCTTTGACCTCCTGGAGGCGTTCCTCCTTGGCTTCGTCCCTTGGAAGGTCGCTGCGGGGGCGCGGCGGACGCAGGCCCCGTCCGAAGAACCATGTGATCACCTCGGCGGAGATGTCGTCGCGGAGGAAGTGGATGTTGAGGATGCGGATCCCCCGCGCCGGATCCTCCCGGGTCATTTCCCAGACCTCCCGCGGGCTGGCGAGGACCGCGAGGTAGCTGTCGATCACCGGCTGAGCGCCGCGCCACCGCGCCTCCGTGATCTGGAAGGGATTGAGCTCGATGATCGTCAGGCCGAGGCGTCGGTCCTCCGCTTCGAAGGCCCCCCGAATGCGGCGGGCCAGGTAGTCCTGGAAGAAGGGGTTGAGGCCGCCGAAGCCGAAGTTGAACGACTTGACCTCTACCCCCCGCTGCGCGAGCTGGCGGTCGAACTGCCGGGCGGAGAAGCCCGCGTCCACCATCGAGGAGCCGTAGACCATGACCAGCTCGTCCTCCTCGGCGACGATCTGGGGTAGGGCGTCCATGGCCTCCAGGACCCGACCGAGAATGGTCTCGGCGTTCGCGTCCATGGCGAACGTGAAGAGTCGCACCAGGCCCATACTCGCCCCCATCCCCAGGACGCAGGCGAGGAAGATGCGGAGGAAGACGGGCCTAGAACTGGAAGTAGATGAACTCATCGCTGGGTTCTCCGACGAGGAGGCAGAGGGTTTGGGCGAGGACGAGGGCGATCCAGAATAGCCAGGGCTTGGCTTCGAGCCACTCGGCCTTCGAGATCACGAATAGGTCTAGGAGGTGCATGAGGACGAGGGCCGCCACCGTCAGCAGGAAGACCACCGGGGCCACCGCGCCAGGAGCGGGGAGCTCGCCGCCGAGGCCGTGGAGGTCGAGCAGCAGCCCCCACGCCGAGCCGAGGTCGGTGGCTCGGAACAGCACCCAGCCGATGAGCACGAGGTAGAAGGTCAGGGCCCACTTGAGCACGGCGGCGAGCTTCGACCCACCGCGGTTCCAGAACGCGAGGGCCTCGACTTTGCCGAGGGCGTGGGTGGCGGTGATGATCACGCCGTGGAAGGCCCCCCAGGCGACGAAGGTCCAAGCGGCGCCGTGCCACAGGCCGCCGAGGAGCATGGTGATCATCACGTTGCGGGTCCGGTGTCCGGTCCGGTTGCCGCCGAGGGAGATGTAGAGGTAATCCCGGAGCCAGGTGGACAGGGAGATGTGCCAGCGTCGCCAGAAATCCACCGGCGACACGGCGAAATAGGGGAGCCGGAAGTTGAGGGGAATCTGGAACCCCAGCACCAGGGCGAGGCCGATGGCCATGTCGGTGTAGCCGGCGAAGTCGCCGTAGATCTGGGCGGCGAAGGCGAGGACCCCGGTCCATGCCTCCAGCAGGCTCACCGGTTCGGCGGCGTTGAAGGCCCGCGCCGCCGGACCCGCCAGCAGGTCGGCGACGGTTTTCTTCAGGATGCCGGCGGTGATCAGCAGGAAGCCGTGCTTGGCCCCGGCCCAGGTGGGGGTCGGCAGGGCGTGCATCTGGGGCAGGATCTGCCGGGCCCTGAGGATCGGCCCCGCCACCAGTTGGGGGAAGAACGATAGCGCCGCGGTGAACTCCACCAGGCCTTTCCGCGGTTCGAGATCCCCGCGGTAGACGTCGATCGTGTAGCTCAGGCTTTGGAACGTGTAGAAGGAAATACCCACCGGCAGGACCCAGGACAGGGTCGGCAGGTCGGTGACGACGCCGAAGACCGAGAGGAAGTCCGCCACCGAGAGGAGCACGAAATCGGCGTACTTGAAGAGTCCCAGGATCCCCAGGTTGATGGCCAGGGACAGGGTGACCCAGAGCTTTCGGCGGCCCGGGTCCGCGGCGCGGCCGATGGCCTGGGCGATGAAGTAGTCCGCCACCGCGCTGCCCACCAGCAGGGGGATGAAGCGATAGTTCCACGCTCCGTAGAAAACCAGGCTGGACACCACGATGAGAAGGATCCGCGGCTTGTGGCGAAGAAAAACAAAGCCGTAGAGGGCGAGGAACGAGGTGAAGAAGAGAAAGAAGATCGGCGTGTTGAAAATCATGGAGCACCCGCAGGTCGGGCCCGGGCGACCCCCCGCAGGGGGCATCGGGGCCTGGAAAACGATCGGCCTCTTTGGCGCGTCGGTCGTCGGTGCTCGGTACGAATGGGTTACCTGAAGTGTTACATCACCCCGCGGATTGGATCCCTCGATCCCTGCCGCCCCGAGTGGGGAATCGGTCATCCAAACCCGCGACAAGACGATTTGTCCCATTCGTCGAGGAAAAACCATGTCCCTGCGTAAGCTCCCTATAGAGAGCCATGCTGCGACCGACACGGTGGCCGAGTCGAAGGAGGGACGAGAATCTCGAGCCAAGCCCCCGGAAGATCCGATGCCGAAACCCGGACCTGGACCCGGACCGGTGGGGCTTCGGACGCCACATGGGCCCTCGCCGTCTCAGTGGTGCCCAGTTTTCTGACCGGGGAAGTTCTCGACGGTCGATTTCGGATTCTCGGCTTTCTGGGGCAAGGGGGCATGGGGCAGGTCTACCGGGCCAGGGACCTCGAGCTCGGGGTCGACGTCGCGCTCAAAGCCATCCGTCCCGAACGGTGCCGTTCTCCCCAGGCCATCGCCCGCTTCAAGCGTGAGGTCCAGCTGGCGCGGCAGGTGACCCACCGCAACGTCTGTAGAATCTTCGATCTGTTCCAGCTGCGGTCCGGCGATGCTTGGGGGCGGGAAGCCCAGCCCCATCTGCTGGTGACCATGGAGCTGCTCGAAGGCGAGACCCTTGCGCAGCGGCTGCGGCGCAAGGGACCGATGTCACCGCGGGAGGCACTTCCGGTCCTCGGGGATCTGGCCCGGGCCCTCGATACGGCCCACGACTCCGGGGTCCTGCACCTGGACCTCAAGAGCTCCAACGTGATGTTGGTGGACGGCGGCGGAGACGCGGAGGCGGACGTCGGCCGAGCGGTGGTCACGGACTTCGGCCTCGCCCGTACCCACGGCGCCGACTCCGCAACCGAAGATCCCCGCCCCGGTGGGACCCCGGCCTACGCGGCGCCGGAGCTGGCCCGGGGGGCCGTCCCGGCGGCCACCGCCGACCTCTACTCCTTCGCCGTGGTCATCTTCGAAGTCCTCACCGGTGAGTTGCCACCCCGCCGCCATACCGGGAGGCTGAGCCGGGATCCTGGGGCCCCAAGGGGCTCGGTCCTGCAGTCGCAGGAAGGGACCGGGCGGGACCCTTGGCGGAGAATCCCACCGGCTTGGCGTTCGGTGCTTCGCCGCTGCCTGAGCATCCGTCCCGAAGACCGCCGTGGGCGGGCCGGCGAGGTGGTCCGGATCCTGGGGCGGGGGCTTCGGCGGAGTCGATGGCGTCCCTTGGCGGCGGGTGCAGCGGTGACGGTGCTGGGGTGGGTGGCGGTCTCCGACATCCAGATCACGTTGGAAGACCCGGAGTCCGGCCGGGGTGGTACCCCGGCGCCGATCCCCGAACCCCTGATCCTCCGGGGGCCTGACCTCGGTCGACCGGAGGATCCGCGGGCGGCGTCCTTGGTGGTCCGGGGCCTTTGGCGTCTCGGCGCCTACGATCTCCCCGCCGCCTGCGAAGCCTTCGAGCAGGCCGCTGCCCTCGCGCCGTCGGCCGCCGCGGCCCAGGCCGGTCTGGCGCGGTGCTGGCTCCGGCGGGGGAACGATCGGCGGGCCGAAGGGGCTGGGGCGGCGGCCCTGGCGGCGGGAACAGGTCCAGGGTCGGCGCTGGACGACGAGGCCAGGAGGTTCCTGGGGGCCCTGGCGGCTGAAACGGCGCGGGACTTCGAAGGGGCCCGGGGGGCCTACGCAGATCTTTGGGACGCCCGTCCGGACATCCACGAATACGGCCTTCGACTGGCCCGCATGCTGACCGCGACCGGCGATCCCGTCGCGGGTCTCGAGGTCGCCCACCAGGTGCGGGCTGACTTCGATCCGCTGCCGGTGCCGGCCCGGGTCGATCTCGTGGCGGCCATCGCCGCCCGGGGTCGGGGGGATCTGCGGCGTCAGCTGGAGTCCGCGGAGCGGGCGGCGCGGTCGGCCCGGGCCATGGGCTCGGAACCGATGCTGGCCCAGGCGCGGCTCCTGGAGGGGGAGGCCTTGGACCGCTTGGGCGAACGGATCGAGGCCAGCACCGCCGTCGCCGAGGCGAGGTGGATCTTCGAGAGCGTCAGGGATCGTCGAAATCTCGCCCTCGCGGACCTGGCACTGCAGCCCGTGGTCCCCATGGCGTCCCCCTCCAACACGGGACTCGACTACCCCCTGGCGGTGTCGATCTTCCGCCAGGCCGGGGATCGATCCGGCGAGGCCCTGGCCCTCGCCCGCTGGGGGCGGCAGCTGGTACGGGAAGACGAGCCGGCGGAAGCGCAGGGGGTGCTCGACCGGGGGCTCTCCCTGGCGCGGGAAATCGGCGACTTACAAACCGAGGCCGAGGCGGTCAACAACCTGGCGGTGCTCCGGTGGGCGGAGGAGGACACCCTCGGGGCGGCCCGGGGCTTCGAGCAGGCGGTGGCGGCGGCGAAACGAAGCGGCAACCTCTTCCTTCGCTCGCGGGCGCTGGCCAACCTGGGGAATTCCCACATGGACCTTCAACAGCTCGAAGCCGCGAGGGACCGCTACGGAGAGGCCCTCCAACTGTCGGCCGACCTTGGAACCCGCTACGACCGGGGCATGCTGCTGGTGCAGCACGCCTGGGCCGCCATCAGTCTCGGGCAGGTCGACGACGGGGAGCGTCACCTGCGGGAGGCCATCGCCATCGGCCACGAGATCCCCCACGCCGGGCTCGCCGAGTGGGCCGAGTCCCGCCTGGCGGAGGTCGACGCGTGCCGGGGCAACTTCGACCGTGCCCTCGAGCGGTTCGACGACCTGTCGAATCGGGGGGAACGGTCCAAAGACATCTACCACGTCATCGCGAGGTCCCAGCGCCTGCTGCCGATATCGCCGGAGCGGGCCGAAGCGGAGCTGCGGGCCATCGCGTCGCAGATCGAGCCGGAGGCGCGGTGGGCGCTACTCTGGCACCGGCTTCGGCTCGCCTGGGCCCTGCTGGATCAGGATCGGACCGAGGAAGCGGTCGGGGTCCTGCGGCCCCACCGCGCCGAGATGGAGGCCCACCCCGAGCCGGGGATCCGCCAGTTGGGGAGGTTGTTGTGGGGGCGTGTGGACGCCGCCGCCGGTCGCCTCGACGGAGCTCTGCGAGGGATCGACGGGGTGGTGGAGGAGGCGGAGGCCAGGCAGGCGGTCTTGGACAGTCTCAAGGCCCGGGGTCATCGGGTACGGGCCCTTTTCGCCGGTTCCCGTCCGGATCTCGCGGCGGCGGAGCTACGCCGACTCGCGGCGGATGCGGGCAGGGTCGGTTGCCCGGGGATCGCGATCCAGGCCGGCGCGGGCCTGGCCGGGGGTGGTGGATGACAGCTCCTGCGGCCCCCGCCCCGGCCCTGACGTGGCGACTCCGCGGCCACCTCGGCGGCAAAGAGCACGTCTTCGAGCTTACCCCCGGCCGGGAGTATCGGGTCGGCAGCTCGGCCCGGAGTGACCTGTGGCTGCCTGGCCTCGGCGTTTCCAGGGAGCATGGGCTGTTGCGGATGACCCCCGGCGGCCCGGTGGTCCTGGATCGGGGCAGCAAGAACGGGACCTTCGTCGACGGCCGGCGGGTGGAGCGCGCCGGACTCACCCCCGGGGCGGTGGTGGCGTTTGGACCCGTGGAGCTGCTTCTCGAAGCCGTGGACGACGAAGACTTGGCGCTGGCGATCTCCTTTGAGATCCAGGGGCCTCCACCACGGCCCCAGCGGCCGACGGTGTCCCGGGAGACGGTCTCCTGCGCTCCCGGGGCAGCCGAAGCATCGACGCTGACCCTGCCGCCGGGGCACGTCCGCGGCAGGTCCAACGCCATGGCGGCCCTCTATCGGCGCATGGCGGCGGTGGCGGCGAGCAGCCTTCCAGTGTTGGTGGTGGGGGAGACGGGGGTAGGCAAGGAGGGCCTGGTGAGGATCCTCCACGATTCGGGCCCCCGTCGAGCCGGCCCGCTGGTCACCCTCAACTGCGCCGCCGTCCCCATCGAGCTCTTCGAAGCGGAGCTTTTCGGTATCGGCCGGGGGGTGGCCACCGGGGTCGACCCGCGTCCCGGGAAGGTGCGTGCCGCCGATGGGGGCACCCTTTTTT
The DNA here is from genome assembly GCA_038748685.1 of Acidobacteriota bacterium. Classification (GTDB taxonomy): domain Bacteria; phylum Acidobacteriota; class Thermoanaerobaculia; order Multivoradales; family J023; genus JAUIJL01. Next base: position 21,901 of record JBCDIS010000059.1, on the reverse strand, counting down.
TGGATGAGATCGGGGAGATGCCGCTGCCGCTCCAGGCCAAGCTGCTGAGGGTTCTGCAGGAGAACGAGATCCAGCCCCTGGGTCTGGCGGCGGAGACCGTCGACGTGCGGGTGGTGGCGGCCACCAATGTGAACCTCGAACGTCGCATGGCCCTAGGTGACTTCCGGCGGGACCTGTACTACCGGCTGGCGGGCTCGGTCCTCGAGGTTCCCCCCCTGCGCTCGAGGCGTTCCGACATCCCCGCATTGGTGGAGCACTTCGTCCGCCGTGCGTCCGGCGACGCGGGGCTCGGCATCCGGGGGGTCACCGTCAAGGCGATGTCGACCCTGCTTTCCCATGACTGGCCCGGCAATGTTCGGGAACTGGAGCTCGCGGTCCACCGCGCGGTGCTACACACGGCCGATGGGGGCGTCATCGACGCCCACCGGATGGGGCCCTTCGCACCGTCGACGGACCCGGCATCCTCCGCCCAACCCCGGAGCCCAAACGGGGACGGCTCCGGAGCCCTGGCCCTGGAAAAGCAGCTGAACGCCCTCGAAGGCAGCCTGATTCGCCGCGCCCTGGGGCGGACCCGGGGTCGTCAGAACCGAGCCGCGGAGCTGCTGGGGATCTCCCGGAGCGGTCTCGCGCGACGGCTCGAAAGGCTGGGTATCGACTACCGGACGTACCGTTGACGTGAAAAGGCCGGGCGGCCCGCGCCGCCCGGCAGGACCCGCGTCCTGAGATTCAAACGTCGGGGTTCTGGACGTCCTGGCAGATGTCGTCGCACTCGGTCACGCAGAACTCGCACCAGTAGGTGGCGACCGCGGTGGCCGAGAAGCCGCCGGTGGACAGGGTCTGGCAGGGGGCCACGGAGTGGGTGGTGTTGCGGCACTTGCCGTTGCTGTTCGACGGGCAAACGGCGAGCTGGCGGGCGGCGGCGGCGGCGTTCTGCCGGGCCCGGAGGCAGGTAGCGCCGACGCGGGTGGTCGGCGGGGTCTCTTGGCGGACGCAGGAGCACCGTTCGCGGCAGATGATGGTCGCCGGCACCACCCCCGGCAGGGCTTCGCCGTCGAGGGAGGGCGCCCCCGGAGTCGTCACCGGGTCCTCGATGGCAAAGCCGACGTCCCCCTGGATGGGGCCCTGAGCCCCGTCCGAAGCGAAGAGCGAGGGGGCCGCGAAGGCGAGCATCAGGGCCATGAGCAGAAATCCACCGACACGGAGGGCGCGACAGCTGGGGAGAGTGGTGGTCTGGGGGTCGTTCATGGGGTTGTCTCCTTCAGGTGCGTTGTTGAGACCGGGTCGGGACGCCGGGGCGCCTCTTCGTGGGCCGGGTCTCGGGTCAAGGTGTCCATACGGAGATCCCCTATCGCAAGGGGGGTGCCAGCCCCGGGGATCGCCCCCGGCGTCGGCCAAGATCTGCGGACCGTGTTTGGGGGGAGATCGTAAGTGGCTTGTTATTAGAGGCTTAGGATTAACCTGGTGAAGGGGGACGGCGCGACGCGGGCAAGCGGGGGCGCCCCCGCCGCCCGAGTCGACGGGGTCCCCTCGGTCTTCTGCGGCGGAACCGGGCAAAAGAAATGCGGCGGATCCGGGCAGAACGTCGGCCCCGGGCCGTGCAGGCTCAGGGCCGGATGGGTGGTCCGCCAGCTCAGAGCTAGGCGGACCGGCGGCTCAGGGCCGCCAGGAGACGCTCAGCCTGGCGGTGCGGCTTTCCACGGGGTGGAAGTGGATGTCCTCGATGCCGCCGGAGGGCTCCCCCGGGAGCCGGGAGGCGTAGAAGTACTCGATGTCCGACGCCTCCCGATCGAAGAGATTGAAGACGTCCAGGTGCAGCTCGATGTCGTCCCCGAGGCGGTAGCCGAGGCGGCCGTCCACCAGGGACGAGGTTGTCGAGCGGACCGAGTCGTCCTCGATGAGCGGCGCGGCGCCGAAGTAGCGCCAGCGGAGGCTGCCGAAAAACTTGCCCCCCGGGTCCACCGAGACGCCGGCCGCCAGGGTCTCCTCGATGGCGCCCGGGATCCGATCGCCGGAGGGGTCGTCGTCGGTGAACTCGGCGTCGGTCCAGGTGAGGTCGACGTCCAGGGTCAGCCAGTCCCGAATTCGGTAGAAGTTGGTCCACTCGATTCCAAGCCGACGGCTCGGGCGGCTGGCCTCGGTGGCGCCGCCGTCGCCGACGAAGACCAGCTCCGAGTCCAGCTCCAGGGCGAAGACGGTGAACGTGCTCTGGAGTCCGGGCACCGAAGTGGTCCGCACGCCGATGTCGGCGCCCTTGGCCCGCACCAGGCCCTGGACGGGGTCCACGGGGTCGCCGGTGACCGGGTCGACCCGGATCACGGCGCCGCGGGCGTCGTTGGAGTGGAAGCCGTAGCCAGCGTTGACGTAGACCTCCGTGTCCGACCACGGGCCGAGGATCACGCTCAGCTTCGGGCTCAGCAGCCAGTCCTCCTCGGTGCCGGAGTTGATAGCGAGGTCGCTGGAGACGTCGGCCCGGTAGTAGTCCGCCCGTAGCCCGAGCCGGGTCCGGACCGTATCGCTCCAGGCGATCTGGGTCTCGATCCAAGGACCGCCGCCGAACTGGTCGACGTCGTCCTGCCGCACCGCCCCGAGGCGCACGAGGTTGCTGGTGCGGAAGAGACCGTTCTCGATGTCGTCGGTCCGCAGCTGGAAGCCGGCGGAGCTCTCCAGGATCCGATCCCCCCACTGGCCCAGCCAGGAGTGGCGGAGGTCCAGACCGGCGACGAGGCGGCGGTCCTTCTGCTCGAATTGGTCGCCGTTGTCCTCGTCCTCCAGGAAGTAGGTGAAGTTCGAGATCAGGTCGAAGTCGTAGTGGAGCAGGTAACCCCGCACGCGAGTCAGGGAGTCGGAGTGGCCGTGGTAGTACTCGGCGGACAGGCTGTAGCGTTCGGTGGCGCCGCGGGGGCCGGGGTCGACGAGGTCGAACCGGTCGATCTGGCCCGACTCCACCGCCCGTCTCGGCACCTGGTCGGTGGACAGCCAGTCGGCGTCGTAACCCATGGCGGTGACGGTGAAGCCCCGATAGGTGTCGCCCTTGCTGTAGCGCACGAGTGCCTTGGCGCCTTCGTTCTCCTCGTCCCGGGTCCAGGGGCCGTCGCGGTGGAACAGGTCCACAGCCACCAGGAGATCCTCATCCTCGGCGCGGCTGAAGCTCTCCGCCCACAGCAGGCGACCGAAGGAGTCGCCGCCGCCGGTGGCCACCACGTGGCGGCTCGGCAGGCTACGGAGCAGTTCCATGTCGATACCGCCGGCGGCGGAGAAATCCCCCGACTCCGCGTAGTACGGGCCCTTCCGGTAGCGGACGCTGTCGACCATTTCGGGGATCAGGAAATTGAGGTCGGCGTAGCCCTGGCCGTGGCCGTGGCTCGGCATGTTGACGGGGACCCCCGCCACCCAGACGCTGAAGTCGGTGCCGTGGTCCAGGTTGAATCCCCGCAGGAAGTATTGGTTGGCCTTGCCGCCGCCGGAGTGCTGGGTGGCGATGACCCCAGGTGCCGTTTCCACCAGGCTGCCGGGGCGGGCCAGAGGCCGTCGGGCCAGGTCCTCGTAGCCGGTGGCCCCTTCGGTGGCAGAGGAGGCCAGACCCACCAGGTTGTCCCCCCGGGCCTTGACTTCGACCTCGTCGTAGACCCTGAGGGTCTCATCCTCAGGGGGCTGCGGGTCGTGGGCCGCCAGGGGCGTCGCCAGTAGGAGGGTTGCGGCCAGGATCCCCGTCAGCGGGCTGGCGAAGGGGTTGTTGAGCGCGGGAACGCCGGCGGACCGGCGGCAGATCGTGCGGTGCATCGTAACTTCCTCGTCGACATGATTTTGGGGAGGACGGCGAACGTCCTGCGGTGCCGGGCAAAAGCCCTGCACGGAGCGGCCGCTGGCTCCGGTAAAGCCGCGGCTGGGGGACCGATCTCTAGGGGGACCGATCACGGGTCGAGGAAGCTCAAGCTGGGGGAGCGCGGGCGGAGCGGGATCCGACGAGGATCCAACCCACCACCGGCTTCGTGGGGCCGGCGACGGCTCCGAAGTACCGTTCCGCCGCAGCCGGAGTGAGCGCGCCGGTCTCCGGCGGGCTCAGGGTCGGCGACGACGCAAGAACGGAGTCGCCGCATCCAGAGGAGGGATCCGAGTCCCCCTCGCCGGGGGCGTTCGGCGTCGATCCGCCGGGGAGATCGTCGTGCTGGTGGGGACCGGCGAAAGCGTGATGGTGGTGGTGGAAGTCCCCCGTCAGCAAGTGGACGTGGCCGCCGAGCATGGACGGCACCGCCAGGAGACCGAGGGCCGCGAGGGCCGCCGTCAAGCCGAGCCAGAGAGCCCAGCGCGGCGAAGACGTCCCACTCCCCGACGGCGCGCCGTCGCTCGAAGGAGCTAGGGGCGTCCGCGTCGGATCGGATCGATGGAGGAGGCGTCTCATCTCGGAGGCTGCGCGGCGACCGGGAAGGGTACGGTGCCGTGGGACTTCGGGTTGCGATGATACCCGGATTGGTGTTCGCCGCGGAGGCGTTTTCAGTTTTTGTCATGGGGGATCCCGAGCAGGAAACCCCCTAGGGGCAGGCGGGGCAGGCGGGACGAACGCGGCCGGTCTAAACCGAGACGGGTACCCATGGTAATTTTCGCCCTTGCTGCACAGGTCCCCTCGACTATCCCGGGCAAACCCTATGGATTCGGACACGGACCGCGATCCCAGCGGCGGCGCGGTCGCCTTCGACGCTTCTGAGATCACCGTTCTCCTCGGCCACTGGAGGGACGGCGATTCCGCCGCCTTCGATCAACTGTTGCCGCTGGTGTACGACGACCTGCGGCGGATGGCGTCGAAGGCCCTGGTCTCCGAACGGCCCGACCACACCCTGCTGCCGACGGATCTGGTCCACGAGGCTTACCTGCGGCTGGCCCGGACCTCGAATCTCGACACCCGGGATCGGGGTCACTTCTTCTCCGTGGCGGCCCGCGCTATGCGCCGCATTCTCATCGACCACGCCCGTCGGCAGCTGGCCCAGCGGCGGGTCGGGGCGCAGCAGAAGGTACCCCTCGACGAGGTTCTCCACGGTCCGCTGGAAGCCCACCGCGTTCTCGGCGTCGATGAAGCGCTCAAGGCCCTGGGTGTGCGCTACCCCAGGGCGGCCCAACTCGTCGAGCTGAGGTTCTTCGGCGGCTTCTCCGAATCCGAGAGCGCCGAGATCCTGGGCATCTCCCGCCCCACCGCGACGCGGGACTGGCGCTTCGCCCGCATTTGGCTACTCGAACACCTTGATGTCGCAGGGTGACCCCGCCTTCGATACGGGGGCCGAGACCCGGGTCGAAGTTCCGCCGCGGGCGGACGTCGAACAGAGCCCCGTGGAGCGGCTGCTCTTCGAGGTGCTGGCCGTCGACGGGGCCGAGGTGGAGGCGGTGCTCGCCGCATGTCCGGTCCCGGCCCATCGCGACGAAGTCCGCCGCCTCCTTTCGCGGGAGCGGGACGCCGCGCGGCTCCTCGAGGCGCCTCAGCTATCCGCCGAAACTCCGCCAAACCCGTCGCCACCCGTTCTCGATCCGGGGCCCCGGCCCCCGGCGTCGCTCTTCTTTGGATCCCCCGATCGTGTCCGCCGCCGGCTTCTCCGTTTCGCCCGGGTCATGCGGCTACCGCTCCTCCTGTTCTTCGGCTTGATCGTGGTCTTCCACGCCCACTCCCTGCCGAGTCTCGAACCGAAGCTCCTCGGTGAATTGGGAAGCATCCTGGCCATCGTGCTGGCCACCTGGACTTTCGAGTGGACCTCGAGGTCGCCCCGCCTCGGCGATACCGCCGCGGTCGCCGTCGGTATCCTCTACGGGATCGTCACCGCCGGGCTGCTGGCCTACTTCCACGCCGCCCACGAGATCCACCGCTACGGGGTCGTGACCGGCTTTGGCCCCCACATCGTCTGGATCAGTTTGGTTCCGATGGTTCTATCGGTGCGCGCGGTTGCCCTCCTGGCGGTGGTGTTCGTCGCCGCCCTGAGCAGCTTCGGCGGTTTCGCCGCCGCGGCGGCGGTCTACGGCGTTTCGACGATGGACCTGGTGAACCTGGAGGCGGCGGGGGCGCTGCTGGCGGCGATCGTCGGCAGTCTCCTGATCCACCGTGTCCTGGCGACGGTCGGGAGCGAGGTCGCCGCGGGTTTGCGTTTTGGCAGCTATCGGCTCGAAGAGAAGCTCGGGGAAGGGGGCATGGGGGAGGTATGGCGGGCCCGTCATCCCCTGCTGGCGCGCCCCGCGGCGGTGAAAGTCATGCGTCCGGATCCCGTCGACCGGGACCCGGGCCGCCACGAGGAGCTCTTGGAGCGCTTCCTGCGGGAAGCCCGGACCACCGCCGCTCTGGAGTCGCCCCATACCGTCCGCGTCTTCGACTACGGCGTCCTCGAAGACGGTCAGGCGTTCCTGGCGATGGAGTGCCTCGACGGCATCGATCTGCGGGTGCTGATCCGCGACCACGGGCCGCAGCCCGTCGACCGCGTTCGTTCCATACTCCTTCAAATCTGCGACTCCCTCGACGAGGCCCACGGCAAGGGCCTCATCCACCGGGATCTCAAGCCCGCGAATCTCATGCTCTGCCGCGCCGATCGGCGGCTCGACCGGATCAAGGTCCTCGACTTCGGCGTCGTCCAGGTCGACCTTCCCTCCGTCCTCGGGGCCACGTCCGCCCAGGGACTCACCCGACCGGGATCGCTCCTCGGAACGCCGGGCTACCTGGCCCCGGAGATCCTCGAAGGGGCCGCCTCCGCGTCCCCCCGGAGCGACCTCTACTCCCTCGCCTGCGTCGCCTACGGGCTGCTCACGGGTCGCCCGGTCTTTCCGCCGGGCTCTCCGATGGTCCAGATGACCGCCCACCTCCGGGACGCGCCGTCGCCCCCTTCGGAGCATCGTCCAAGCCTGGACGCGTCCTGGGACGCTCTGCTGCTGGCCTGCCTCGCCAAGCGACCCGCCGAGCGACCGGCCTCCGTCGCCGAGCTCGTGGAACGCATCGGTTGGATCGAGCCGGCGGGGGATTGGACGGCGGAGCAGCGGAACGCCTGGTGGGCGGAACGTTGACCGTCCGGGGATGGGCGGTCCTACGGCCCTTTCAAAGCCAGCCCTGGCGTCGGGCGATGCGGGCGGCTTCGGTGCGGTTCTCGGCGCCGGTCTTGCCGATGGCCTCGGACAGGTAGTTGCGGACGGTGCCCTCCGAAAGATGAAGCCGATCCGCCATGCGGTTGGTGGAAAGCCCCTCCGCCGCCAGCCGTAGCACCTGCCGTTCCCGGTCGGTCAGGGGATCCGAGCCGCCCCAGGCTTCCGCCGCCAATTGGGGGTCGATGGCCCGGCCCCCCGCCGCCACGTCGCGGATCGCCGCCGCCAGCTGCTCCGACGGAGCATCCTTGAGCAGGTATCCGCGGACCCCCGCCGCCAGCGCCCGTCGAAGGTACCCCGGGCGCGCGAACGTAGTCAGGATCACGACGGCCGGCTTGGGCGGCCCTGGGGCCCCGCCGAGGGCCGCCGCCAGGTCGAGGCCCGTCGTCCCCGGCATCTCGATATCGGTGAGCACCACGTCGGGCCGCAGCCGATCCACGAGGGCCAGGGCCTCCGCGCCGTCCGCCGCCCGGCCGACGACCTCCAAATCGTCCTCGAGGTCGAGCAGCGCCGCCAGGGCGCCGAGGACCATCGCCTGGTCTTCGGCGAGGAGCACCCGGATCACGTCGGCGCCTCCGGCAAAGGTCCGCCGAGGGGGGATTCGGGCTCCATTCGGCGAGGCGCCGGATCCCGGGTGAGGACCTGGGGGGCACCGGAGTCGCCGGGTAGGAACGCCGTCACCCTCCAGCCAGACGTCGACGAGATCTGCAGGTTCCCCCCGAGCTCCGCAAGGCGCTGCCGCATTCCGGCGAGCCCTTGGCCGTGCCGGAGAGGGCCCTGGTGGGTCCCGCGCCCGTCGTCCTCCACCGTCAGGGTGACCGCGTCGCCCTGTCGCTCGAAGCTGATCCCGCAGCGCCCGGCGCCGGAGTGCCGCACGACGTTGGTCACCGCCTCCCGCAGGACCATGGCCAAGGTCGCCTCGCGGCGGGGGTCGAGATCCAGGTCGTCCCCCTGGACGGTGAGCTCGATCCCCTTGGCGTCGCAGGCCACCCGCGCTCGGGTCATTTCCCCGGCCAGACCTGAGTGGCGAAAGCCGGTCACCGCCTCCCGCACCTGGCGCAGGGCGTCGCGGGAGATGGTCTCGACGTCGCGGATCTCGCCGAGGGCCTTCCCGTCCCCCCGCTCCACCAGCTTGCGGGCCAGCTCCGCCTTGAGGGTGATCAGGGACAGGGTGTGGCCGAGGAGATCATGGAGATCCCGGGCGATGCGCTCCCGTTCCGCCAGCGCCGCCAGTTGCTCCGCCTCCTCCCGGGAACGGCGAAGGGCGTCGTTCTTGCGGTTGGCGTCGGCGAAGTAGAGGTTCGCGGCGCCGATGACGAAGGTGAAGGCGAGGGCGAAGGTGAGCCAGATGGGATGCTGACCGAAGGCCCATCCCGCCGCCGCCACGGCAGCGGCGACGGCCCCCAGGGCTCGCCAGGCCACCCGGGGAGGGCCGACGGCACCGCAGAAGCCGGCGGCATAGACGAAGAACACCATCGCCCCGGAGTTGTGGGGTGTCCACAGCACGCCGAGGCCGACGAGTCCGGCGATGTTCCACAACAACCCGCGGCCGTGGCGCCAGAAGCCGCCGAAGTACAGCCGGAGGAAGACCCCCAGGGTCAACATCCCCAGGGCCAGGACCGTCGATGAAGGCCCCTCCGCCAGCCATCTCCAGAGGAAGAAGCTGAGGTAGACGAGCCACAAATAGGGTGTCCAGCCGATGGAGGAGTAGTCCGGCAGGAGGCGACGGTGCAGCGCCACCGGCCACCGGCGCCAACCCGTGGGTACGACGGAGTTTGAGGCCTCGCCGTTCAACGGACGCTCCCGGTGCTCGAATGACTGCCTACGGCGGAGAGTCCCAGCATGGGGGTAGAGCCTAGCAGCCCGTCGATCGGCTCAGGCATCGTCCCGCCGTAGGCCGCGGGCGGCGATGGGCAACGCCACCAGGGTGGTGAAGAGGAGCGCGCCGACATGCAGTGCGACGGGCTGGCCGGCGCCCTTCCCGACCACCCGGAGGGCCAGCTGACCCAGGTGGTACGGCGGCAGGAAGAGGGCGATTCTCCCCACCAGGCTCGGCAGGACCTCGATCGGAATCCACAGGCCCGAAAGGAAGGCCGACGGCAGGTAGATCAGGTTGAGCAACGCCGGCGCCCCTTTGCCGCTGGCGTAACTGCCCACCGCCAGGCCGACGGCGGCGAAGGGGACGGTACCCGCCAGCAGGACGGAGGCCAGGAGAAGCCATTGGCCCGCGCCGAGGACGACGTCCCCAAGGGTCGCGGCGAGAACGAACAGCTCCAGCAGGATCACCACCGAGAAGGTCAGGGACGTGGTGACCTTGGCGCCGAAGAACGCCGCGGCCGGCATCGGCGAGGCCCGCTTTAGCCGGAGCTCCCCCGACTCCCGGGCCACCGCGATGCTGGCGCCGAATCCGAAGAGGGCGGCTCCGATGACGCCGAACACGTCGTAGGTGGGCAAGAGGTAGAGGGCAAGACCGTTGCCCTGTCCGAAGAGGATGCCGAAGAAGAGGTAGAAGGTGGCCGGGAACAGGAGGGTGGGCAAGGTGAATCCCGGCTGGCGCAGGGTCGAGAGGAGGTCGTATCTCGCCTCCTTCACGTGGGGAGCGAAGGGGCCGGGGGTCAGGGTTTGGGTGGTCATGCCGCGCGCTCCTCGGAGTTGGGCCCCGGATCCTCGGCGGGATCCCGGGTCAGGGTCAGGAAGGCCCTTTCCAGGCCGGCGCCGCCGACCTCCAGGCCCGATAGGTTGGGGTCGAGCTCGAAGAGGCGCCGCAGAACCCCTTCGGCGTCGCCGGTGAAGATCTCCATCGCCGTCCCCCGGTCTTCGCAGGATTCGACGCCCTCGATGGCCGAGAGGGCCGAGGGGGCCAGGGACGTGACGCAGCGGATCCGGCGCCCGGCGACCCGGGACCGCAGCTCGGCGGGGGTGCCCTCCGCCACGGCGCGGCCCTTTTGCAGGACCACGACCCGATCCGCCAGGGCGTCGGCCTCTTCGAGGTGGTGGGTAGTAAGCAGGACCGTCCGGCCCGAGGCGGTGAGCCGACGGACCGCCGCCCACAGACGCCGGCGGGACTCGACGTCGAGGCCGGCGGAGGGCTCGTCGAGGAAGATCAGCTCCGGATCCCCCGCCAGGGCGAGGGCGAAGAGGAGGCGCTGGAGCTGGCCGCCGGACATGCGGTCGGCCCGGCGGTCGAGGAGATCCCCCAGGTCGGCGACGTCCACCAGGTCGCCGAGGGGTGCAGGGTTTGGATAGTAGGAACGGAAGAGGTCCAGGTGCTCACGGGCGGTGAGGGTCGGGGCGATGCCCGAGATCTGCAGCATGGCGCCGCAGCGGGCCCGGATCGCCCGTCGCCGCGGATCCCCGCCGAAGACCTCCACCGTGCCGCCGCCGGGGTTCAGGAGGCCGAGGAGGATGGAGACGGCGGTGGTCTTGCCGGCGCCGTTGGCCCCCAAGAGAGCTAAGAGCTCTCCCCGCCGGAGGTCCAGGTCAAGACCCGCGAGCGCCTCGACGTCGCCGTAGTGTTTGCGCACGCCGGCGAGGTGCGCGACCGGGGGATTGGACTGTCGATGGGCTGGCATGTCGTGCTCCTTGGCGTGGGTTCGTTCCTACCGTGCCCAGAAACTGACAGGGTGCCGGGGTACCCGGTAGGGTCGCGCGTCAGGATCTCCAGGTGACATCTGTCATGCCGCGGTGTTTTGGTTCTCCGGAATTCTCGGTCCAGCCATCGGGTTGGCGGGGGAAATGAAGACGATCGCCCTGCTCGTGCTCTTGTTGTTCGTCGCTTCCCCCGGCGGTGGCGACGACGCGGCGCTGCACGGGTCCCTGGGCCTGACCGACGCCCGGGTATCGGCGTTCACCTCCGCCGAGCTCCAAGGCCATTTAGGGGCGCTGGACCTTTCCGACTATCGAGGGTCGCTCTTGGCGGAGGCCCAAGCCCTGGTCTGGGGCCGGTGGATGGGGGATCCCAGGCCCGCCGGGGAGAGGGCGGCTCGGTTGTCCGGCGCGTCGTCGTCCCCCGCCCGTCATCTCGAGATCTGCGTCTTCCTCTGTTGAGACCGGCGTCCGCCGGCCTCCGTGCGTCCATCGGTCGTCCCCGTAGGGGAGCGGTGGGCGTCCCCCCGCGCCTACCCGAAGCGTTCGGGTTCGGAGCTCCGGCGGGCTGACGAGCCTCCGTCGACGGATCCCGTGGGTCCGTCGGCCGGGGCTGGTTCGTCGTTCAGCTCACCGACGGCCTCGGTTGCGGCGTGACGAGCACGCCCGGTCGGGGTGCGTCCGAACGGCCGAGGAGCAAGACCAATGCCCCGAACCTCAGCGACGACCTTTGACAAGACGACCTCCCCGAGAACCTGGATTCGCAACGGCTACCTCGCCGCCTGCGTTCTCCTCCTTTTCACCTTGATCTGGCCCCTGGCCCAAGGGGATCCGCCTTTCGACCTGGGCCTCGACCTGGCCGGCGGTGCCCTGGTGACCTACCGGGCCAACCTGGAGCAGGTGCCCGACCGCTACCGTGATCTGGGCCGGGCAGATCTTCTGGAAATGGCGCGGGACACCCTGGTCGGGCGCCTGCTTCACCGTTTCGACACCTTGCCGGAAGTCGTCCTCCGGGACGACGGCCGACTCGTGGCGAGCTTGCCGGGGGCCCACGATCGGCGTGACGTCCTCGAGTCCATCGGCCAAACCCATCGCTTGACCTTCCGGCGGGCCCTGGCGGTCCACGACACCCGGCCCGACGACGCCGAAGGGTGGCTCCGTTTCCACGAAGGCCGCTGGCTCGACCTCGGTGAGGAGCTCCTATCCGGAGATGCGCTGGATCCCGGGTCGATTCGTGTCGAGATGGGGGCGGGTGCCCCTGGGCGCGCCGGCGACCCGGGGTACGGCGCCGTCGTGACCTTCGCCTTCGAGCCGCCGTTCGACGAGCGGTTCGCTGAGATCACCCTGGAGAGCGTCGGACAGACCTTGGTGATCCTGCTGGACGACCGTGTCGAATGGGCGGGTGAGGTCCAGGAGCAGATCCGCGGCCGCGGATCCCTCCGAGGTGGATACGACGCCGCTGAAGCGGCCGAGGTGGCGGGACTCCTGCGGGCAGGCACGCTGCCCGTTCCTCTCCACATCGAGGGCCTGGACCTGGTAGGACCGAGCCTCGGCCAAGCGATGCTCGAGCAGGGCCGGGCGGCCTTGATATGGAGTGCCGGCCTGCTCGCTCTGTTGGTGGGCCTGGCCTACTCACATCGCCCGGCCTTGCTGCTGGTGGGTTGGGGATCCCTCGGGCTACTCCTGCTGTTCATCCTGGGGCTGATCCGTGCCTTCGGCTTGACCCTGGATCTGGCGGCCATCGCCGGCTTGATGCTGTCCGTCGGCATGGGTATGGACGCCTTCATCCTCATCTTCGAAGCTCTGGATGGGGGCCTCGCCGGTTCCGCGCCCTCCACGATGAAGAGTCCCCTGGGTCGGCTGCGGGATCTCTACGGATTCCGTGGTGAGGGGAGGACTCTGCTGCACGCCAACGCCACCACCCTGGTGGTGATCTCCCTTTTGTTGGCGGTAGAGAGGTTGCGCTCGTTTGCGGTCTTTGTGGTGGTCGGTCTGCTGGCGTCGTTGGCGACCCTGTGGGCGACTCGACGGATGCTGGGGTGGTTCGCGCGGCGCGGGTGGCTGGAGGGAGCCGGCGACGGCGACCGGCGGGGCATCCTTTCGAGGCTGCGGCACGCCCGGCCAGGTCTGGTGCGCTTCCGTCGTCTGTACTTCGCGGCGGTGGCGATGCTCGTCGGCTCGGTGGCGCTCTTGGCTCATCTGAACGGGGGAGACATCCTCAGCCTGGGTCCCGACTTTCAGCCCGGCATGCAACTCCAGGTGGTTCTTCCAGACCCAGACCAGATCGTCGAGCTGGTGGCGGATCTGGGGGACGCGTTCCCAGGGCTTCGCGTCCGCCACCAGGCCTGGGATTCGCCGGAGACCGCCGACGAACCGGGGTTCCTGATCACCATGGAGGGGGAGCTGGGCGTCGCCGGAGACCCGGAGCGACTGGCGTCCTGGATCCGGGATCGGAGCGTCGCGGTCCACGGACTCCATGCGGTCGACGCGCGGCTTTCGGCCGAGAGACTGCTCTCGAGCCTCTCGGTTCTCTGCGTCTCCTTTTTCCTCCTAGGCGTCTACCTGGCGAAGCTGCAGCGGCCGATCGACCGGCTGCTTGGTGCCCCTGCCGGAGCGGATGCTGCGGGCGGCCGCCTGTTCGTCGGCACGGTGGTCGCGGTGGCGGTCGACGTCGTCGTGGTCCTGGCAATCTTGGCCTGGCTGGGACAGCCCGTCGGTTTGTCGGTGGTGGCGGCGCTCCTGTCGATCATCGGTTATTCGGTGAATGACAGCATGGTCCTCGCCTGTCATCTACCGAAGCCCGCCGGCGGTACTGAGGTCGGGGAGTCGGAGGTCCGCGATGCCGTGGATCGGATCCTGAGCCGCGCCACCCTCACCAGTCTGTCGACCCTGCTACCGGCCGTGGCGATCTTGGCGGTGGACCTCACGCCGCTCAAGGGATTCGCTTGGGCGATCGTGGTCGGCATCGTGGCGGGGACCCTGTCGTCGATGTTCGTGGTTCCTGCGTTCCTCTATGGCCCAGTCGCTGCGGGGAAGCCGTAGGCGTCGCCATCGGTTCCGGCGCGGCCCTGCGCCGAAGGGTGCGGTGGGCTAGACTTCCCCCCGAGGCCGTCCGGCCCACCGCTCCCGAAGAGACTCCGATCTTGAACCGCCCCCACCGCCGTGAATGGATTGCACGGACCGCCCTCGTGCTCACCTCCCTCGCCCTCGGGCTGGGGTGCGTCGATCTGGCCCTGCGGTTGGCGGGGGTCGGGGAGCCTTCGAGCTTCCGCTTATCGGACGGGGCCCGTTTCACCTTCTTCGAGTACCACCCGATCCTCGGCTGGGACCTGGTTCCCGGAGCCGTTGATCGGCTGACGACCCCGGAGTTCGATGTCGAGATCCGCATCGACGGCAGGGGCCTGCGCTCCCATTCCGCGCCGTCGGACGACACGGCGGAGCAGTGGCTGGTACTGGGGGATTCGTTCACCTTCGGCCACGGGGTGGAGGTGGAGCAGGGATGGCCGGCGAGGCTCGAAGCGGCCCTGCGGTCCGCCGGCCGGCCGGTGGAGGTGATCAATTTGGCGGTCACCGGCTACGGCACCGACCAGCAGCTGATGCGGCTGGAGGAGCGTGGCCCAGAGCTCGGGGGGGACGTCGTCCTGCTCGGACTCTTCGTCGGCAATGTCTTCCGCAACGCCCGCAGCCAGCAAGTGGGCTACGCTAAACCCCGCCTCGTGGACGGCCCCGGGGGGCTCGACATCGTCAACCTGCCCCTGCCGCGCCTCCGGTTGGCGCCGGAACGGCCCCGGGGTTGGAGGCTACGGTGGCTGCTGACCCGCCGCGGCGGAATCGCCCTCGAACACCTCGGCGGCGGGGACGCCTGGGGGACGACGGCGGCGATCCTCCGGCGTTTCCAGGCCGTCGCCGAGGGGATGGGTGCGCGTCCTGCGGTGGTGGTGCTGCCGAAGGATCAGAGCGTCTACGGCGGACCCCCCCAGCGCTGGCTCCATCGAAGGTCCACGGAGCTCACCTGCGACCTGCTGGCGGAGGTCGGACTGCCGTTCCTCGACCTGACATCGGCCCTGACGGACGCCGCCGACGGCGCCGAGCGTCTCTACTTCCCGGTGGACGGGCACTGGACCGCCGCCGGGCATGGGGTGGCGGCGGAAGCGGCGGCGCGGTGGCTGGAGGGGGAGGGAAGTCCGGTCCCGCCGCAGTGATGGAGGCAGCTCCGCGAGCCATGGTCAGACCGGGGGCTTCGGGATATCCTGCGCCCCATGACTTCGGACGGTTCCGCCTTCGACTTTGGCATCGACTCGGCCACCCGTATCTTGATCACCGGCGCCGGCGGCTTCCTTGGCGGCCCCTGCTGCGATCTTCTGTCGGCCCGCGGATTCGACGTCCACGCCGTGGGCCGGGGGGACGCCGAGGAACGCCAGCGGAACGAGACTCGGCCCGGCGTCCGCTGGTGGCGAGCGGACCTGCGGGACCCCGTGGCCGCGGCGTCGGTGGTCCGTGGGGTCCGGCCCACCCACCTGCTCCACCTGGCTTGGGCCACGGGGGCCGATGGCTTCCGCGATTCCCCGGAAAACTACCGCTGGATCGGTCCGGGTCTGGAGATGCTGAGGGCCTTCGCCGAGGTCGGCGGTCGGCGGTTCGTGGGGGTGGGCACCGGCGCCGAGTACGACTGGGGGGGCGTGACCTGCGTCGAAGGGGACACGCCGCTGCGGCCGACCCTCACCTATGGCCTTTGCAAGCGCGCATTCTTCGAGCTCTTCGAGCGTTTCCGTGGGCAGACGGACCTATCTGGCGCCTGGGGCCGGCTCTTTTTCCTCTACGGTCCGGGGGAGGAAGAGCGGCGCCTGGTGTCGTCTGCCATCGTGTCGGCGCTGCGGGGCGAGCCCGCCCGCTGCAACTACGATCGACTGAGGCGGGATTACCTCTACGTCGGCGACGCCGCCGAGGGGCTGGTGCGACTCCTGCTGAGCGACGTCCAGGGGCCCGTGAACCTGGCGTCCGGAGAGGCGCCCTCCCTGGGTGAGCTGGTGACGGCGGCGGCGGCCCGGGCCGGCCGCCCCGACCTGGTGGAGCTCGGCGGCCTGCCGGAGGTTGACCACCCGGCCCCCACCGTGGTGGCGGACGTCACCCGCGCCCGGCGGGAGCTCGGCTGGGGACCCACCCGGACCCTCGACGAGGGCCTCGATGAGACCGTCGCCTGGTGGAGGACGCAGCTCGGCGAGGCCAACGGAAAGGAACCGTCATGAGCGACCGCGTCGTCGTCCTCGGAGCGGGCATGGCGGGTCTCGGCGCCGTCCACCGCCTTCAGGCCGAAGGGCTGGTGCCGGAGGTGTACGACAAGAAGACGTACTCCGGAGGTCACGCCGCGTCGTTCGTGCGCCGCGGCTCGGGGCGGTACTTCGTCTTCGACGACGGACCCCACATCTCCTTTACCCAGGACACCCGAATCCAGGACCTGCTGGCGGACGGCGTCGACGGCGCCTACGAGACCCCGCATACCCGGGTCGACAACCTGTGGCGCGGGCACCGCCTCAAGCACCCCGCCATCTGCAACCTCCACGGCCTGCCCACGGACCTCGTGGTGGCGGTGATCGACGACTTCGCGGCCGCGGCCAGTCGAGACGACGGCCCCGAACCCCGGAACTACGCCGAGTGGCTGGAGAGGGCCTACGGGCGCACCTTCGCAGAGACGTTTCCGGCGGTCTACGGCCGGAAGTACCACACCGCCCCCGCCGAGGCCATGACCACCGACTGGCTCGGCCCCCGGCTCTACCGCCCCGCCCTCGCGGAGGTGCTGCGGGGGGCGCTGGACCCGACCACCGCCGACGTCCACTACGTGAGCCACTTCCGCTACCCGACCCGCGGCGGCTTCGAAGCCTTCCTCCGGAAGCTGGTGGCGGCGGCCCGTCCCCGGCTCGGCCGGGAGATGGTGACCGTTGACCCCAAGACCCGTCGCCTCACCTTCGCCGACGGGGCCGAAGTGCCCTACCATCAGCTGGTGTCGTCCCTGCCCCTGCCGGAGCTGGTCCCGCGGATCGTCGGCGCGCCGCAGGACGTGCGGAAAGCGGCGTCGAAGCTGGCCTGCACCACCTGCATCCTGGTGGACCTGGCGATCGATCGGGACGATGTCTCCGATCACCACTGGACCTACTTCTACGACGAAGACCTGGTCTTCACCCGGGTCAGCTATCCCCACCTGCTGTCCCCCCACAACGCCCCCGAAGGCACGTCGACGGTCCAGGCGGAGGTCTACTACTCCGAGAAGTACCGGCCCCTCGGCAGCGTCGACGGGCTCGCCACCGCCGACGACCACATCGAACCGGTAATCCGGGATCTACGCCGGGCGGGTGTGCTTCGGGAGGATGACCGCATTCTCCTACGCCACGCCAGCCACATCCCGTGGGCCAACATCATCTTCGACCACGATCGCCCCGCCGCCCTCGAACGGATCTTCAGCTACCTCGACGACGTCGGCATCGCCACCGCCGGCCGCTACGGCCGCTGGGGCTACCACTGGACCGACGAGTCCTTCCGCAGCGGTGAGGACGCCGCCCAGAGCGTTCTCGATCGCCTCGGGCGCTGACCGTGGGGCCGAATTCGGCACGGCGAGGGGAGGGTCGGTCAAGGGAAAATCGGGGGCTCGGTCATCGGCTCCCGCAGGCCGGTGAGGACGCCGCGGAGCTTGGCGACGGCGGCCTCCTGGTTGCCTTTCCGAAGTTCCCGGAGGTACGCGAGAGGAAGGGCGACGGCGGTGAAGCCGAGGAACGTCGCCCACTGCCAGAGCCCGCCGTAGCGCCGCGTGAAGAGGGCGTTGGCTCGGCCGGTGTAGAAGGTCCGACGGGCCTGGTACGACCCGGCGGTGCGGGACACCATGTG
Organism: Acidobacteriota bacterium; assembly: GCA_038748685.1. Taxonomy (GTDB): domain Bacteria; phylum Acidobacteriota; class Thermoanaerobaculia; order Multivoradales; family J023; genus JAUIJL01. The sequence goes on along the minus strand of JBCDIS010000059.1, from coordinate 4,339 downwards.
CCACAGCACCGCGCGGTGGGCGTAGACGCAGCGGTAGCCCCGCCGGCGGGCACGCATGCACCAGTCGGCGTCTTCCACCGCTAGGTTGAAGAGGGGGTCGAAGGGGCCGACCTCCTCGAGCACCGAGCGTCGCATGAGGATGGCGCAGCCGTTGACGTAGCCCATCTCCTGGTCGCGGTCGTACTGGCCTCGGTCCACCCGGCCCATGCCCCGTTCCCGGGTCACCGACTCCTTGAACCGCAAAATGCCCCCGGCGGACCAAAGACGATCCCGGTCTTCGAAGTAGTACGCTTTGGGGCCGACGGCGGCGATGGCGGGGTCGGACTCCGCCACCCGCACCATCTCGGTGAGCATACCGGGGTCCACCTCGATGTCGTTGTTGAGGGACAGGACGTAGTCGGCGCCGGTTTCGAGGGCCGCGGCGAGACCGCGGTTGAGACCTTGGGTGGGGCCGTGGTTGGTCTCCACCCGCGCCTGTAGGACCCCCGGGAAGGCCGCCGCCACCGCCTCGGAGGAGCCATCGGTGGAGCCGTTGTCGACGTGGATGAGGTCGAAGGCGGGGTAGGTCATGCGCCCCAGGCTGGCGAGGGCGTCGAGGGTCATGTCGCGGCCGTTGTAGTTGAGGACGGCGCAGGCGACCCGTGGGGCATGGCTTGGGGAGGAGGTCATGACGGACGGAAGAATGCCATGAAATCGCCGCCGAAGCGCCGTGCCGCCACAAGAATGGAGAGAACCCCGGCGGCGGCGCATAGGGCGAATCGAAGGGGATCGCCGTGGCCGGCGACGGGGCCACCCCCCGAAAGCCACCAGGCGGCGGCGAACAGGGGCACCGGAACCAGGTAGGTGAAGGTGAGATCCCCAAGGAAGCGGCGGAATCCCTCCGGCGACACGCGGTAGAGGCCCCAGGCCAGGAGGGCGCCGCCGGGGGAGAGGAGCCGGACCCAGGCCATGCCGATGGGGCCGAAGCGGTCCACCGCCCAGAAACCTGCGACCACCAGGGTCACCACCGTCGACAGGCTGGCCGCCAGCCACAGGCGATCGCGGTGCAGGGCCTTCATCACCTCGCCGCCGAGGCGGGAGAACGGATCCACCAGCGGCACGAAGCAGAGGATCCGAAGGTAGGTGGGGGCGTCGACCCAGGCGCCGCCCCCCACGAGACGCACCACGAGCTCCGCGTTGAGCATCAGGAAAAGGGCCGCGGGTACCTCGAAGGCGAGTACGAAGAGGGTGGACAGGGCGTAGGCGCGGAACATCTCCCGGCTACGCCGGCCGAAGCGCACCAGGGCTGGGTAGAGAACCCGGGTGATGGCGGGCAGCAGGATCAGGCCCGAAGCGAGGGTCGCCCACTCAAAGGCGAAGGTGTAATGGCCGACATCGGCGAAGGGGGCGCGGCGACCGAGGATGAGGGGGTCCACCTGGCGGATCAGGATGCCGAGGAACCAGATCCCCGCCAGCGGCAGGGCCCCCACCAGCAGCCGCAGGGTGCCGCCGGAGTGCCAGGACCAGGGGATCTCCCCCCGTACCCGCCACCACAGGGCGCCGGCGTAGACGGCGGCCGAGGCAGTATGTCCCACCGCCAGGCTCCACACGCCGTATCCGAGGACCGCCATGGCACAGGCGACGGCGACGAAGGCCAGGCTGCGCCACAGCTCCGGAGCCACCGCCCGGCCCACCCGCAGCTCCCCTTCGAGGTAGACCTTCGGCACCGTCGCCAAGCCCTCGAAGAAGAGGAAGAGCGCGAGGCATCGCAGGATCCCGAGGGTCTGGGGATGGAGGGCCCCGGGGTCGGCGCGGTGGAGGAGGGCCAGGACCGGCGCCAGCACCAGGGTGGCGGCCATCAGAAGGCCCCCCCACAGGACCTCCACCGCCAGCAGGTTCCCCCACGGTCGGGGATCCACCCGGAGCACGTGGTGGGCCAGCCCCAGGTCCCGCACCGCGCCGAGCACGAGGAAGAGCACCATGGCCCATTGGAAGAGGCCCCAGTCCTCCGGCGGCACGTAGCGACGCAGGAGCAGCTGCGCGCCGAGGGCCGAGGCCACCCTCAGGATCTGGGACAGGGCGGCGGCGCCGGAGGACCGCAGAAACAGGCCGGCGGTGACGGCGGCGGCCCCTGGGGGCTCCGGGCTGGGGGCGGTCTCCGTGTCCGGCGGAGCTTCCCGGTCGGCCGGCATCTGGCCGTGTCAGCCCCGGCCGATGCCTTCGTAGCGGTGGAACGCGGCGGGATCCAGGATCCGTCGGCCGTCCACCACCAGCGGCGGCGGATCGGCCTTCGCCGCCAGTTCCCCCAGGCCCCCGAGCTCGGGCCAGGCGGTGAGCACCACCCACACCTGCGCTCCGTCGACGGCGACTGAGAGATCGTCCGTGAGCTCGATCGACCGGGGGAGAGCCCCGCGGGCCGGCTCCACGGCGGCGGGGTCCCAGGCGCGGACCCGGGCACCCTGGCGATGCAGCTCACGGATCACCGGCAGCGCCGGGGTCTCCCGGATGTCGGAGGTGCCTGGTTTGAAGGACAGCCCCAGCACCGTGATCTTGACCCCACCCAAGTCGGGATGGTGTTTGCGGATCAGGTCCACGACCCGCCTCGGCTGGTCGGCGTTGGTTCGCAGGACGGAGCGGAGCATCCCCATGGGGGAGCCCTGGTCGTCGCCAAAGGCCGCGAGGGCCTGAACATCCTTCGGCAGGCAGCTGCCTCCGAAGCCGCAGCCCGCCGCCAGGTAGCTGAGGATTCCGGGGCGTAGGCGGTCGCCGGCGGCCGGGGGCTCGTCGCCGACGACGGGGGACAGCCGTTTGTCCAGGTGGACTCCCTCCATCACCTCGGTGACGTCGACCCCTGGCAGGGTGGAGCACAGATTGCCGATCTCGTTGGAAAACGAGATGAGGGTGGCCAGGAGGGAGTTGGACGCGTACTTGATCGCCTCCGCGGTGGAGTTGGTGGTGCGCAGGACGTCGGCACAGGGAAAGTCCCGGTAGAGCGCTTCCTGGATCGTCCAACAGCGGGGGCTCAGCCCCCCCATCACCACCCGGTCCGGCGTCAGGAAGTCGGAGACCGCGAGGCCCTCCCGCAGGAACTCCGGGTTCATGCCGAGGCCGAAGTCGACCCCCGCCCGCAGGCCGGACTCTTCCTCAAGTATGGGTCGGACGACGCCGTCGGTGGTGCCCGGAAGCACGGTGCTCTTGACGATCACGAGGGGGTAGTCGCGGCGGCTGCCCCGAAGCGCGGCTCCGACCCGTCGGGCGGCATCCCGGATCTGATCGAGGTCGATCCGCTCACCGCCGAAGGGGGTGCCCACCGCCAGCAGGATCACGTCCGCCTCCGCCATCTCCTCGGCGCCTTCGACGGTGGCCCGCAGGCGCTCCGGGGCGGTTTCCGCCACCAGCTCCGCGAGGCCCGGTTCAAAGAACGGAACCCGCCCCTCCTCCAAGGCCCGGACCCGGTCGGGGTCGACGTCGATGCAGGTCACCCGGTGACCCTTGCTGGCGAAGCAGGCGCCGGAAACCAGGCCGACGTGACCGATGCCGAGGATCGCGATGCGCATCAGAGATCCGCCGCGGTGGGGTAGTGCCGGTACCAGCGGAGGGATCGGCGCAGGCCGGAGTCGAGGTCGATCTCCGGTTCGAAGCCCAGCTCTTCGCGGGCCTTGGTGATATCAGGGCAGCGACGGTTGGGGTTGTCCACCAGGTACTCGGGGTCCTCCGACGCCTGCCGCACGACCCGGCCGTCGTAGCCGAAGAGGTCCCGGGCTTGGTGAACGACCCGCTCGGCGAAGTCGGCGACGGAGATCTCCGGGCCGTCGCTGCCGATGTTGTACGCCTCCCCCCGTCGGCCCCGCACCAAGGCCTGGTAGTAGCCGACTACGGCGTCGGCGACATAGCAGAAGGTGCGGGTGGGGGAGCCGTCGGAATGCATGACCAGATCTTCGCCCGCCAGTACCCGGCGGGCGAAGTCCGGGAGCAGGCGCCGATCGCTGATCTTGAGGCCGGGGCCGTAGTTGTTGAAGGGGCGTACGGTGGTCACCGGCACGCCGCGCTGCCGGTGGAAATTGACGCACAGGGTCTCGCCGAAGCGTTTCGACTCGTCGTAGCAGGCCCGCGGTCCGGTGCAGGACACCACTCCCCGGTAGGTCTCGGGGGTGGGGATGTGCTCCGGGGCTGGGTCGCCGTAGATCTCGCTGGTGGAGAAGAACAGGAAACCTTCCACCGGATCGCCGCCGCCGGCACGCTCGGCGCAGTAGTCCAGCAGGCGGCGCAGCCCGCGGACGTTGGCGTCCATCGTCTCGATGGGGTGGAGGCGATAGAAGGCCGGCGACGCGATGGACGCCCCGTGGACGATGTAGGCGAC
>JBCDIS010000058.1:0-40030 GCA_038748685.1 Acidobacteriota bacterium | reverse complement strand
TGGACCCGCCAGGCTGAGCAGCTCCGGAACCCCCTGGATTTCACCCAGGGGCGGCAGCTGGGAGACCGGCACCGGCAGCAGGGCCACGGCCTCCTTGCCGATCTGGAGCATCAGCAGGTCCAGTTGGCGCCGCCGCTCCCGGTCATCCGCGGACAGGAGCTCGGTCAGCCGGCGGCGACCGTCGAAGCGGCGGTAGAAGGCGCGGGCGCGGTCCGGCATACGGCGCCATTCTTCCTCCGGCGGCCTGCGGACCCAGAGGGGGATGTAGCGTTCGAGGTCCACCAGGGGTCCGGCCTGGGGCCGGTTCCGGGGCTGCTCACGGTTGGCCTGCTGCCAGAGCAGGTCGTCGAGGCCGGCGTCCCGCTGCGGGGCGTGCAGCCGCTGGCGCCGCTTCGTGACCCGCAGCCGCCCCGCCTCCACCAGTCCGGCGGCGGCGAGGAGGAAGCGGTAGAAGGAGCCCCGGACCACCGCGTAGAGGGCCTCCAGTCGGCGCACGCCGTCCGCCTCGGCGAGGATCCGCCGCTGCCGCGGCGTCAGCTCTTGGTCGGCGGTCGTCCCGTCCTCCGTCCCCCCCGCGACTTCGAGGACGACGTCGTCGTCCACCAACACGCGGCGGATACGTTTCACCTCGTCCACCCAGTGGCTGCCCTCCAGGGCCAGCCCGAGGGGCGAGATGGGCTCCGCCAGCAGCTCCTCCCGGGGCGGTCGGCCGGTGCGGAAGAAGAAGACGCCGTGGTCCCACAGGAAGATGTCGCAGATGACGTCTTCGATGTGGAACCTCAGGGTGCGCTGGATGTCCCGGAGCTCCAGGATCCCTTCCTCCCGGAGCACCGCACCGAGGCGTCGGCCGGTGTCCCGACACAGGCGCAGGCAGCGGTAGAGGTTGTCCTCGTCGAGGTAGCTGGCGAGGAGCAGGAATTGACCGTAGAACTCGAAAGGATCGTCGCTCAGGCAGGTGACGATCTTGCCGTCCTGAAAGAAGATCTCCTTCTCCTTGCCGGCGGCGCGGACCACCAGGGAGCCGCTGCGGGCGTCGTTGTTCGCCCAATGGAGGATCTCGGCGATGGGGAATGAGGTCAGGCGTCCAGAAAGCTCCATGGCGCCATCCTACCCACTTTGGCGGCGGACCTACCCACTTTGACGACGAAAAGCGATAGCCCCCGCCGGGGCGGGATCCCTACGATGGTCCCGACTTCACCAGGGTCCTTCGGTCGTCTCCGGAGGGCCCGCTCCCGCCAAAGCGCCGACAAAGGAGCCGCTATGGAAATGCCCCACGATCCGCCGACGGTCGATACACTGCTGATGTCCCCCCGGGCCCCCCTGACACTCCCCGGGGCCGGGGCGGACGGGGCGGAAAGGAGCCCCAACGTGCTGAACGAAGTGCTGGACGAAGAGACCTGCTGGCGGGCCGTCTTGGATCGGGACCGCAACCTCGATTCCCGTTTCTATTTCGGCGTCCTCACGACGGGGATCTTCTGCCGACCTTCCTGTCCCGCCCGCAGGCCCCTGCGGCGCAACGTCCGGTTCTTCGCCACCGCTGTGGAGGCCCAAGGGGCCGGGCTGCGGCCGTGCAAGCGTTGCAGGCCGCTGGACCGCGCGGAAGACACCCGGGTGCAGCAGATGGAGGCCCTTTGCACCTTCATTCGCGAGCACTGTGACTCCGGAGAGCCCCTGACCCTCGACGTTCTGGCCAGTCGGACCGACCTTACGCCGTCCCGTCTGCGTCGCCTGTTTCGGGAGATTGTGGGGGTCACCCCGCGGGCCTATGTGGACGGGTGCCGCTTCGAGGCGCTGAAGACCGAGCTGCGCGGCGGCCGCCCCGTCACCGACGCCATCTACGCCGCGGGCTTCGGCTCGTCGAGCCGGGTCTACGAGCAGACCGGGGAGCGGCTGGGGATGACCCCCGGAGAGTACGGGGCAGGGGGCCGCGGGGTCGCCATCTCCTACGCCCTCGCCGACACCCCGGCGGGGCGCATGCTGTTGGCCGCCACCGACCGGGGTCTCTGCTCGGTGGAGCTCGGGGACGACGACGATGCCCTGATCACCGCTCTCCGGAAGGAGTTCCCCGCCGCCGACCCGCGCCCGATGGATCCGGCGGCGGCGGGCCCGTTCGGCCGCTGGATGGACGCCCTCAGGCGGAACCTGGAGGGCCTCGAACCGCACCTCGACCTTCCTCTGGACGTGCGCGCCTCGGCCTTCCGACTCGAAGTGTGGCGCTACCTCCGGACCATCCCCCGGGGGGAAACCCGCACCTACGCCGAGGTGGCGCGGGCCATCGGCAGGCCGCGGGCGGTCCGTGCGGTGGGCAGCGCCTGCGGCGCCAATCCGGTGGCCATCGCCGTGCCCTGCCACCGCGTTCTCCGGTCCGACGGCGGACTCGGGGGCTACCGCTGGGGCCTGGACCGCAAGCGCGTCCTCTTGGGTCTCGAAGCGGATGCCTCGGAAGGATAAGAGATGAAGAGCGACGACGCGGAGCATCCAGGGGCGGGCGGCGAGGAGCTAATGGATCGGGTCTACGACGAGCTGCGGGGCCTGGCCCGGGCCTACCTGGCCCGGGAGCGACCCGGCCACACCCTGGAACCCACCGCCCTGGTTCACGAAGCCTACCTGCGGCTGGCGGCGCAGTCCCGGGTCGACTGGCGGGGGCGTAGCCACGTGTTCGCCATCGGCGCCAAGGTCATGCGCCGGCTCCTGATCGACCACGCCCGAAGGTACCGGCGGGTGCGCCACGGAGGCGATTGGCGTCGGGTGACCTTCGGCGACCACCTTCCGGCCTTCGGCGAGGGGGCGTCACCGGAGCAGCTGCTGCTCCTCGACGATGCCCTGGAACGTCTGGCGGAGCTCGATGGGCGCCAGGCCCAGGTGGTGGAGCTTCGGTGTTTCGGTGGCCTCGGGATCGACGAGATCGCCGAGCTCCTCGGCGTGTCCCGCCGCAGCGTCGAACGGGACTGGACCCACGCGAAGGCGTGGCTGGGGGCAGAGGTCGAAGGTCTGTAGCGCGGGGCCCGGGGGCTGGCCCCCGAGTCCCGCGCTATGGTTCTTTGACCGGAGTCAGTGGCAGGGCATCAGTCGCAGAGGATCAGTCCTGGAGCGCCTCGGCCGCCCGCATCAGGGCGCGCCACGTCTCGGCGTGTTCCCCATCGATCTGTGCCCCGGCGGCGGATCCGTCGCCGGTGACCTCCGGAAGGTCCCCCCGCCGCGGACTAAGCCCATAGACCCCGAACAGTTTCGCGCCTACGTACAGACGGTTGCGCAGCCAGGTCCGCCGGATTCCCCAGCGACCCTCGGACTCGACGAAAGTGATCCATTCGAGGCCGGAGGGCTCGCCGTCGCCGTCGATGTCGATCCAGAAGTTTCTGGGCCCCAGCGGTACCGCCGGCAGGGTGAGTACGCCGCCGTCAATGGGGTCGGGGAATAGGGTCCAGAGGGTGTCCCCCACCCGCAGGACGAGGGTCGGCAGAAGCGGCCCCCCTTCGAAGGTACGGATGAGGTAGGCGCCGGAGAAACGGTTCCAGGACGACGGGGGGGACGTGGTCACCGGTTCCGGCCAGTCGACGTCGAGGACCGTGTCGAGGGCGCAGTGGCTGATGCCGGAGAGGTCCGCCACCGCGTTGGCGGCCACGGCGAAGGCGAAGCCCTGGCCCTTGGACCACAGCATGTGGGAGCTCCAGCCGGGGACGGCGCCGCCGTGGTAGTGGTAGCGGGACCCCTCCACCTCCCGCACGCCGATGCCGTAGCCATAGCGCTCGTCGGGGTCGTCCCAGGTAGCGACGACGGGGGCCTGCATGCGGTCCGCGGCGTCGGCGTCGAGCATGTCTCCGCCGTCGTCCATCAGGGTCAGTGCGAACCGCGCGAGGTCCGGTGCGGTGGTGAAGAAATCCCCCGAAGGGGCTGCCCACGGGCACTCGTACGCGTCGGGGGCGAGGATCTCGAGCTGGCCCTGGGCGTCGAGACCGTGGCCGAAGGAGACATCGCCGTAGGCCAGAGCCTCCGCCGGGGTGAGGACCGTCGAGCCCATGCCCGCCGGCCCCCACACGTCGTCCCGCATGACGTCGGCGTAGCTCCTGCCGGCGGCCCGTTCCGCTACCAGACCGGCCAAGGAATAGCCCGCGTTGGTGTAGTTGTAGAACGCGCCGGCGGGGGCGAAGAGTGGGGTCGAACCCAGGCCTGCGGCCCAGGTGGAGAGGTCGTCGCTGCACGTGAGGTCACTGAAGTCGGGGACCCCGGAGCGGTGGGTGAGCAGATCCTCCACCCGGATCCGTCGGGTGGGCCAGGGCCCGCCCAACTCGAGCTCCGGGACGTGCTGGACCACCCGGTCGCCGAGGGACAAACGGCCCTCCTGTTCCTGGGCCATCACCGCCGCGGCGGTCATCATCTTCTGCACCGAGCCCGCCTTGAACAGGGTGCGGTGGCCCACCGGGTCCGGGAGCCCGTAGCGTTTGACGCCGTAGCCCTTCTGGTAGACGAGCTCGCCGTCCACCACCAGCGCGACGGCGGCGCCCGGGGCTCCTATGCGCATCAACCCCTGCTCGACGCAGGCGTCGATGCCAGCCCCGTGGCCCGAGGGAAGCCCTGGGCCTGGAGCCGTCGACAGGGAGTCGGCGAACGCCGCGGACGGTAGGGCGGCGGCGAGGGCGAGGGCCGCCGCGAAACACCGGGCTCTGGAAATCGGGGTCTGGGGATACGGAGGGATATGTTCGAGTTCCATCGTGTGGGTCTCCTAGAGAGATGGTAGCGAGGCTTCTTTGCCCCCCTTCGCCGAACCCGCGATGAAATCTCTGAGATCCGCCACCGTCGTCGAAATTTTTTTCAAGTCTGTGGAAGGACCCGCGGAAGGGCCCGCAGGGGTAGCAGGACAGCGGCCCCCAGAGCCGCCGCCGCCACGGCGGTGGCCCAGAGGGTCCAGCCGCCGGATTGGACCTCCCAGGGAAAGCGGACCATGAGCTCCGCGACCGCGAAAGCCACCATTAGGGGGAGCAATCCCCAGCGGCGAAAAACGGCGTAGCCGAGGGCGTTTTGGCCCAGGACGAAGCACACGAAGGAGGCCCACGGGACCGGCGCCGCCAGGAGACCCTCCAGGCTGAAGAGGGCGACGGCCACGGCGGCGGCGGGGGCTTCGCGGCGAAACAGCCACCGGCACAGACCGAGGAGGACCGTCATCAGGAGGGCGAGGAACGCCGCGTCGAAGGGGAGCTCCAGCAGGGTCGCCGCGGCCCGGGCGGGGGTGGGTAGGGCCGACGGAAGCTCCGCCGGAACCGGGAGATCGAGGCGGAGCGCTCGCGCCGTCCAGGCGGTTTCCGCCAGCCTGGCGAAGGCGAAACCGACCCCGGCGGCGGCGCCGATGAGCATGTGGGAGGCGGCGATCGGATCCCGCCAGGGTCGCCCGTCGGGTGGATGTAGCAGGCGGCTCCAGGAAACGAGGGACCGGGGCCAGAAGCGCTGCATGAGGGGCTCGCCCCCCATGTAGAGGAGCCAGATACCGGCTGCCTGGAGGAGGGGACCGGCAAGGCCGAGGATGGCGAAGACCGCGGCCATCGGGGGATCGCGGGGAAGGTCCGCCTGCAGCAGGAAGGCGGCGTAGACGGCGGCGCAGACCCCCACCGCCAATCGGAACGCGCCCCAGGGGTCGCCGCGGCCGGCCCGCAGGTTGCGCCACGCCGGCCAGGCGACGAGCAGGAGGAGGAGGGGGGCGGCGAAGAAGGCTATGCCAAAGGCCGCCTCCTGTCGGGCGACCCGGCCGGCGGCTCCGTCGCCGGCGGAAGCGAGTCTGAAGGCGGTGAAGAAGACCGGTAGACCCCTCCGGGATCCCGCCTCCACCCCGAGGTCTCCGTCGTCTTTGGATCGCCAGGCGATCCGCCGGTGGGCGGAGGTGGCCAAGGGCAGGTTGGGCTCCACCTCGGTGAAGCGGCCGAAGTCGAGACCGGCGGCGTCGAAGAGCGGTCCCCAGTCCATGTCGCCGTCGGGGGATGGGGCATCGCGCTCTTCGGCGGCCTCCTCTGGGGCGGGAAGGGGTGCGGGGGTGTGCTGAAAGAAGAAGAGGCTTCCCGCCGGGTCGAAGCAGGCGGTGGTGGACCCCAGCGCCGAGGGGGCGGGTTCGAAGAGCTGGACCCGGCCTCCGTTGGCGGCGAGGTCGAGGGCGTTCCAGTTGACCAGATCGAAGGCGGAGTCCCGATGGCAGAAGTAGATGTCCTGGCCGGCCGCCACCATGCCCGGTGGGTAGGGTGCTCCGGGGATGCGCTCCCCGTCGAGCCGGCCGTAGTCCCAGTCCGCGGTGGCGACGGGGCGATCGGGTAGGAGGTCGTCCACCAAGACCTTCGCCGCGGAGACCCGCTGGCCGACGGGCACGCCGAGGCCCGCCCGGTCGAGGGAGCGGACCTTCGGCAGGAGCACGAGGAAAGCGGCGGTCAGCAGAAGCGTGAGGACCGCTGCTGCGAAACCCCGGCAGCGGTCGAGCACTCCCTTGGCCTTCGAGGCGGCGAGAACCGCGGGGGACGGCCGTTCCCCCAGGGCGAGGACCGCCGCCAGGGGGTCGTCGAGGGCGAGGGCCTCCGCCACAGCTCCGGCGGACGGCGGACGGCGGTCCGGGCCGGGTTCGAGGCAGGCGGCGATGACCCGCTCCAGGGCTGGGTCGATGTCGATCCCCAGGTGAGACGGCGGCGGAGTGGGCGAGGCGGGGAAGCCCGCGGGTTGGCGTCCGGTGGCCGAGGCGTAGAGCACGACGCCGAGGGCGAACAGGTCCGACTGCGGGCTCGGCGGTTCCCCGGCGAGGACCTCCGGCGCCAGGTAGCCGTGGGTTCCCGCCAAAGCCGGCGACGTATCGTCCCGCCGAATGGCGATGCCGAAGTCCGTCAGCCTGGCGTCCCCCCGGTGGTCTAGGAGCACGTTGGCGGGCTTCAGGTCTCGGTGCAGGAGGCCGCTCCCGTGGATGGCCGCCAGGCCGCCGCTGATCTGCCGAGCCAGGCGAAGGAGGTCGTCGGCCGTTAGGGGGCCACCCCGCCGAATCCGCTGCCCTAGGTCCTGGCCCTCGATGAACTCGAGGGTCAGGAAAGGGAGGCCCCGGTGCTCGCCGGCGTCGAAGACCCGGCAGACCCTGGGGTCCACCACCCCTCGGGCGGCCCGGGCCTCGTCCAGCAGGGCGCTGACCCTGTGGTGGGGGAGCCGCCGGTGCGCCCCGCCGGGGCCGCCGAGGGCGTCGGAGGTGGAGACCGTGACCTCCGGCGGATCCACCAGCGGTAGCTTCAGCGCCACCCTCTGTTCGAGGAGATCGTCGTCGGCGAGGTAGACCTCCCCCATGCCGCCGCCCCCCAGTCGGCGCTCGACTCGGTAGCGGCCGGCGACGCGGTCGCCCGGCTGAAGGAGGGGGCCCACCGGCTCCCGGCGGTAGGTCGCCGCGCCGCCGATGGCTCCGATCTGGTCCGCCGCGGGCCGCCAGTCGTCGGTGTCGCCGCCGGCGTGCTGGAGCAGCCGGCGGACGTGGTCCAGGAGCTCAACATCCCCGCCGCAGGCGTCGACGACGAAGGCGTCCCGCTGGCCCTCCGCAATCTCTAGCGCCCTCGTGAACAAGGATTTGCCCCGCCGATGGAGGAGCAGCCTCCGCCCCTTGCCGTCCGTCGTCATCCATACCCCTTTCCGCCTTGGCCTGGCCACGGCTCGGCCCCTTCCCTTACCGGCCGCCGCGGGTCGCCGCACCCAGTCTAGGGGGATTCGTCCGTGGAGGGGACGTCGTCCTTGGGTATCCGCCAGGGTAGGGGGGGACCGGAAGCGGGGAGCAGGGTGTCGGCGAGGACGTAGGCCGTGATCGGCACCCGGACCGACCGGACCCCCTCGTCCTTCAGGTGGAGGTAGAGCCACTCGACGCCCTGCGGCGCTGCGGTGCGGAGCCGTTGGTCCCGCACGGCGCGGACTTCGAGGAAAGGACCTTCGGTCGGCTCCAGCTCCAACCGAAGTCCCGCGGGTTCCCCCGGCGTCGCCGGTTCCGGGTCGGCCCGGGTCCGGAGGATGGGGCGGCCGTCGAGCAGGATGTCCGCGGGGGCGAAGGCTCCGGGGCCGGAGACCTCCAGGGCGGGGGATCCCCCGATGTCGAGGCGCCAGGTCCGACCGCCGGCGTCGACGGCGTCGCTTTGGGATATCCGCCCCAGTACCCCTCCTCCCTCGACGGTACCCAACGGGACCTGGAAGGGCGGTTCCCCCCGGTGGACCCGGAGGGTCAAGGGGGCGCCCGGGACCAGGGGCTCCGGCAGGCCGACAAACCGAAGCTCGTTGGGGGAGGAAACGTCGAGGAGGGCGGAGATCCCCCGTTCCCGCAGGTCGACGGGGTCCCCCCCGGGGGTGACGAAGCGGCCGGCTTTCCACGCCCTTTCCCCCACCAGCACGCGGTCAAAGGTATGCAGGGGGCGCGGGGTGCCCAGGGTGGGGGGAGGTTCCAGGCCGGGGCGAAGGCGTAGGACGGGAAGACGGTCCGGAGCCCCCCCGGTCAGCAGGTTGAAGACTTCGAGGGCGGCGAGGTCGTTTCCGAGGCCCCCGAGGTGCTTGCGGGGGGCTCGGTAGAGGCTGGAAAGATGGGACGCGGCGAAATCCGAACGGCCGGCGGAGAAATGGATGTTGTCGGCGCGGACCTGACCGCGGAACGAGCAGATGTCGTCGTCGTTGCACATCACCACGACCCGTTCGCTGCCGGCGGCCACCCGCTCCAGCAGTCGGGCATAGGTCTCGTCCAGCTCTCCGTCGGGATTGGACCGGTGGTAAAAGGGATTTCGTCGCAGCTCCCGGCCCGGCGGTAGCAGGGCCCGGAGGAAGACCGGAGCCTTGGAGTCGTAGCGGAGGTACCGCCATGGCGGGAGGGGACGGTGGTAAATGTCGGCGGCCTCTTCGCGGGAGTTACCCACCACCTCGATCCAGCGCAGGTCATCGTTCTCCACCACGTAGCGACCGTGAACCGGCAGGTACTGCTCCGGGCGGTGGAGGAACGTGTCGTCCCGGCCACGGTGGAAGCTCCAGAGGTAAAAGAGAGTAACGTCGAGGTCGTAGTCCCGACCCACCATGTCCCAAAGCTTTGCTGCCTGGTGGACACCGTAGCCACCGACGCCGAAGTTGACCACTTCCACGCGGCCGTAGCCGGCGTCGGTGAAGTGTTCCTGGAGCAGGGTCCCCAGGTCGAATCCGAGAGCGGCTTCCGCCCCTTCGAGGAAGGAGCAGCCGAACAGGCCGATGCGGAAGGTGCCCTCCGGCTTGGCCCGCGACGTTTCGGCGTAGGACGAAGGGGGGCGGTGGAGTTGGGAGTGGGCGCGTCCGAGCTGGGTTACCTGGGCTTCGGTGAGCGGCGCGAAGTCGCGGGTGCGGTAGCTCTCCGAGGCGATCGCCTCATAGCCCTGCCGTGAGGACCTGAAGGTCTCAAATCGCCATTGGAAAAGAAGTGCGATCAGGCCCAGGGACAGGCTGAGGGCCAGCAGATTCCCACCCAGGCGCCTAAGTCCGGCGGGCCAGGCCGGCGGTCTGAAGGAACGGCTCTCCTCGACGGGTTCGGGCATCGCATTCGCCGCCGCGGCGGACGGCACGGACGTTGGTCGCCGGAACCGCAGGCTATCGGGGCCACCTGCGGCGCCCATGGGCATGGGAACGGAATCGGGAGAATACCAGACCCGCGATCTCGGCGCGGCCGACCAAGCCGGGATCCGCCGTGGCCCGTATCGGCAGCGAGTGTGGTAAAAATCTAGACGATTGCTATGGCCAAGATTAACTTGCGCGCAGGATTGGACAAGTCTGTTGTTGCGAATCTCCGGTCCGAGATTCGGCGATGTGACGTCTGTGCACCCCACCTCCCGGAGAGCCCCCGGCCGGTGGTCTCGTTCCAGCCGGAGGCTCGGCTGCTGATCGTGGGTCAAGCGCCGGGGCGTCGGGTCCACGAATCCGGGATTCCCTGGGACGATCCGAGCGGCGATCGCCTGCGGCAATGGCTCGGGGTCGATGGTTCGGTCTTCTATGACCCGACCCGGGTGGCCATCGTCCCCATGGGCTTTTGCTATCCGGGCACCGGATCTTCCGGCGACCTGCCCCCGCGCCCGGAGTGCGCCGAGCGCTGGCACCGGAGGGTCTTGGCGACCCTGCCGCGGATCGAGCTGACCCTCCTGCTCAGCCGTTACGCCCAGGCCCGCTACCTGGCGGGGCGCCTGCGCAAGAACCTGACCGAGACGGTCCGGGCGTGGCGCAGCTATGGCCCGGATCTGCTGCCCCTGCCCCACCCGAGCCCCCGCAACAACCGGTGGCTCAAGAAGAATCCTTGGTTCGAAGCGGATGTCATCCCCCATCTACAGGACCGGGTCCGCGGGATCCTCGCGGCGTGAAGGAGGTGGCTGCCCTGCGTTTTACAACCTGTTTACGTCCCCGCGGGCGCGAAACCAAACCCTCCACCCCCACCTCCGTATCGGACCGCGACGGCGGCGTCGGCCCACGTTCGAATTCCTTGAGGAACAGCGCATGACGGCAACCACTTCCCAGGTCCGAGACAGCCCTCAACTCTCCCTCTCGGGTCTGCCCTCGACCCTGCCGACCGCCGGAACCGTGGCCGATGACGCCCGCGTCGCCCGGCCGCCCCTTCCCGCCATCGAAACCCGCCGCTCGTTTCTGCGCGAGCAGGGGAATCTGGCGAAGATGGCGCTGCGGGCGGCCCGGGAACTGTCTCCGAAGGTGATGTGGAAGGCCGCCCATCTCTACGCCTACAAGGGCGCCAAGGCCATCTGGTCGTACAAACGGCGGATGGCCCGCGGGGAGCTCTATCCCCCCTTCATGTTCATCGCCCTCACCAACACCTGCAACCTGAGGTGCCACGGCTGCTGGGTGGAGAAGGAGGGGAAAGCCCACTTCATGGGGGCCGAACAGCTCGACAAGATCATCGAGGCGGGCAAGAAGCAGAACGCGTACTACTACACCCTCCTAGGCGGGGAGCCCTACCTCTTCAAGGGCATCTGGGACGTCTTCGAGCGGCATTCCGACTGCTATTTCCAGACCATCACCAACGGCATGCTGTTCAA
This sequence comes from Acidobacteriota bacterium, assembly GCA_038748685.1. Lineage (GTDB taxonomy): Bacteria > Acidobacteriota > Thermoanaerobaculia > Multivoradales > J023 > JAUIJL01. The sequence continues at coordinate 29,003 of JBCDIS010000058.1, read as the reverse complement.
CGAGGGGAACGTACGGCGCCTCAAGAAGGCCGGTAACGTCACCCCCCTGATCAGTATTGACGGCTGGGAGTCCCAGAACGACCTGCGCCGCGGCGACGGGGTCTTCCAGGCGGCGATGGATGGCATGGAGCGGCTGAAGAAGAACAAGATCCTCTTCGGCATCGCCACCACCGCCACCGGCCCGAACATGCACGAGGTGATGTCGGACGAGTACGTTCAGCACTTCATCGACCGTGGGGCCATGTACATCTGGTACTACGTCTACCGGCCGATGAGTCCGGAGCCCCACACCGAGTACTGCGTCAGCAAGGAGCAGCTGGTCTGGATGCGCCGGCGCCTCCTGGAGCTGCGCAGGACCCAGCCGATCCTGGTCATCGACACCTATTGGACCGCCGACGGCGAGGCCTTTTGCCCCGCCGCCATGGGGCTCGGCTACCACATCGGTCCCCGGGGCTCGATCGAGATCTGCCCGGCCCTCTCCTTCGCCGCCGAGAACGTGCAGGACGAGGGGGATCTCTACGACACCTTCAACGACAGCTCGTTCCTGCGGGGCTTCCAGAAATTCGTCACCAAGCGCACCAAGGGCTGTGTGATCTTGGAGCACCCCCAGGAGCTCCACGACTACATACGGGACAGCGGCGCCGAGGACTACAGCGGCCGCGGCAGCGCCTTCGACGAGCTGGCGGGCATCGCGCCGCGGCACAGCCACCACCTGCCGGAGGAGGAGATCCCGGAGGATTTCTGGCTCTACCGCCTGCTCAAGAAGAACGTCTTCTTCGGCATGGGGGCCATCGGTTGACCGAAACTCCGGCGCCGATCTACCTCGATCACCACGCCACCACCCCCTGCGATCCGCGGGTGGTGGAGGCCATGGTGCCCTGTTTCGGGGAGGTCTTCGGCAACGCCGCCAGCGGACAGCACGCCTTCGGCCGGGCCGCCGCCGTCAAGGTGGAGACGGCCAGGGGCGAGGTGGCGGCGCTGCTGGGCTGCCTGCCGTCGGAGATTGTCTTCACCTCGGGGGCCACGGAGGCAGACAACCTGGCGATCAAGGGGGTGGCGGACGCCTACGCCGGCCGCGGTCACCATCTCGTGACCTGCGCCACGGAGCACAGGGCTGTCCTCGACAGCTGCGCCCGCTTGGAGCGCCGCGGCTTCGAGGTGACCTACCTCGGCGTCGACGAAGACGGCCGGGTGGATCCGGCGGCGTTGGAGGCGGCGATCCGAGACGACACGGTCCTGGTGAGCCTGATGCTGGCCAACAACGAGATCGGCGTCGTCCATCCGATCGCCGAGGTGTCTCAGGTGTGCCGCGGGCGCGGGGTGCTGCTGCACTGCGACGCCGCCCAGGGCCTCGCCTACCTCGACTGCCGGGTCGATGTCCTCGGGGTCGACCTCCTGTCGATCTCCGGCCACAAGATCTACGGCCCCAAGGGGGTCGGGGCCCTCTACGCCCGCCGCCGCGGGCCGCGGGTCCGTCTGGTGCCGCGGATGGACGGCGGCGGTCACGAGCGGGGTAGGCGGTCCGGCACCCTCGACGTGCCAGGGATCGTCGGCCTCGGCCGCGCCTGCGCCCTCGTCGCCGACGGGCGGATCGCCGAGGCGGAGGACGTCCGGCGCCTGCGGGATCTCCTCCTCGAGCGGCTCAAGGCCCGGCTGCCGGACCTCGAGGTCCACGGCAGTCTCGTCCACCGCCTGCCGAACAACCTCAACCTGTCGATCCCCGGGGTCGAGGCCACAGACCTGCTGGAACGGCTCGACACGGTGGCCGCCTCCTCCGGCGCCGCCTGCAGCTCCGCGTCGGCGGACGGCTCATACGTCCTCAAGGCCCTGCCCGGGTCCGGCGATGCCGTGGACCGGGGCTCCCTGCGGCTCGGCCTGGGGCGTTTCACCACCCAGAGCGAGGTGGAGCGGGCGGCGGAGGAGATCGCCGCCGCCGCCGTCTCCTGCCGCCTGACTCCGAAGCCGCCGATCGCCGACGCCTGCGGGGTGACGACATGCCCTTGACTACCAAAACCTCGAGCGCCAAGCCCTTGACCGTCAAATTCCTAACCGTCCGAAGCGGGGAGCGCTGAAGCCTTGTCCCCAGCTCCGAAAGACGTCGTACGCTGGAAGCGAAGCCGCTTCGTGGCGCGGTTCCCGTCCACGTACCTTTATAGCCCCGCCCACTTCTGGTTGTCCGAGACCGAGCCCGGTCTCTGGCGGATCGGCATCACCACCTTCGCCGCCCGCATGCTCGGGGAGATCGTCGAGTTCGATTTCGAGGTTCCCTTGGGGAACACCGTGGCCGTGGGTCAGGTGGTGGGCTGGGTGGAGGGCTTCAAGGCCACCGCGGATCTCTTCAGCGTCGCTGACGGGGAACTGGTGGGGGGCAACCCCAAGGCCCTCGCCAACGCCGAACTGGTGTGTTCCGACCCCTACGGCGACGGCTGGCTCTACTCCGTCCGCGGCACCCCCGATCCCCAATGCACAGACATCGAGAAGTACCTCGAGATGCTCGGCGAGACCATCGACCAGATGGAGGAAAAACCATGGCAGACGCCAGAGATGGGCTTGTGACCCCGCGGGCCCGATACATCATGATCGGCGGCTTCCTGGGGGCCGGAAAGTCAACCTCCGTGGGCCGGCTGGCCCAGAGGCTGACGGACCAGGGCCTAAGGGTCGGGCTGATCACCAACGATCAGGCGGCGGGTTTGGTGGACACCCGCACCCTGCGCAGCCGCGGCTTCGCGGTGGAAGAGATCGCCGGCGGCTGTTTCTGCTGCCGCTTCGACAGCCTGCGCTCCGCCGCCGAGAAGCTTGACGCCGATTCCCGGCCCGACGTCTTCATCGCCGAGCCGGTGGGCAGTTGCACCGACCTCGTGGCCACCGTCAGCTACCCCCTGCGCCGCATGTACGGCGACCGTTTCGCCATCGCCCCCCTCTCGGTGCTGGTGGATCCGGTGCGGGCGGGGAGGATCCTCGGGCTGCGGGAGGGGAGACCCTTCTCGTCCAAGGTCACCTACGTCTACCTCAAGCAGATCGAGGAGGCCCAGGTGCTGGTGATCAACAAGCGGGACCTGGTCAGCGACACCGAGCTCCAGGCCCTGCGCCGAGCCCTGGCGGAGCGCAACCCCAACGCGACGATCTTCGATGTCGCCGCCCGCCACGACGACGGCCTCGACCCCTGGTTCGACCACGTGACCCGGGCCGAGTTGGGGACCGCGGCGACGCCGGAGATCGACTACGCCCTCTACGGCGAGGGGGAGGCCCTCCTCGGCTGGCTCAACGCCACCCTGCGGCTCACCAGCTCCGAGGAGATCGACGGCAACCAGTGGATGCGGGATTTCATCCGCGGGCTGAAGGTACGGCTGATGGCGGCGGACGCCGAAGTGGCTCACCTGAAGATGACCCTGTCGCCGGACGGGGGCCTGAACGACCTGGCGCTGGTGAACCTGGTGGGGCACGACTTCGTGCCGGAGCTCTCGGAACGCCTCCAAGATCCGGTGTCCTCCGGTCAGCTGGTGGTCAACCTGCGGGCGGAGGGGGCGCCGGAGGACCTGCGTGCGGCCCTCGAGGCCGAGGTGGCGGGTCGGCCCCGCCGCGACGTCGTCGATCTAGAGCTGGAGCACCTGGAGTGCTTCCGCCCCGCGCAGCCCGAACCCACCCACCGCATGACCGCCGGGGGCTGAACCGTGACCGAAGCCAAGCAAGCCCAGGACGGCAGGGATCCCCAGCGCCGCATCCTCTACTGCCACTGCAACTACTCGCGGGTGGTACCGAAAAACACCAAAGCGGCGGTGCTGGAGGGGCTGTCGGACTCCGGCGTCCCCTTCGATGCCGTGCCTGATCTCTGCGAGCTCGCCGCGCAGCAGGACCCTTCGCTGACGCGGCTGGCAGCCGGCGGCCAGGGGGTCGACATCGTGGCCTGCTACCCGCGGGCGGTGAAATGGCTGTTCCACGCCGCGGAGGCGCCGCTGCCGGAGGAGGGCGTCACGATCCACAACATGCGCACCCAGGAGCCGGAGGCGGTGCTCGACGCCGTTTTCGGAACCGCAGAGGCATCGAACCCGGACACCGAAGTCGTCGAATCGGCCGAAGCCGTCGAATCGGCCGAAGTCGTCGAAGCGGCCGAAGCCGTCGAAGTCTTAGAGGAGGTCACCCCATGAGCACCCAGACCGGATCCGAAGCCGCGCCGCTGCGGGTGGTCCTCGATCAACAATCCGGCCCGGCCTTCGCACCGGACCGCAAGCACTCCCTGCTCCGCAGCCTGCTGGAGGGGGGCTACGCCGTCACAGCCAGCTCCGAGGCTAGCGAGAGTGCGGGGGCCGTCGCCCCCCTGGACGACGCCGAGCTCCTCGTGCTGCGGGAGGACGGCTCGGCGGCGGACGGCGTCGAGGCGGAGGGGGAGGTCGGTGTCGAGGTGCGGGGCATCGCCGGCCTCGACGACGCGGCGGTCCTCGGCCTGGTGCGGGACAAGGCGTCGGGGCGCCGCGCGCCGGGGGAGTGGAAGCCCTGGTTCCCGGTGATCGACTACGACCGCTGCACCAACTGCATGCAGTGCCTCAGCTTCTGCCTATTCGGTGTCTACGACGTCGACGACGATCGTCAGATCGACGTCGCCCAGCCCGAGAAGTGCAAGACCAACTGCCCCGCCTGCTCGCGGGTGTGTCCGGAAGTGGCGATCCTGTTCCCCAAGTACAAGAACGGCCCCATCAACGGTGACGTCGTGCAGGCCCAGGACATCGAGCGGGAGAAGATGAAGATCGACATCTCGTCCCTCTTGGGTGGGGACATCTACTCCATGCTCCGGGACCGCCACGCCCGCGCCAACACCCGTTTTTCCAAGGAGCGGGACGACGAGCGGGCCCTCAAGGAGCGCCAGCGCTGCCTGGCGAAGCTACAAAAGGACCTCGACATCCCCGACGACGTCCTGGGCCAGCTGCCGAGTGCCGAACAGATCCAGCAGCGGGCCTCCGCCGCCGCCCGCGCCAAGGGCCTGGCGGACGACGACGCCAAGTCCTGAAGCGAGTTTTCCAAGTTGCGATCCTTCGATCGCTCAACTCACAGCGCACCACCGAGTCAACGACGCCAGCCGAGGAGGTCGACTTGCCCCTACCCGTCATCAGCCTTCCCCCCACGATGCCGATCCTTCCGGCCCGCGAGACCCAGGACGACATCCCCGACACCAAGGCGGAGCGGGACGCGATCCAGGATCTGGTCCGCGCCCACCTGGCCGCGGGCGACCTGGTACCGCCGATGCCCATGGACGAGCTCAAGGCCGAAGCCCTCGAGCTGTGCGCCGCCCACTCGATCGATGAAGAGTACGCCGAGTTCACCGCGCTGCTGATCAATAACGAGCTGTGGAAGGACACCCTGGCGACGATCCCCTTCGAGCGGCGCCTGCTGCTGCTGCCCAAATGCCTGCGGGTGGAGGATCGCTGTCCGGCGCCCTTCGACGAATTCGGGCTTCTGTGCAAGAAGTGCGGCCTGTGTACCATCCAAGACCTACAGACCGAGGCGGAGCGCCTGGGGTACGCGGTGCTGGTGGCGGAGGGCTCGCCCCTCGTCATGGCGATCATCGAGACCGGCAAGATCGACGCCATCGTAGGTGTCAGCTGCCTCAACGTCCTGCGCAAGGTCTACAGCTACATGGAGGCGGCGGCGGTCCCGGGCATCGCCCTGCCGCTGCTCCAGGACGACTGCATCGATACCAACGTCGACCTCGACTGGGTGTGGGATTCGATCCACCTCACCAGCGACGACAAGACCCGCCGAATGGACCTCATGCAGCTGCGGGACGAGGTGGACGGCTGGTTCCAAGACGACGAGCTGGAGCGCCTGCTCGGGTCCGCCGAGACCGAGACCGAGCGGATCGGCCGGGACTGGCTGGCCCGCGCCGGCAAACGGTGGCGGCCGTTCCTCACCGTCGCCATCCACCAGGCCCTGCAGGACGACCCCGGCGGTGAGATCGCCGACGACCTGCGGCGGGTGGCGGTGGCGGTGGAGTGCTTCCACAAGGCCTCCCTGATCCACGACGACATTGAAGACGCCGATACGGAGCGCTACGGCGTCAAGACCCTCCACGAGGAGCAGGGGGTGCCGGTGGCCCTCAACGTGGGGGACTACCTCCTCGGCGAGGGGTATCGCCTGCTGGCGGAGTCGACGGCCCCGGCCGAGGTGCGGGCGGAGATGATGCGGGTGGCGGCGGAGGGGCACCGCACCCTGTCGGTGGGGCAGGGGGCGGAGCTGGTTTGGCAGCGTCGACCCACGCCCTTGAAGCCGGTGGAGGTCGTGGACATCTTCCAGCGCAAGACCGCCCCCGCCTTCGAAACGGCCCTGCGCCTCGGCGCCGTCCGCGCCGGCGTTTTGGGGGAGGAGGGGGCCGAGCTCCACGAAGCCCTGGCCAGCTATAGCCGGTCCATGGGGATTGCCTATCAGATCCAGGATGACCTCGATGACCTGGGGCAGTCGGTGGAGGCTGCGGAGATGCCGGAGCTGCGGCCGACGATCCTCTGGGCCCTGGCCCACCAGGGCGCCAAGGGGCCCAGGAAGACCGAAGTGGCGGCCACCTGGACCGGTGGGGAAGGTATGGACGTCGCCGCCGTCTACCGCCTGTTCTCGGACCTCGACATCGAGACCAGGGGCCAGGAGCTGCTGGGGGCCTACAAGGACGAGGCCATCCGTTCCCTGCGCCTGCTCGGCAATGCCAACGTGAAGGGCCTGCTGCGCCGGACCCTCGGCAAGATCTTCAACGATCTAGAAATCAAAGGCTGGTGCAATGAGTTTGAGGCTCGAAATGCTGCAGGTGGCGAGACTCGCGCCGCAGCTGCTGGGTGACTCCGCCGATCTCGTCGCCGAGTTCCTGCGCTCCCGTCTGAGCGACGGGGGCGGTTTCCTCGACCGCGACGACCGCCCCGACCTCTACTACACCGTCTTCGGCCTCGACGGGCTCGCCGCCCTCGGGGCCGAGATGCCGGTGGCTACGGTGGAACCGTACCTCCGGTCCTTCGGGGCGGGGGACGACCTCGACACCGTCCACCTGGGGTGCCTGGCGCGGTGCTGGGGGGCCCTGCCGGGCGTGGAGCCGGACGCCGCCCACAGGGCTCGGATGCTGGAACGCTTCGAAGCCTTGCGCCGGCCGGACGGCGGCTTCGCCCTGGAGCCGCCGAAGGGGGACGGTGGGGACTCCGTGGAGCCCGAAGGGGCGGTCTACGCCAGCTTCGTGGCGTTCGGCGCCTATGAGGACCTGGGGGCGGAGCCCCCCGGCCGCCTGGCCCTGGGGGATTTCTTGACCCTCCGCGCTTTGCCGAACGGGGCCTTCGCCAACGATCCGGACCTAGCCGTGGGCACGACGCCGGTGTCGGCGGCGGCCATCACCCTGCTGCGCAGCCTGTCGCGTCCGGTGCCGGAGATGGCGGCGTCGTGGGTGGCGGACCGCCTGCACCGGCAAGGTGGGTTCCTGGCGGCCCCCCAGGCCCCCATGCCGGACCTGCTCTCCACCGCCGTCGCGCTGCACGCTTTAGCTGGCCTGCAATATCCCCTCGATACCGTGGTGGAACCCTGCCTCGACTTCGTCGACTCCCTGTGGACCCGCCGGGGCGGCTTCCACGGCCATTGGGCGGACGACGAGCTGGACGTGGAGTACACCTTCTACGGTCTCCTCGCCCTCGGCCACCTGAGCGTCTGGACCCGATGAGTCCGTCCCCCTCCACCGCCCTTCGGTCTCCGACGATCGACGGGGCCATCCGCGCCACGGAAGACCGTCTCCTGGAGTGGCTCCACCCCCGGGGCCACTGGCGTGGGGAGCTGGCGTCCAGCGCCCTGTCCACCGCCACCGCCGTTTGCGCGCTGCTCGAAGTGGAGCGTCGCCGGGCCGAAAACGGGACCTCCTTTCCGGCGGAGGGCCGCCGCCTGGCGGACGCCGGCCTGGCGTGGCTGGCGGCGAATGCCAACCCCGACGGCGGCTGGGGGGACACCGTCCGCAGCGCCAGCAATCCGAGCACCACCGTGCTGTGCTGGTCCGCCTTCGGCATGGACCCCGCCGCCGGAGGGCGGCACGGCGACGTGGTGGAGGGGGCCGCCCGGTGGCTACGTCGGCGCACCGGTAGCCTCGATCCCGCGGATCTCAAGCCGTTCATCGAAGGCATCTACGGTGAGGACCGCACGTTTTCGATCCCGATCCTCACCCTCTGCGCCCTGGCGGGGCGACTCGGCCCCCTGGAGGATGCCTTCGACGGCGTCACCGCCCTGCCCTTCGAGCTGGCGGCCCTGCCCCAGAGCTGGTTCCGCTTCGTCGGCCTGCCGGTGGTGAGCTACGCGCTGCCGGCCCTCATCGCCGTCGGCCAGGTGCAGCACCGTCACCGTCCGTCCCGCAACCCGCTCCTGCGCTGGCTACGGGGTGGCCTGCGCCGCCGTACCCTCGATCGCCTGCGGTCCATCCAGCCGTCGAGCGGAGGATTCCTCGAGGCGGTGCCCCTAACCTCCTTCGTCACCCTGTCCCTGGCGGGGGCGGGGGAGGCGAACCACCCGGTGGTGGATCTGGCCCTCGACTTCCTGCTGGCCTCCGCCCGGGGGGACGGTAGTTGGCCCATCGACGAGGACCTCGCCACCTGGTGCACGACCCTGTCGATCCAGGGCCTGGCGGAGACCGGCGGATTGACCGAGCGCCTCGACGGGGCGCAGCGTGGCAGGCTCCGGGAGTGGCTGCTGGACCAGCAGCACACCGATGTCCATCCGTTCACCGGCGCGGCGCCGGGGGGGTGGGCGTGGACCGACCTGCCGGGGGGCGTTCCGGATGCCGACGACACCCCCGGAGCCCTCCTCGCCCTCGACCACCTGAGGCGGGCCGACGGCGACGACCCGGCCCTGGACCGCGCCGCCGAATCCGCCCTCGGCTGGCTCCTCGATCTGCAGAACCGCGACGGCGGCCTTCCCACCTTCTGCCGCGGCTGGGGAAAGCTGCCGTTCGACCGCAGCTCCCCGGACCTCACCGCCCACGCCCTTCGGGCCTTCGCCGCCTGGCGCCCCAGGGTTCCGCAGGCTTTGGGTCGACGGCTCGACCGAGGGGCCCGCCGCGCCGTCCTCTACCTGCGCCGGGTCCAGCGGGGGGACGGCTCCTTCGTGCCCCTTTGGTTCGGCAACGAGGACGAGCCCCAGCTCGAGAACCCGACCTACGGAACCGCCCGTGTCCTACGGGCGATCGGGGAGCTATCGATCTTCGGCGACGGCACCCTAGTACCCGAAGGGCAACGGGCCGCCGAGTGGCTGCTGCGGGTCCAGGGGCGGGGGGGCGGCTGGGGGGGCGGCCCCGGGCTACCGCCGTCGGTGGAGGAGACGGCCCTCGCCCTCGACGCCCTCGCCGACTGGCCCGATCCGACCGGCGCCATCGCCCAGGCCCTCGGCCGCGGCGGCACCTTCCTGGCGGAGCGGATCGACGCCGGCGACCTCGAAGTCCCCACCCCCATCGGCTTTTACTTCGCCAATCTCTGGTATTTCGAGGCCCTGTACCCGCTGGCTTTCAGCCTCGCGGCCCTAGGCCGGATCCGCCGCAGAACGTCGGACTAGGGTGGGCTGGACCGCCCGGCGGGGGGGATCGGCGCCGGTGGGCCGCCGGGTCGGAGCGAAGGAGCGAGGTCCGGTGTCGGGCCCGGCCGTGCGAGGTTCGGGCAGGTGGACCGGCAGGCATTGAGCCAAGGCTTGGAGCCCAAGTCAAGCGATGCCGTTCGTATAGAATGTCGAAGCCTTTTTCGAAGATCGAACATCGCTCTCGCTCCCGTCCACCTACGATCCAAACGAGGACCCATGGACCAAGACCCAGGCCAAGGAACGGGGATCTTCCCCGACCCCGTCGTGTCGGCGAATCTCTACTGCGCCGGAAAGCTAGACCCGATCATCAGCGGCCCGGTCCGCGACGCCTGGGGCCGTTACCGTGAGGATGCGGAGGGCGCCGACAGCTACCTGTGGCTGATGCGCTACGCCCGCCGCGGTGAGCATCTCAAGGTCCGGTTCCATGGTTCTGAAAGCGAAGGGGCACGCTTCCGTGCCCTGCTCGACACCCACGCCAACGACGCCCTGGGCACTTTCGACGGGTCGCCGGCTCCGGCGTCCCAAGGGGTGCCGGGTCCCCCCATCGACGTCGAGGATGGGGAGTCCGAACCCCACCCCGACCGCAGCCTGCTGTGGACGACCTACCAGCGAAGCTTCGTCTCCTTCGGCGGCAAGCCGCTCCTCGATGACGAGGAGTATTTAGCGCGCTTCACACGCTGTCTGGGGGCCGGCACAGAGCTCATCCTCTCGGCCCTGGCATCCACCGACGACGGAGCGTTTTCCCATCCCCTGCGGCGCACCACCCTGTGGCGGGCCCTCGGCGCCGGACTGCGGGCCCTGGACCTCGAACGACCCGACGGCTGGGCCTCCTACCTGGCCTACCACCGGGACTGGCTGATTCGATTCAAGGTGCGGGGGATCGACGATGCTCAGGGGAAGTCGCGGCAGCTTCTTGGGCGGTTCCAAGGCCGCGCCCAGGCCGGGGTGATCCGCGGCATCGCCGCGATGCTGGAGACCCCGGACGACACCGCCCTCGCGGCGTGGGGGGAGCGGATCCGGCGACTGGCGGCCTACGTCCAGACCTTCGAGGATCGCCCGGAGTATCAGCTGGAGCCCTTTGCTCCGCAGCTGTCCTTCTCACCGGTGTTCAAGGTCTTCCACGGCCTCGCCAATCAGTTGGGGCTCACCATGCTCGACGAGGGGTTGACCCACCACCTGATGCTGAGGGCCGTCAGTCCTGACTTTGAGCCGTCCCCCGACGGCGTCGCCCTGGTTCCGAACCTCCCGAAGTCCGAGTAGCCGTCACCGTGGAAACCAAGGGGGGGGTGATCGAGGGCCCCATCCTCCTGCGGGTCGCAGGGCTGTCGGCGGACCGCCTTGCGCAGCTGGGGGGTGACGAGGTCGAGGGCAGCTGCCAGGAGCTCCTGCGTCGCGCCGAGGCCCAGGGTAGTCTGCGGGAGCAGATTGTCGAGCAGCTGTACGGCGCCGTCTCCGGGAGCCCCCCGGAGCGCAGGCGCTTCTTGCTGGCGGTCAAGCGGGATTGCTTCAACGGCCGGAGCCTCGGCCGACACACCCGCCACGATCTTTGGCCCGAGGTCTGCGAGCTGACAGAGGGGCGGGCGGAGGCGCTGGTGGAGGCGGAGGCTGAAGGACGGAAGCTGGAGGCTCAGTTGGAGGCGCTGGTCTCCGAGGTTCGGCGACGGGAGCACCGCGTCCTCGAAGACGTCCTTGACCACCCTCCGTTTCTCAAGGGCCTCGCCCTCTCCAGCCCGACCGCGGCGGAGAAGCGCGGGCGCCTCGTGGGACGCGACCCCGAAACCTACGGTCGGCGTCAGCGACTTCTGGCCGGCACCCTGCTGCGCTACCTGAGTCGGGCTGCGATGAAGCTCTCCCCGTTCTCCTCCTTCACCCACCTGGCGTTGGGGGAGGTGGGGGGGGGCCAGACGGATGTGGGCGTCCCCATTCACTTCGACGGGGGACCGTGGCGGGGACGATCCCTGGTCCGGTTGCGGACCTTCGTGCTGGAGCAGATGATGGAGCTGCTCAAGCGCAACGAGGCCTTCCTCGGCGGCTGGCGGGCCTCCCTCAACGGCACCCGTCGCGAGGTGGAGCCCGGGAAGCTCCAATTCCTGAGGCCGAACCATTGGGTTCTGGACCCGGAGTCCAGGACCTTTCAGTCGCGGATCGACGGCTGGGCCCGGGTCGGAGTGACGGGGCCGCGGGTCCAGCAGGTGTTCCGGTGCCTCGAAGGGGGTTCGAAGTCCTACCGCGGGTTGCTGGATCAGCTGCTCGGGGACCTGTCGGCGGAGGACGCGCAGGGACTGGTCCAGAGCCTCGCGGGGGCCGGCGTGGTGGTCCTGTCACCTCCCTGGCCGAGCCACGCGGACCATCTGGAAAAGGCGGTCCTAGCCTACGTCGAGGGTCTGCCCGGAGACCGGCGGCTGAACGAGCTCGCCGATCGGCTCAGGGACCTGCTGGACGCCGAGGCGGGGCTATCGTCGGCGGAAGATCCGGTCGGCGCCTTGGCCCGCCTGCATCGGTCCATCGAGGGGGTCTGGACCGCCGCGGAAGAGGTCGGTGAACCCGGCTTCGATCTCGAACGGGAGAAGGTTCGCCGGATTCTCTACGAAGACACGGCGCTGCTAGGGCCTGAAAGGGATGGGGAGGGCGCCGGAATCGTCCGGCTACCCGCAGCCCAGGCCGGGGCACTGCTGAGGGATCTGGATCCCTGGATCCGGCTCGCGGACACCTTCCGCACCCAGTGGGACTTTCTGGTGACTTTGGACGCGTCGATGGAGGCCTGGTTCCCGGGCCGCCGGGACGTTCCCTTTCTGGAGGTCCTGGAGGCGTCGAAGCCTCTCTGGAAGCAGTACATCCAGTTCCTTCGGCAGCCGAAGCCGAGCTCGGAGGCGCCACCGACCTTCGATCCGGAGGGGCTGCCGGCCCTCAGGGCACTGGGAGACTCGAGGGACCTGCTCTGGCGGGGCCTGTTGGACCTCGTGGGAGAGGGCGGGGAGCGGGAGGTGCGGCTCTGCCCCGAGGCGGTTGCCGAGCTCCTGGCCACCCATCCGAATCTTGCGTCGAGGAATCCGCTGCGCGCCGCGTCCCTCTTTCTCCAACCGGCGGATCCCGAGGGGGATCGCTGGGTCCTGAATCAGCTCAGCCAGGGTGGCGGAAGGTTCGGCAGTCGATTCTCAGCCCTCTTCGGGGCGGACGGCGCCGGATACTTCCAAGACTTCCTCCGCAGCTCCACACGGCGGGTCGACGGTGAGACGGTGGAGCTGCTCGACATCACCCGGCCCGAGGCGGACACCCTCAACATTCACGGCGTCCAGACCCCTAGGGTCCTGGAGCTGCCGGGTCAGACCTGGGATCTGCCGGCCCAACGGCGGGTCCAGATCCGCGATCTGCAGGTCCGCCGGAGCGGGGAAGGAGGCCTGCCGGTGCTCACCGACGCCGAGGGGCGCCGCCTTGTGCCGGCTTACCTCGGTGGGGTCGGCTACGGTTTCATGCCCGTGGTCTCGAAGTTGATCGCCCAGTTCGGACTGGGGCCGATGACGCCGAGGGATCTTCCACTGAAACTCCGTGACCTGCCGCTGACCCGTGGCCTGGAACATCCGCGGCTGGTCCTCGGGAGGGTCGTGCTCCAGCGGCGCATGTGGGACTGCGAATCGGCCCACCTCGCGGCGTTGCTCGACGCCGGGTCCGTGACCAAAGCCCTCGTGGCGCTGACCGAGTGGCGAGCGGAGGGTAGCATTCCGAGACGGGTGTTCCTGGAGGAGAACATCGCTGCCGCTGGCAAGCCCGGTCGACGTAAGCCCCAATTTCTCGACCTGACGTCCCCCCTCTGCCTTTCGGTGCTGGAGGGAGCGCTCAAAGGGGAGGGCCCGGTGGTACGCCTGGTGGAGGCGCTACCGGACTTGGGGGATCTCCCTCGGCCCGAGGGCGGCGCCTCTCGGGCGGTGGAGGTGCTGTTGGACACCTGGGCGATCGGTCGAAAGGGCGGATCCTAGGCAGCTTCGTGGGTCGTGCGGGCATCGAGGCGCGAGACCCCTGGGGCCGCGATCCTCAAGGACTCACCGAAGACAGTTCAGCCCGGCAGATGCCGGGCTGATTGGGCCGTTGGTCGGCCTTCCGAATCGACTCTGCCGCCAGCGGATCGACAAATAGTTCTAATCCGGGCGGCGGTGGGTCGGCTCAGTGAGCGCTGAGGCTGGAGTTCGAGCAGTCATCCCAGGAGCAAGCCTCGGCGGCGCCGCCGGAAGCAGATTCGAGATCCTCGTCAGAAAGGGGCTCGACGTCAATGCTCTCGACTTCGTTCTTGGTCTCGTCGGACATGTTCAACTCCTAAGTGTAGCTCGCAGCTGTATACAGACTGCGGTCTGAAAAGGGAGCCGGAATGGCAGAGCTTCAGGCCAGACAAGGTCTACGACCGATTCAGGGGTGTTCGGCTCGAATCCCGGTACGACCATCAAAATGTACAACTGGCATCACAGTCTGTCAAGACAATAGATCTGAATCTGTGACGATTTTACTTTCCCGCAACCTGAAGTGGTTCAGTTCCCGTTGGAGGTAGCCACGTGGGTGCGCCAAGTAGCCAAATTGCCCGTCGCGGCAACGGCATTGGGGGGGACTTACGACCCCCCCCGGGGAAGGCTGTGCAGACCCCAACCTTGTGGTGGCCTGGACGCGCCTCAGGGTTCGAGGATCCGGACCAGGCCCTCCCGGATCAGGCGCTTGGAGAGGACCACTTTGCTCTTGTCCGCGAAGGGGCCGGGGAGGTCGCGGGGCTTGAAGGTCCGGTTGTCCCTGACGAACCGTAGGGCTTCGCCGATGGCCGGCGGGCCCGCGATCTCGTTGGACGCGAAGCGGATACGGGCGCCGGTTTCGATGACCTCCACCAGGCAGTCGAGGCCCTTGCGTCGCTCCAGCGGGGTGTCCGCGTCGATGGTGTCGACGGCGATGAGGGACGCGAAGTGACCGTCCGGCGGATAGTCGTGGCCGCCGGTGACGCCGACGTTGAGGGAGTTGACCGCAGCTTTGAAATCGAGGTTCTGGAAGGCCGCTTCGGCGACTTCGGAGAAGGTCGTCTTCATCGCCTCTTTGGACCTGGGTTGGCTGGCGAAGCCAGGGGGGAGGGAGCGGCGAAGGTCGCTGTTGCGGGTTGCCGCGAAGTCCAGCGCGCGGCGCACGATGTCCACCCAGTAGAAGGGATGGACCCCGAAGGTCAGGTGGAGGGATGGGCTGTCGGTGGCCACCGCCTTGTGGGGTACGCCGCGGGGAATGTAGAGGAAGTCGCCCCGTTCTAGCGTCGTCTTCTGGATCACGTCAACCGTCGATTCGTCGACCCGGGTCACGTCGCGGGACGTCATGTCCTGGACGTGGTTCAGGGTCTCCACCGGGAGGTCGTAGCCGTCGGAATAGATGTACCACTCCTTCGAGCCGTCCACCTGCATCACGATGACGTCGTGGGTGTCGAAATGGGCCGGGAAAGCTTGGGACGACGCGGGGGTCATGTAGGCGTTGACGCCGATGGACGCGCTCAGGGCCTCACCGATCATCGTCGCGACCGCGGCGGCGGGGGCCCAGTAGCTGTGGATGCCGCTCATGCGGATCGTGTTTCCGGCATGGAACGCGCGGTAGAGCTGCTGAGCCCGGAGGGTCCGGGTATCGGGGTGCTCCCGCTCGGCGTCGGAACCGGGCGGGGGGACAATCACCAAGGTCCCCGGGGCCGTGCCG
The DNA here is from genome assembly GCA_038748685.1 of Acidobacteriota bacterium. Taxonomy (GTDB): domain Bacteria; phylum Acidobacteriota; class Thermoanaerobaculia; order Multivoradales; family J023; genus JAUIJL01. The sequence goes on along the minus strand of JBCDIS010000058.1, from coordinate 13,739 downwards.
CAGCGCGTTGCGGCGATGCACTGGTCCATGCTCTTGAAGCTGAGCAGGGAGTCGTAGAAGGAAGGGTCGCCGCGGCGGATGAGCAGATGCTTCTTCTCCCAGTAGTCCTCGAAGAACGAGTCCACCGAGGTGGGGGAGAGCAGGTCATCGAACCCTAGATCGGAAAAGTGCATGCTGGATCCTCATGGTCGAGATCGTCACGGGTGGCGTAGATGGGGTCTACGGTCGGGGGGCGCGGTCGGTCAGCTCCGAAGCGGCGCCGGTTCCACAGCGCCAGGAGTTCGTCCGGAGAGCAGAAAATGGTCGAGGTCCCCGGCATCGTCCCCGGCCGCGGAAACCGCGTTCGGCAACGGTCGGGGGTGCTTCTGGAGGACGGCGTCGAGGGCGTTCCAGAGGTCGGGTTTCGAGGATTCGAGGGAGCGGCCAGTCCGTTCGAGAAGGCGGGCGGCGAAGATCTCGTCGGAGTTACGTAGGCCGAGTCGATTCGCCGTCATGTGCATCTGGCTGGCGTCCGCCCGAAGCCGCTGCTGCGAGTCGTTTTCTGGATCGCCGTTCGCCGGAGCCCGTCGTCCCCAGCGGTAGGCGCGCCGGTAAAGGAGGCCGGCGCAAGGCTCCTCGGCGGAGGTCGGGTCTGTGCCTTCGGCCCAGCCCAAGACCCGCTCGATCTCGGCCCGCAGGAGGGTTTCGAGCCCCTTCCTCTGGGGGCCCCAAGCGGCATCCGCCTTGTCTTGGAGGGCCTGGGCGGGCAGAGAGTTGTTGATCGCACTGGGGTAGGCCAGCAGGTCCAACCACTTGCGGCCGTCGCCGGCCATGCCCAGGGCCTGGAGGGCGAGGGTCCGGAGGCACGAGGCGAACCGCCGCGCCTTGGGTGCCTCGGCGGTGCGGTGTAGCAAATCGATGGCCGCCAGGCTCGAGGCTTGGAAGAGGTCGAAGGCGAGGGGGAGGGCGTCGTGGCCTCCGTAGCGCTCCACCTCCGGCTCGAAATCAGCCTCCATCAGGCTGTTGTTCGGGAAGATCTGGTCGGCCCCGTCGCCCTTCCCGGAGCCGTCGCTGGCGAGGATGCCTCGGTTGGTCCGCCGGATCTGTTCCGGATCGAGGGGGTCCGGCGACGGCTCCGCACGGAGGAAGATCTCCGACCGCCGCCGGACGGCCGCGTCGATCTCGGAGCTTTGGTGGGCCCCGGCCTCCAACCGCATTCGGAGATGGGGGCCGCCGAGGGAGTAGCGGACGAAGAAGGCGCGGTGCAGAAGGCCGTCGCGGCGGAGTTGGGCCGCCACCGGCGCGACGAAGCCGAGGACCGCCCGGTCCCGGTCGCCATGGTAGAAGAGGCGATACTCGCGCCAGGCGGTGGCGGTCACCGGGGGGTACCCTGGCTCCGTTCCAAGCCCCGTTGCCAGCCGTAGAGTGCCAGCGGCAGATGGGAGCGAACCGGTAGACCCAGGTTCTTCAGCGTCCAATGATTGATCTCCCGGAGGAACTGCCAGTCGTTCGACGGGGCAGGGTCTAGGGCCTCCACCAGCCGCCGGGCCAGGCCCTCGGGGGCGCCGGAGGCGGAGGACGTCCACAGCTTGCCGAACGTGGCGGCGTTTCGCTGGCCCACGAGCTCCCTGCTTCGATCCTGGAAGTCCTCCGTCGCCAGGAGGTTCTGATCCCTCAAGGCCGGCCAGAGGGTCTCGGCGTGGAATCCCCAATATCCGTGGGTCTCGCCGCCCATCGCTCGATCGACCTCGACGGCCCAGGCCAGGGCGTGGGGTATCCGTTCGGTTCGGCCCACGGTCGCGATTTGGCGGAGCATCCAGGCGTAAAGCTCGTTGACGAGTCCCCAGACTTCGTGCTTCCTGGGGTGACCCTGGATCAAGAAGAACGGGTAGTCGTCCTTGGGATGCTCCAGGGCGACGAATGTGTTGTTTTCCGCCAGCCCGGGTCGGGTGTCCACCTCGCAGAGGATCTTGCCTCGGCACTGCGCGTGACGCCGAACCAGCTCCTTCTCGTCGAAGTGGAACTCGCTGGGGTGCTCGGCGAGGTAGGTTTCGAGCCGCTGGCAAAGGGCCTCGAAGCCCGACGCCATGTCGAGGATGAAGAAGAGGTGGGGCCCTCGGGCGGCGAATCGATCGAACCAGGCGAAGGTGAGGTCGCCGCTTTTCCGGCGTGCCTCCAGCTCGGGGGCGAGGCAATCACGGATCAGTCGGTCTTGTTCGTCTCGCCCCCAGACGTAGACGACCAGGCCGGCGGCGGGGCCGGACTCAAGCGGCCTTGGGCTCATAGGGGATGACGAAACCCTTGATGGAGAAGACGTCGGCCAGATGGCGTTCGATGAATCGGAGGCGCCGGTCCTTCGACATCAAGGATTCGAGCCACGCCACCTCCTCGGCATCGATTCCCGGGGTGGACGTCAGAAAGTCCCGGAGATCGGTGATGAAGATGTCCTTGCCGCTGACGGTACACAGGGCGAGTTCGCTCCTAGCGAGGCTCCTCAAGGCCTCGGCCTGTTCGAGGAGATCGTCCCATCGGCGCCGGTTCCGCGAGATCCGCACATTCTGAAAACGGAAGTCGGCACAGTGGTCGGCGAGGGGGAGGAGTGCCGGTTCCTCTTCGATGGCGCGCTCCACGGCCCCGTGGGCGCTCAGGAGGTGGGCCTTCGCGCCTTCGTAGTCGTCATCGAGGTAGACGGAGTACGCCTTGACCGAGTGGTACCACCGCCGCAGTACCCAGTAGATGGAGTTGCGGATCCTGGGTCTGGCCGCTTCTGCGTCGACGAGGTAGCTGGCGAGGAGGGAGTCGGCTTCCTCTTTCTTGCTGCAGCGGAGGAGCTTGAGAGCGCGATCGGGGATGTCGGTCAGTCGGAGGATCTCAGGGCTCGAGTATTCCTCCTGCCAACGGGCCCCTGCCTCGCTATGGAGTCGGACGTAACGGAGCCATTCGAAGCGCTTTCCTTGATTCGCCATGGGATCCTCGCCGTGACGTCCTCGTTCAGGTGCTCTCGTCCGAATGCTATTCAGCCCGGCGAAGCGCCGGGCTGAATAGGGGCCCTTGGGAGAGCCACCGGATCTTGGGCTTTGAAGCCTATGGGATCCGGAGACGCCTCCGAAGGACATCCGCCGCCCGGGAGTCGCCTAGTGGAGGCGCGGGCGGCGGAAAGCTGAATCAGCGGGCGACGAGTTCCTTCTGCTGGCCGCTGTTCGAGCAATCATCCCAGGAGCAAGCCTCGGCGGCGCCGCCGGAAGCAGATTCGAGATCCTCGTCAGAAAGGGGCTCGACGTCAATGCTCTCGACTTCGTTCTTGATCTCGTCGGACATGTTCAACTCCTTAAGGTTGCCCGCAGCTGCTATCAGCCAGCGGTCAGATGAGAGGGCCGGTGTAGCGGGGCCTTGGTCTCAGGGTGCAGTCTAAATGACTGTCGGTGGAGACTTTGGACCCCAATTCCGGTACGACTGCGGGAAAGATACACCTCAATTATGGGGCTGTCAAGAGCATTCCATCGGAGGTTACGTTCAGTGTTCTCCCCTTCTGGGCAGGGCAGAATCTATAGGTACAAGTTCTGACCGATTTGCCCCGAGGGGTGCCCTCAGTCATTGGCTTGAGGGAACGTTCCCGTGGATTCCGCCTACAGTCTCTGACGGTGAAATCAATGCTATAAAAGCATGAAGACTTTCGAGAGGAGACATCATGCCCCATCGACGCATCCCGAGACCCGGGACCGCACTGCTCCGTTCCCTGGGTATTGCCGCCGGTGCCCTGCTCATCGCCGGAGCCGGCCACGCCTTGGAGTTCGACCTGGAGGTGGACCCCGATCCGCCGAATTTCCTGAAGCCCTTCACCTTGACTGCCGTGGTGAGCTCGGGCAACACCTACCAGCTGACAGGTTCGTCGGTGGCCGGTTCGGTCCTGACGGTCGAGATCGACAGTCCAGGGGCCTGTGTGGTGACCTGTCCGACGACGCGGCAGACGTTCGACGTCCCCTTCGGTCCCCTCGAGCCTGGGGCCTACGAGCTCCGCCTGGTGTCGGCGGGGGAGGTCCGGGTGGCGAGGGATCTGACCGTCGGTGGGCCAGTGGACCATCCCCAATCCATGGCCTTGGAAGTGCTGCCGGAGACGCTGACGGACAACGACCGAGTGCGGGTCGCGATTCCCTGGCGGGAGCTGAGCTGCATCTATGACGTGCCGGCGCTGGATCGTGTCGAGCGACCTGTAGTCGGGGAGGTGGAGATCTACCTCCGCACCACCCGCTTCGATCCTCCGCCCCCGTGCCCGCCGGTGGACGATCGACTGAGGGCTCTGTCGGTGGACTTGGGTCGCCTCGATCCCGGGCCCCTGCGGACCGCGCTCTTCGTGGAAGAGCGGTTGAACGACGGGCCCTACGGCGAGCCGTCCTTGGTGGACCTTCTAGAGTCCCCGGTAGAGGACGCGGAGGACGCGGTGACGTTGCTCGGGCGGTATCGGGTGGCGGCGTCCTGGACCAACGCCGCCGGCGCCAGCGGGCCCGCACGACCGGTGCCGGAGCCGACGTCTGAATCGACGCTCCTGACCTTCTTCGGCGACGGGAACTGGGAACTGATGGTAAGGTGCTCGATGGCTGTGTCCTCAACGGCCACCGATGGGTGTACCTGGCCGCCGCCACCGATGTGGCCTACACGGTGGAGATCGTCGACGCGTTATTTCCAGACCGTCCTTGGACCTTTTCCAATCCGCTGGGAACCCGCTCCGAGGCGGTGGCGGACGTGCTCGCACTTCCCTGTAGCCCGTGACGGCGGCGGGCTTTTCTAGATCCCCCTGGGCTTTCCTTGACCCGGTGTCGGTACGGGAGTAGGTTTGGGATCTGAGCATCCACAGTCCACCCAGAAAGGCCCCGCTCCAAGAGCGTTTCTAGACCCGCGGCGGTACTTCGTCTCGTATGCCGCGGCAGAGTCCCGTACGCCGCCGCGGACCCGCCCGCGCTCCGGAGTTGGAGGACCGCCGACCCAGGAGGAGCGTCATGTCGTACCGAGCCCCCAGTCATCCTCGGACTATCCTCGTCATCGCCAGCTTGTTCGCGGCGGTGTCGGTCGCCGGAGCTTCGACCGTCGTCGACGACTGGTCGAAGCCGGTCGAACCCCTCACGGAGTATCTCGCTGTCGCCGGGCACGTCCTCGGCGGTGAGCGGGACGTGGTGCGTTCCGGCCCGTCGACCCGCTGGACGTGGGACGGCGCTGACGGCACTGTCGAATTGGACCCGACGGGTCTGGGGGGCGTCGACCTCACCGCCGGTGGGTTCGAGAGCGTCTTCGTCGTCGGCGTGCCGGCGTCGGCGGTGGCCGCCGAGCTGACGCTGGAGGTGTGGACCGGAGCCGGTCGCCCCTCGGCGGTGCGGGTTGATGTAGACGCCGGGGTGGCCCGCGGGATCGAGATTCCCTTCTCGGACTTCCGGGGAGCCGACCTCGCAGACGTCGGCGCCGTCGCCGTCGAACTGTCGGCGGGGCTCGTGCCCACCTCGATCGCCACCGGCTCCCGCATCGCCCGTAGCTGGTCGCAGCGTCCGGCGGCGGGGGAGGACGGCGGTGCAACCCTGCGGACCCTCAGCCTGACCCAAACGAGCGGCGGCGGCTCGGAGCCCCTCGACTTCGTGATGCGTCCCGATTCGCTCCTCGCCGGTTCGGTGGTGGTGAGCCAGGGGCAGGTGCTGGTCGGAAACGGCCCCGGCGATACCTGGCTACACGTGGACCTCGGCGTACTGGCGGCGGGGAAGACGGCGACGGTGTCGTTCCAAGACTCGGGTCGCGGACCGGCGGTTCGGCCGGCGACGGTGGTTCTTCAGGACGGCGATACCCCCGCCGGTGGCGGCGGAGCGGCGGTGGACCTCCTCAATCCGCCCATGACCAGCGGTACCGGCGCGGTGGGCTTCGTCGGCGCGGTGGCCGGGGACCGCTTCGTATGGTTCGACACCGGCATCGCGTTTCTGGCCTCCGATGTGATGTCGAACATCCTCTCCGGCGGCGAGGCGGTGATGGGTGTCGGGGACGCCGCCCAGTTCATCTACAGCCCGTCCATCGACGGCGACGACGGGGTGTGGACCCAGGCCGGTCTGCTGGCGGTGGAGAACACCGCCGCCCCCGATCAGCCGGCCCCGACCCAGAGCACCTTCCACAGCCGCCCGACGATGATCCCCACCGGCCAGGCCCATTGGGTCGCCGGCCTGGATCCCACCGGCGGCACGACGTCCAACGCCCGGGTCCTCTACACCAGCACCGACGGCACCCCAGCGACCATCACCTCGGTCCTACAGTCGGGGGATATGGTCGACGGGCTGGCCATCTCCAGCGGCAGCAGCGGCATCCTCTTCGACTACTGGTTCTCCGACGACGGCGCCCACCACATCCACGAGCTGGACATGGCCTCCGGGTCCACCGCCGATGACAACGCTATCTACTTCGACGGTTCCCTGATCGCCCGGGAGTCCCTGCCCAACGGTTCCGGCGACAACTGGGACAACTTCGACCTGATGGCGGTGAACACCTCCGGCGACCACGTCTTCTCCGGCGATACGGACGGGGACACCGGCAGCGACGAGTTCATCGCCTACAACGGTGCCATCGCGCTGCGGGAGGGGGACATGGTGGGCGGCGTCGCCCTACCCTCCGGGGTCGCGGTTCGGGCCCTCGGTCTCAACGACGCGGGGCAGGCGGTCCACGCCTGGGGCTCCACCGGTTTTGGTGAGAGCGTTTTCTTCGCCTGCGACGCCGGTGACCTGGCGGGCACGTCGACGCTCGTCCTGTCCACGGGGGACGGCATCGACACCGACGGCGACATGGCCGCCGACGCCACGGTGACCGACCTCAACACCTTCGCCAACTCCGTGGACCTGGCGGAGGACGGAAGGCTGTTCCTCGAGGTGGAGCTCGACTTCGGCGGGGGAGAGGTGGAGGTGATCCTCGAGCTCGACCTGCCGTCCTGTGGGGGAGTTTTCCCGGTCATCAACGAGATCGACTACGATCAGGACATGACCGACGAAGAAGAGTTCATCGAGATCTACAACGGCACCGGCGCCGCGGTGAACCTCGACACCTTCTCCCTGGAGCTGGTGAACGGCAACGGCGGCGGGGCGGCGGTCTACGACACGATCGATCTCCCCAACGTGATGCTGGCGGACGGGGATTTCTACGTGGTGTGCGGCGACGCGGCGATGGTGCCGAACTGCGACCTGGACGTCACCCCCGATTCCAACCTGGTGCAAAACGGACCCCCGGACGCGGTGGCGCTGCTGGAGAGCGGCGTCATCGTCGACACGGTGAGCTACGAGGGGGATACGGGGGCCCCGTACACCGAAGGTTCGGGGACGGGGCTGGAGGACGATCCCGCGATCGACTTCTTCAGCATCTCCCGCACCGCGGACGGCGTCGACACCGACCAGAACAACCTGGATTTCGCCGGGCGCTGCAACTCCCCCGGGGAGGCGAACCTGTCGACCACCTCCGGCTGCATGCAGATTCCCGTGGAGTTGCTCTCCTTCGAGGTCGACTGATCCGGCGGCCCCTTCTGCCGGATCTCGCGGCCGGACCCGTACCGAGCCCTTCGGGGCCCGGCCGCTCCGGCCGGGCCGCTAGTCTTGGCGGCTACATTTTTCGGCGTCCCATTGCCTGACGTCGAGGGGGCCTGAGCCCCTTCCTTCGGCATGCCTTGACCCTTCTCTCTCGCGATGGCAGCGCGCCCTCCGGCCCCGTAACGGCCGGGGTGTCGATCCCCCTGTGACCTGGGACGGAGGGACGGGGCCGACGCGTGGGCGGCCCGTCCCCGGTTTCGAATCGACGCCGCGTAGGGCAGTGAGCCGTGAAGAGACGAGGTCCGCGTGCGCCCAACTGGGGCGGCAAGGGAGACGACAGAATGCCCGCAGGAAACCCTGTGCCCGGCGCCTTGGGCGCCTCCATTCAGCACGTACCGCAGCTGGAGCGCCGCGCCGCCGCGCCGCCCCCCCAGCGACCCCCGCGGTATGAAGAGGCACTGGCCCACCGGCTGTTCTTGGCCCTGTCGCCGAGTCTGCGCGGCGGCGGACGTGCGGCGCCTGCTCCGCCCCCGTTCGAGAACTTTCGACTGCCCCGTGCACATGGCCGGGGGGAGCTGGAGGCCACCTGGTTTCCGGCCGTCGGTGAAGCCCGCGGGGCCGTGCTCCTGGCCCATCCCTGGACCCGCTGGGGCCGCGCCTACTTCCATCGCCGGGGCCGCCTTCTGGCCCTGCGCCGGGCGGGCTACCACGCCATGACCTTCGACTTCGGGGGCCTCGGCTCCGGCGGCCCGGTCCCCGAAGGCTTCTTCGATCTGGACGTGGAGGACGCCTTCCGCGCCCTCGCCGCGCGGGCTCCGGGACTGCCCTTGCACGTCTGGGGCGTCAGCGGCGGCGGCTACTGGGCGCACCCGTTCCTGACCCGCACCGACCGATGCTCGGGGGCGTTCTTCGAAGATGTCGCGATCCACCTCATCGAATGGTCCAAACGGCAGGCGCCGGCGGGTATGCCGTTCTATCTCTTCTTCCAGAGGGTCCTACGCCGGGCCCATCGATTCCTCGACCTGCGGAGCCATGCGCCCCACCTGCGGGTACGGAACGTCGCCTACGCCGCCGGGGGTGCCGACAGGGGAATCCCCGTCCGCGAGACCGCAGAGCTCGCGTCGCTGGCCGGTGGCCCATGTCTGATCGTGCCGGAGGCGGACCACCTCGAAGCCCTGCGCCGCGACGCCCCGGGGGTCATCGATCTGGCCCTGGCGACTTTCCGCGGCGCCGAGGGGTGACGGGCAGGCCGCGCCGCGCCCGGCCGCTTGGCGCACCGTAGGGAAGCTGACACAATGCGCCCGCCGACGGCGCGCCCGGATCCGTCCGTCCGCCTAAGCTTCAACGCCCCGCGGAGACTCCCTTGACGGCCAATCCCTCTCTCCCCTTTGACGGACACTGCGTCCTCGTTACCGGCTCCACCCGCGGCATCGGACTCGGCATTGCCCGACGTCTGCTGGCCGACGGCGCGGTGGTGGGCCTGCACGGCCGTGATCCCGAGACGGTCGAGCGCGTGGCCGAGGAGCTGCGTCACGATAATGGCGGCGGTCACACGGTACCGTTGCACGCCGACCTCGACAGTCCGGGCGCCGCCAAGGAGCTCGTCGACGCGTTTGTCGGCGCCTCAGGCCGCATCGACGGCTTGGTGAACAACGCCGGCGCCGGACGGGCCCAGCCCTTCCGCGGCCTCAAGGTCGACGGCTGGCAGCAAACCTTCCGCCTCAACTTGGAAGCCGCGATGGTGGCGTCCCAGGCCGCCTACGTGCGCATGCGGAAACAGAAGAGCGGCGGCATCGTCAACATGGCGTCCATCGCGGCCCACGGTCCCGGCAAGTGGATGGGGGCCGACTACGCCGCCTCCAAGGCCGCCCTGGTGAGCATGACCCAGAGCCTGGCCCTCGAAGCGGCCCGTTTCGGAATCCGCTGCAATGCCGTCTCCCCCGGCTTCATCGAAACCGACATGACCGCCGATCTGCCCGACGCCGCCCGCGCCGGCCTCAACATTCCCCTGAAGCGCATGGGCACGCCGGCCGACGTCGCCGCCGCCGTCGCCTTCCTCTTGGGCCCCGACGCCGCCTACATGACCGGCCAGGTCCTGCACGTGGACGGCGGCCTGTGGATGCATCGATGAGCGGTCCGGGCGCGCATCGCGACGTCGTGGTCACCGGGCTCGGCGTGGTGAGCGCCTTGGGCAGCGGCGTCGACGCCAACTGGCGGCGCCTGCTCGCAGGCCAGACCGGCCTCGGCCCGATCGAAGGCTTCGACGTGGCGGGGAATACCGTCACCCAAGGGGGCGGCGTCGACATGTCGCCCCTCGACGCCCATCAGAAAGGCAAGCTGCGCCGCGCCGACCGCACCGTGCGCCTGGCGGTGGAGGCGTCGCGTCAGGCTCTGATCGACGCCGGCTGGATGAGCGAAGACAGCGCCGGGGACGACGCCCTCGTCGGCCGCGACGTCGCCAATCTCTGGGGCTGTGGGTGTGGGCCCTGCGGCACCCTCTACCAGTCCAACGTGCGCTTCGCCGCCAAGGGCGCCAAGGGCATGCGCCCCAGCACCGTACCGTCGTGCATGGCCAACTCGATCTCCGCCGGGGTGTCCATTCAATTCGGCCTTCGGGGCACCAACCAAGTCATCGTCTCGGCGTGCACCTCGTCCACCAACGCCATCGGCCAAGGCTTCCGATGGATCCGCCACGGCTATGCCGATGCCGTCCTGTGCGGCGGCGTCGAGGCCTTCTTCGACCCCTTCTACTATGGGGTCTGGAACAACCTGGGGGTGCTTTCCACCCTGCCCGACGCCGAAAGTGCCCTACGCCCCTTCGACCGCGACCGGGCCGGCACGTTGCTGGGTGAAGGAGCCGGCGCCCTGCTGCTGGAGTCGGCGGAGCACGCGGCGCAGCGCGGCGCAGCGCTCCGCGGCACCCTCCTGGGCTACGGCGAAACCTCCGACGGCACCCACCTCACCGCCCCGTCCGTCGACGGCCAGGCCGAGGCCATCCGCCGTGCGTTGTCCGACGCCGGCGCCGCCGCCGAGGACCTCGTTTACATCAACGCCCACGGCACCGCCACTGCGGCCAACGACACCACGGAGTGCCGCTCCATCGCCGAGGCCTTGGGGGACGCCGGCGCCAAGATCCCCGTCGGCGCCAGCAAGTCGTACTTCGGTCACACCCTGGGGGCCTCCGGCGCCCTCGAATCCATCGTCACCCTATTGGCCCTGGAGCACCGAACCGCTCCCGCCAACCTCAATCTCGATCATGCCGACCCGGACTGTACCGCCACCTTCGTGGGCCGTGAGCCCCAACCCCTGGCGCACGGTCTGGCGATGAAGAACAGCTTTGGTTTTGGCGGCGGCAACGGCGTGCTCATCTTTGGCCCGGGTCGCGCCCCGTAGGCCGGCTCTGAAGGAGACAGTCATGCAGCGAAGCGACATTTTGGAACGCCTCGGCGGCGTTATCGCCGAGTCCGCCGCAGAAGATGTGGATTGGAGCGTCGTCACCGAGGAAACCACCGTCGAGTCCTTCGGCTTCGACTCCCTCTCCGTGCTCGATCTCATCTTCGACCTGGACCAAGAGTTCGGCACCGAGATCGAAGCCTCCGAGCTGCTCAAGGTGGCCACCGTCGGCGACCTCATCACCTACCTGGAGAGGATCCTGCCCGCGTGAGGTGGGGTACCAGCGGGGAGGCCGAGCCCAAGCCCCGTCAGGCATCGCCCCTACGGCGCCTTCTAATTCTGTACATCGCGCCAGCCGTCACCCTCGCCATCGTCCGCATCCTCGACTGGACGTGGCGCTATCGAGAGATCGACCGCCCCCATTTCGACGCCGCCCGGGGCTCCGGCAAACCCGTCGTCGGCGCCTTCCTGCACGGCCGCATCTTCCTCCTGCTGCGTTTCATGAGTCGGCCCCGCAATGGTCGCTGGCTCTCCATGTGCTCCAAGAGCCTCGACGGTGACGCCATGGCCAAGGTGGAAGAGGCCCTGGGCTTCGAGGTTGTGCGCGGCTCCTCCGGCCGCGACGGCCTGCAGGCCATCGTCGACATGATCCGCCGCGTGCGCAAGGACCCCGAGTTGGGGTCGTGCCTGGCCATCGACGGATCGCGGGGTCCGCGGGGGGTGGTGCAGGGGGGCATTGTCTCCCTGGCGCAGCGCACCGGCGGACTGATCGTGCCGATCACCGCGGCGGCCCGTCCCGGCAAGATCTTCACGAAGGCTTGGGATCGGACACTGCTGCCGTGGCCCGGGGCGAAGGTATTTGTGATCTACGGCGAGCCGATGGAGGTCCCGGCGAAGCTGAATGCGGAGGCGTTCGAATCCTTGCGTACGGAGCTGGAGGGCCGGTTGGTGGAGCTTCAAAAGCGGGTGGACGGTATCTGCGGGTCGGGGGACGGGGCGTACTTTGCTCCGCAGCCGGCGAGCTGAGCGGGCCAAGGCCCTTACAGCGACGACCCGCTGAAGGGGGCCCCGGCTAGGCCGTGCTATCTTCCTTTTGAGGATCTCACGGTGGGCACCTATCGGATATCGCTAGCAGGGCTTCTGCTCGCGGCGTCGGTCACCCTGGCGACCGGCGGGTCGGCAAAGGCGGCGACCCTGAAAGTGGCGGTGGCCAGCAACTTCGCCGAAGCTTTCCGCGGGCTCGCCGCCCCCTTCGAGGCGAAGACGGGGCACCGCCTGGTGCCGGTGGTGGGATCCACCGGCAAGCACTATGCGCAGATCGTGCACGGCGCCCCCTTCGACCTCTTTTTCGCCGCCGACGTCGAGCGGCCCCGCCACCTGGAGGCGGAGGGGAAGGCGGTGGCCGGCACCCGGACCACCTACGCCGTGGGGCGGCTGGCCCTGTGGAGCGCGGATCCAGAGGAGGTGTTAGAAGAAGGCCAGGTGCTGGCGGACTCCGGCTTCCGCCGCCTGGCGATCGCCAATCCGCGGTTGGCCCCCTACGGCCGGGCAGCGAAGCAGGTGCTGGAGGGCCGCCGTCTCTGGGCTGGCCTGCAGCCACGGCTGGTGCGGGGGGAGAATATCGCCCAGACCTACGCCTTCGTCGCCAGCGGCAACGCCGAGGTGGGCTTCGTGGCCCTGGCGCAGCTGAAGGACCCGAGGCGGGTCCCCCGGGGCTCGTACTGGCTCGTGCCGGAGACGGAGCACGATCCCATCGTCCAGCAGGCGGTGGTGGTGCGGGACAGCGCCGCCGCCCGGGAGCTGCTGGCCTTCGTGCGCAGCGACGACGCCGAGGCGATCCTCGCCGAGTACGGATACGCGGCGCCCTGATGCCCGACAGACCACCCCCACCCCTATGCTCGCCAACCTGATGCCCACCGGCGCCGACTGGGTGGCCCTGGGGGTCACGCTGAAGCTGGCGGCCGTCACGACGCTGATCCTGCTGGTCTTAGGGACCCCCCTGGCCTGGTGGCTGGCGACGACCCGCCGTCGCCTCCGGTTCCTGGTGGAGGCGGTGGTGGCGTTGCCCCTGGTGCTGCCTCCGACGGTGCTGGGTTTCTATTTGCTGGTGGCGCTGGGGCCCCGGGGGCCCGTGGGTCGTGCCCTGGAGGCCGTTGGGGGCGGTTCCCTGGCCTTCACCTTCGAAGGCCTGGTGGTGGGCTCGGTGCTCTATTCGCTGCCCTTCGTCGTGCAGCCCCTGCGGGGGGCTTTCGCCGCCGTAGGCCCCAAACCCATGGAGGCCGCCGCCACCCTCGGTGCCGGCCCCTGGGATCGGTTCTTCACGGTGGCGGTGCCCCTCGCCCGGCGCGGATTCTTCACCGCCGGGGTCCTCGGATTCGCCCACACGGTGGGGGAGTTCGGCGTGGTTCTGATGATCGGCGGCAACATCCCCGGGGAGACCCAGGTGGTGTCGATCGCCATCTACGATCACGTCGAGGCCCTGGACTACGGGCGGGCCCACGGACTCGCCGGGCTGCTGCTGGGGATGTCGTTCCTGCTCCTGGCGGCGGTCTTCGCCGTCGACCGCGACCGATCCCGGGGGGCCCTGCGTTGACCTTGGCGGCGCGGTTTCGTGTCGATCGGGGGGCCTTCTGTCTCGACGTCGACCTGGAAGTCCCGAGTCGAGGGGTCACCGGCGTCTTCGGCCCTTCCGGCTGCGGCAAGACGACGCTCCTGCGCGCCGTCGCCGGCTTGGACCGCCACCCCGGCGGTTCCCTCCGCCTCGGTGACGAGGTTTGGCAGGACGGCGATCGATTCGTCCCCCCCCACCGCCGTGGCGTGGGTTTCGTTTTT
>JBCDIS010000057.1:0-40116 GCA_038748685.1 Acidobacteriota bacterium | reverse complement strand
GAGCCGTCCAGGAAGCCCGGGGCTGGGTTGAGAAAGCCATTGAAGAAAATCCGAATCTGGCCTGGGAATGGAGGCCGTGGCTGGAGGCCCGGGGACCCGCCTGACCACCGCTGCCGCGGCGGGCCCCCTCCGAGGGTCTCAGCCCTTCTTCGGCTTCATGGACGCCAGCTGAGCCTTTAGCTGGTCCCGCGGGTAGTCGGTGAACTTGCTGAATTCCTGGCCGCTCTTGAGCCACTCGCCGCCATCGATGGTCACCACCTCGCCGGTGATGTAGCCGGCCATCGGCGAGAAGAGGTACACGGCGAGATCCGCCAGCTCCGGCGGCTCACCGAACCGGCCGAGGGGATTGGCCCGCTTCGCCTGCTCTTCGAAGCCCGGCGGCATGAGACGGGAAAAGGCGCCCTCGGTGGGGAACGGCCCCGGTGCGATGGCGTTGGACCGGATGCCGTAGGTCCCCCACTCGACCGCGAGGGAACGGGTCATGGCGAGGACCCCCGCCTTGGCGCAGGCGCTGGGGAGAACGAAGGCGGAGCCCATCCACGCGTAGGTGGTGACGATCGAAAGGATGTGGCCCCCCTCCTGGCCCCGCTCGATCCATCGGCGGGCCACCGCCTGGGTGCTGTTGTGGGTGCCGTGGAGCACGATCCGCACCACGGTGTCGAAGGCGTTGGGGGTGAGGTTCTCCGACGGCGCGAGGAAGTTGCCGGCGGCGTTGTTGACGAGGCCGGTGAGGGGGCCGAGGGCGTCCTCGAAGCCCGCCACCGCGTCGTCCACCTGCTGGGGTTCCCTGACGTCGGCGGATGCCCAGGCCGCCCGGCCGCCGCGGTTCTGGATCCCCTCGACGGTGTCCCGCAGGGGCTCCTCCCGCCGGCCGAGGATGGCGACGGCGGCACCGAGGTCGGCGAAGCGTTCCACCATGGCCCGGCCGAGGCCGGTGCCGCCGCCGGTGACGAGGATGGTCTGGCCGGAAAGTACGTCGGACTGGAACATGGCGGGTCTCCTCAAGGATGTAGGCGTTTCAGGGGGCGAGTTCTTCGAAGCGCTGGATCTGTTCGAGGCAGAGGTCCTTCACGGGCCGGCCGTCGCGGTAGGCGAGGGTCCAGTCGACGATCCAGTCCAGGCATGTGCCGAGGTCGAGGCGCGGGCGCCAGCCCAGGCCCTCCCGGGCTTTGGTGGTGTCCAGGCGGAGCAGGCCCGCCTCGTGGGGGTGGGGGCCCCCGTCGCGGCTCCAGGGAAGGGTCTCGCCGGTGAGCCCGTGCCAGCGGCCGATGAGCCGTTCGACGATCCAGGCGACGGAGCGGGCGTCGTCCTGCCGCGGGCCGAAGTTCCAGCCGCCGGTGAAGTCTCCGCTGTCCCACAGCCGCTCCACCAGGGCCAGGTAGCCTTCGAGGGCTTCGAGCACGTGCTGCCAGGGGCGCACGGCGCCGGGGTTGCGGATGTGGATGGGCTCGCCGGCTACCATGCCCCGGACCAGGTCCGGAATCAGCCGGTCGACGGCCCAGTCCCCGCCGCCCACCACGTTGCCGGCGCGGGCGGAGGCCACCCGGGTCTGCGAGTCGGCGAAGAAGGAACGGTGGAACGCCGTCGTCACCAGCTCGGCGCAACCCTTGCTGCTGGAGTAAGGGTCGTGTCCGCCTAGGGCCTCGTTCTCACGGTAGGGCCAGAGCCACTCGCGGTTCTCGTAGCACTTGTCACTGGTGACCACGAGCAGAGCCCGGACCCCTGGGACCCGCCGGGCGGCTTCGAGGACGTGGACCGTCCCCATGACGTTGGTGGCGTAGGTGGCCAAGGGGTCGTCGTAGCTGGGGCGGACCAGCGACTGGGCGGCGAGGTGCAGAACGATCTCGGGGCGGCTGCGCTCGAAGACCCCCGTCACCGCCTCGAAGTCCCGCACGTCTCCGTGGATCGAGTCGATGTCGGAGGCGAGGTCCGCAGCTTCGAAGAGGTTCGGGGTGGAAGGGGGTTCGAGGGCGAATCCGGTGACCTCCGCCCCCAGTCGGCGAAGCCAAAGGCAAAGCCAGCTGCCCTTGAAACCGGTATGGCCGGTGACCAGGACGCGGCGACCGCGCCAGAACGTTTCTCGTGTCATGCTGGGACCGCCGGTGGCTTGTAGGGTGAGACGGATAGGAAACGCCCGGATTGAGGCGCCCGGACTGAGGCTCAGGAGTGCAGTGCAGGTGAAGCTTTGGAGCGGATCGCTGAGGTGATCCGGAATCGGAACGGAGATCCTGTCATCGAGACCGCTGAAAAGGATTCTAACCATACCGGCGCCGCGGGTCAGGAGATTCTTGGTCTGGCCCCGCCGCGCGGCCCCGACCCCAGGGGCGGCGGGGAGTCCGGACCCCCGAAACCGGGCTGCGGGGTCGCGCCATGAACCTCCTACTGCTGGAACCCGCGGAGCTGGCGGAGACCGGCTCCGGCCCGTTCAGGATAGTGCTGCGGGATCGCCGGGCGGAGCACGTGCAGCGGGTCCTCAAGGGACGGCCCGGTCAAGAGATCCGGGTCGGGGTGATCGGAGGCGGGCGCGGTCGGGGCCGGATCGTTTCGGCGTCCCGCGGTGAAGTGATCCTCGACATCGAGCTCGACCCGCCGTCGCCGGAGCCTCCGCGGCCGGAGACGGAGCTCTTCGTCGGCATGCCGCGTCCGGCGGTGCTGCACCGGGTTCTCCAGCACGCCACCACATTCGGGGTCAGCCGGATCGTCTTGGCGAACGCGTGGCGGGTGGAAAAAAGCTATTTCTCTTCACCTTCCCTCGAGCCCGAGGCGATCCGGAGGCACCTGGTCCTGGGTGCGGAGCAGGGGCTCCTGACGCGCCTGCCGGAGGTGGTTCAGGAGCGTCTCTTCGTGCCGTGGCTGGAGCGGGTGGGTGCAGAGCCGTGGCCAGCGGGCGACGGTCCCCCGATCCGGCTCCTGGCCCATCCCGGTGTGGAGACCACCGTCGAGCTGGCCTTGGAGGCGGCCGGGGTCGGGGCAGGCCGGAGGCGGGTCCAGGTGGCGGTGGGTCCCGAGGGTGGATGGATCGAGCGGGAGTTGGAGACCTTCCGCGCCGCCGGATTCGCGCCGGTGAGCCTGGGCCCCTGGGTACTCCGGGTCGAAGCGGCGGTGACCGCTGTGCTGGCCCAACTGGAGATGGCAAGGCGTCTGTCGACGGCGGGGGACCCGAGGGGGCCGTGGTAAAGTGCCGAAGTTACGGAGTCATCCACACGGTTAGAACGAATCCGCTCCTCCGTCGGCGGCACCCCTTGGATCGCTCGGGACGTCCGAGCTTTGGGTGGGCCGGCCCGTCGGTTCGGGTAGCGGGGTTGGAGAAAAGCGAGCATGGCCGAGGGCTGGACTTTTTTTCTTCTTTTCCGAGGCGAGAGGATCGATCTTGGGGAAGGCGAGCATTCGATCGGGCGTAGCCGGACCTGCGACATCCCCATCGCCGACCCGAGCGTCAGCCGCAAGCACGCGATTCTGAAGACCGGCCCCGGCCATCTGCTGGTGGTGGATCTCGGATCGAGCAACGGGACCTTCGTCCGCGACAAGAAGGTCCAAGGGGAGGACGTCCTCGAAGACGGTGACGCCCTGCGGCTCGGGGATGCCGAGCTGAAGGCGATCATTCAGCATTCCTCCGTTTTCCAGACGATGCGGATGGACCGCGAGTCGATCCGGCAGCAGCCGGGGGACGCCACCTTCATGCTCCAGGCGGAGTCGGTGAAGCTGGCGATGGCGGCCGAAGGGGCGGAACCCGAGGCGGTCCCCAACCCGCCGGACATCAAAGTACCTCCGTTCGAGGAACCCCCCGCGCCGGCCGCGGCCGCTCCTCCGCCGTCCGCACCGGCCCCTGCGCCCGCGCCGGCCCCCGCCCCGGCGATGGAGACCCAGCGTTTCGACGCGGCGTCGGTCGACCCAGGGGCTCCGGTCTCGCCGCAGTCCACCATGGCCCTGACGGCGGACCAGCTAGAAGCCCTGCGCCAGGCTCCGCCCCCCGCAGCGACCCCCGCGCCGCCCGCCGACCCCCCGGCACCGTCCGTCGCGCCCGGTCCGTCCGTCGCAGGGTTCGCGGCGGCGCCGAGCTCGCCCCCGCTCGGCCAGCCCCCTGCCTCCGCCGAGATTCCCGGCAACGCCACCGTCGCGATGCCGGCCCAGCAGCTGCAAGAGTTAGGGGGAGCGCCCACCGAGCCCGCTCCAGCGGCGCCGCCCCAGTCGGACCAGCCCTTCGATTTCGTCCCCCCGGCCCTCGAGACCTCGGCGTTCCAGCTGCCCAAGCTGGACGCCGACGACGGCTCCGACTCCGCCGCCTTCGACGCGGCGTCGCTGCCCCCCTCCGAGCAGCCGACCACCGAATCCGACGCCTATCGTCCCGCGGCGGCAAGCCCCGCGGGATCGGGTACCGAGGCGGAGAGCCCCGTGGCCGCCACCGGCGCCGAGTCGGTGCTCGACTTCGGCCCCCCGGCCTACGAGAAGCCCATGCCGGACGTGCCCCTGGACATGACGTCCATCGCCCTGCCGAGTCTCGACGAGCTGAACGACCCCGCGGTGAGCATCGATCCCCCGGCCTACGAGAAGCCGATGCCGGACGCGCCCCTGGATATGACGTCCATCGCCCTGCCGGGTCTCGGCGAGCCGCCCCCCCCTGCCCCGTCGTCGCCCGCGCCGGAACCCCCGGAACGGGCCGGATCACCCTTCGAGGCGATGGCCCCCAAATCGGAGGTCGACGAGGGCCCCTCCTTCGACGCCCCCGGCGACGCCCTGCCGTCCTTCGACCTGCCGCCGTCGCCGGCGGAGGCGCCGTCCCTGTCCTCCACCGGAGCGGAGATCTCCTTCGCGGATCTGGACTCCACCTCGGACCACATCGTGGCGGTGGGTCCGAAGTCACCGGCCCCCGCGGCCGAACCACCCGCCCCGGCGCCGGTCGCCCCGGCTCCGCCCCCCGTGGCCGAACCGCCCGCCCCAGCTCCGCCTGCCCCGGCTCCGGCCGCATCGGCCCCGGCCGCCCCGTCGTTCGCGGCCCCACCGACGTTCGACGCCCCGGCCCCCGACGACCCGTCCCTCGAAGCCGGGGCCCCCGAACCTGCCGGGGCCTGGACGCCGCCGACGCCGGAGACCTTCGACGCCCCTATTCCGGAAGCCTGGACGCCGCCGACGCCGGAGACCTTCGACGCCCCCGCCCCCGAGCTCTTCGAGGCACCGGCACCGCCCCCCCCCACCAGCTTCGATCAGCCGACCGCACCCGCGGCGCCGCCGCCGTCCGGCTTCGATCGGCCCACCGCCCCCGCGGCTCCGCCCCCGCAGGCCCATGCCGAGCTGGCGCGGAAACCGAGCGGCAGCCTGCTGCCCAGCCTGGACGACCTCACCGCGTCCATCGGCCCGCCGGAGATGCGGCCTCCGGAGACGCCGGCGTATCCCGAGTCCGGGGAAGTGGCGGCCCTGGGGGCCGCCGCCGGGGCGGCGTATCCCGCTGGGGCACCCGTCGCCACGCAGGCGGCCGGTTTCGGCATTCGCCTCTTCGCCTATCTGCTCGATTTCGCCTGGGTCGCCGCCCTCACCTTTGCGGTGGGCATCGTGACCGGCAACGATCCGTTCCTCACCTCGATCGTGTCCCTCGTGCCCCTCGCGGTCTTCCTCGTCGGCTGGGGGATTTGGGGCACGACCCCTGGAAAACGGGCCCTCGGCCTCTTCGTGCTCGGCCCCGACGGCAAGGCGGGGATCGGCATCCCGCGGGCGCTGCTGCGGATGGCGGGCTACATGTTGAGCGGCTTCCTGCTGTGCGCCGGCTTCCTGATGATCGCCTTCCGGAAGGACCGTAAGGGTCTGCACGACCTGATCGCCAAGACATCGGTGCATCGCGAGGGCTGAGCTCGGACGCGTAAACCGTCGGTAAAAGCGCTTCCCCAGGCGGCGGGAGCGCTTGCGGCGTTTTGTCGACGGCGACTACCATCCAGACATGGACGCCGATACCCCCCAATCGACTTCACCGTGGCGTCGCTGGGCCAGCGTCGCCGGCTGCGTCGTCCTGGGCGCCGTGCTGCTCTTCGCCGCCTGGGCCAAGGTCCTGGATCCGGCGGCCTTCGCCGACAAGATCCGAAGCGAGGGCCTCGACATCGTGCTCAGCGGCGAGGCGGTGGCCTGGATCGCCCTCTTCCTCGAGCTCTTCCTCGGGGCGGCCCTCCTGCTGGCGGTCCGTCACCGAACGATCCTATGGCCCACCGCGGCGCTGGTGGCCTTTTTCGTCTTCCTCACCAGCCGAACTTATTGGCGGTTCCTCGCCGGGGTCGAGGTGGACGACGGCTCCTGCGGCTGCTTCGGCAAGCTGGTGGAGCGCACGCCGGAGGAGGCGTTCTGGCAGGATCTCTTGCTCCTGGTGCCCCCCCTGGCCCTCGCCTTCTTGGCCCGGGCCGCGGGGTCGCTGCCGCGTTGGCGACTGATCGTCGCGGGGATCTTCACCGCCGGGATGCTGGGGCTCGCCTGGAAAGCTCCGGAGCTACCCTTGGACAACCTGGCCACCCGACTCAAGCCGGGGGTGGATCCCGTCGCCCTTTGCGCTGGCTCGGAGGACGATGGTTCGCGAACCTGCCTCGATGCTATCCTTCCCGAGCTGCGGGAAGGCGAACACCTGGTGATCCTGGCGGATCTCGGGGACGACTCCTTCGCGAGCCACGTGGAAACACTGAACGAGTACTACTGGTCCGAGGGGGTTCCGGCCCTCTGGGTGGTGACCGCTTCGACGGAGGAAGAGCTCTTCCAATTCCGCTTTACCCACGGACCTACGTTCGAGATTCGGGAAGCGCCGGCGGCGCTGCTGTCACCCCTCTACCGAACCCTGCCGCGGACGTTTTCGGTCCAGGGCAGTCGGGTGGCGGAGACCTGGAGCGGTCTTCCGCCGTTCGAAGAGCTCGGCGGATCCGCGGCCCTGGAGTAGGCAGCCGCCCCCAGGGCCCGTCCGAAACGTTCCCGAGACAACACGACTTCGAGGATTCGAGACCATGATGCGACGCGACCCAGCCAGCCCCAAGACCCTGCCCCGGACGTTTCGGACGGTGGCGGTGGTCGCCCTGCTCGGACTCATCCAGGCCTTCACCGCCTCGATGGCCGCGGCCCAGGCGGCCCAGGCGGACGCCCTGTTCCAAGACTTCCGGCCGTCAGGGGACTTTCTGTTCGAGCTGGGGGGCTCGGAGGTGGACGGCGCCGAGATCTACCGCTCCGAGCGCTCCGGGGCCTACCTGATCCTCGCGCCGGCCCTCAAGTCACCGCTCCTGATCAACACCCGCGGCGGCACCGTCGAGACCGTCAGCCTGCTGAAGGTGGCGCGCCGCGACAACGGCGCCATCGACCTTCTGGCGGACGCGTCGTTCGACAGCATGGGCCAGTTCCAGGTCGGCGCCCAGGAGTTGACCTTCCAGGTGAAGGGGCAGGCCGCCAAGCTGAAGCCCAAGCCTCCGCTGCTCGGCTTCCAGACCGCCGCCTCCCTGGTGGATTACAACCCTTCCTACGGATTCAAGTCCAAGTCCTACGCGCCCGACGCCACCTCCCTCAGGGCCCTCGCGGCCCAGGGTAAGGACGTCAAGGTGCGCGTCTACTTCGGCACCTGGTGCCCGGTCTGCAGCCGCCTCGTGCCGAAGGTGATGCGGGTGGCGGAGGAGCTCGAGGGCAGCAAGCTGAGCTTCGAGTACTACGGCCTGCCGCGGCAGATGGCCGATGATCCGGTCACCGACGAGCAGAAGCTCAACGGGGTGCCCACCGCCGTCGTCTTCGTGGGTGAAAAGGAGGTCGGGCGTCTCGGCGGACGGGAGCTGAACCTGCCGGAGTCTTCCCTGCAGAAGATCCTGGCGGGGAGCTGAGTTTGGGTACCGCCCGCCGTCCCGTCGCCCGGCGCTTCGCCCCCAGGCGCTGCGCCGCCCTCACCGCCCTCGCGGCGTTCGTCTCGGTTCCGACGGCTATCGCCCAGCCGGACGGCGACCCCGGGGACGACCTGGACCACAGCTTCGGCATCGAGGCGAAGGCCCACTTCCGGGATACCGACGAAGCGCGCTTCCCGGTGCCTTTCCCCTTCGCCCCGATTCAGCTGCCGGTGGGGGATACCCGGGGGTTCATCGAGGCGGTGGACCCCGGGGGCCACGCCGAGGTTTCCACCGTCAGCCTTTGGTACCGGGGGGCCTGGGACCTGGGGGGCGTCGACGACGGTATGGCGGCCAAGGTCAAAGTTGATCTGATCGACCGCTACGATCGGAACCCCACCTCGGAGGACGACGAGTTCGACGTCGACGAGGCGTGGATCCGTTTCGGCACGGAGGTCGAGCCCGGCGATACCCACGAGGGCTGGAGCGGCTACGTGAAGGTGGGCAAGATGCCCAAGTTCGAACGCCAGGACGACCGGCACCTCGAGAGCTACGGCCTGGTTTCGACGGCCTTCAACCGGATGGAGGACGTCGGCGTCGAAGTGGGCTTCGATCTGGGGCGGCACTTCTACATGAAGGCGTCCTATACCGACGGCAACCCGCTCTTTTTTCGCGATCCCAACGCCCTCGCCGGTGACAACGGGATCTCGATTTTTGACGGCTCCGTGCCGAATCCGGATCCAGAGCTGAAGACTGGGATACCGATCCTCTACGATGCCGACATCGCGGTGCAGGACGTGACCTTCGACGAGCCCGAAGTCGGTCTCGGTCTAGGGGTGCGCTTCGGCTCCGACGACGGGAATACCGCCTTGGACGTCCTGGCCTGGGGCTACGAACGGGACCTCAAGGACACGGTGGAATTCGAGGGCACGTTCTACGGCGGCGACCTGGATCTCCTGCTCGGCCCCCTCAACCTTTTCCCGCCGCCGGCCATCAGCGGCGTCGAGAAGAGCGAGTGGGGGCTCAACATCTGGCTCTACCACGGCGGCTTCTCGTTCTTCGGCCAGTACGTGGACCAGGAGGTGGCGAACCTGCCCCGCACCGGCTACGAGGTGGAGGTGGCCTGGGATTTCGAGCTGCCCTGGCGCTGGACCGCCTTCGGGCGTCAGCTTTTCCCGTGGATCGCCCCGGCGGTCCGGTTCTCGCGGATCGAGCCCGAGTTCGCCGTCAATCGGCTTTTCCCGGCCCCCAGCATCCGCTGGGAGTGGGACAAGGTGGACGTCGGCGTCCGCCTCGGTCTGGTGGAGGGACTCGACCTCACCGCTGAATACGCCGCCAACGATTTCGTACGCGCCGGGAGGACCGAAAGCGCCGACGAGATGCTGGTGACCCTGCGCTGGGAGTGGCAGCGGGACTTCTGAGCTCCCGCGCAGTTCGAAGGCCGGGTCCGAGGGCCCGGCCGGCCGCGTCCCTCAGGGGTCGTCGACCCGGCAGAGTAGCCCCTTCAGGTAGCTGCCCTCCGGGAATGCCAGTGAGGTGGGGTGATCGTCCCCCGCCCCCAGCCGGTCCAAGATCGCCACGTCCCGGCGGGAGTCGAGGGCGGCCCCGGCGACGATCTTCTGGAACAGATCGGCGCTCACCGCCCCCGAGCAGGAGAAGGTCATCAGCAGGCCCCCGGGACGTAGGAGCTGGAAGGCCAGGAGGTTGATGTCCTTGTAGCCCCGGGACGCCTTGTCCACCCGGGATCGGGCGTCGGCGAACTTCGGCGGATCGAGCACCACGAGGTCGAAGCGGCGACCCTCCGCCCGGTAGCCCCTCAGCTCCGAAAAGACGTTTCCTTCGACGTGGGACAGCGCGTCCTCCGGGAACCCCGCCAACTCGACATGCTTGCGGGCCAGGTCCAGGGCCGGCGCCGACGCCTCCACGTTGACCACCGATTTGGCGCCGCCGGCCAGGGCCGCCACGGCGAAAGTGCCGGTGTAGGCGAAGGCGTTCAGCACCTCGCCCCCGGAGCAGCGTCGCCCCACGATCTCCGTCAGCAGGGCGCGGTTGGGGCGCTGGTCCAGGTAGAAACCGGTCTTGTGGCCGACCCGCACGTCCACCAGAACGGGCCGTCCCCCTTCTTCGATTCGCACCGGATCCGGCGGCTCTTCGCCCGCCAGGAGCCCCGTCCGCGGCGCCAGGCCCTCCTTGGCCCGGACGGGGGAGTCGGAGCGCTCCCAGATCGTCCGCGGGGTCAGCAGGTCGCCGAGGGCGTCGACGACCGCGCTTCGCCAGCGTTCCGCACCGGCGGAGAGGAATTGGCACACCAGCACGTCGCCGTAGCGATCCACCACCAGTCCGGGGAGCCCGTCGGACTCGGCGTGGACGAGGCGACCCCCGTCGCTGCCAGTCGCCCCGGCGTCGCCCGGGGTTCCTTCGCCGGAGATCGGGTCGGTGCGGGCGGCGACGGCCCGCCGGATTCGGCCGTGGAGCCAGGCGCCGTCGATCTCCGGGGCCTCCCCGTCGCCGTCCGCGAAAACCCACATCCGCACCGAGATCTGGGACTTCGGCGAGTAGGCCCCGCGGCCGAGGAAGCGGCCGTCGGCGTCGAAGACGTCGACGGTGTCGCCGGCACCGGGGGCCCCTTCGACACGGTGGATGGCGCCGCTGAAGATCCAAGGGTGCCGGCGCTTCGAGGCGCTGTCGCGGCCCCGGCGCAGGTGGACGGCAGCGTTACTCGCCACGCAGGCGCTCCAACTGGCGCCGTTCCCGTTTCGAGGGGCGGCCGGCGCCGCGGTCCCGCACCACCGGGGCCCGTCGCATCAGGCGTTCCATGGGATCGAGGGTGGGGCGCGGCGGGCTCAGATCCTCGAAGATCCGGGGGACCTCCGCCTTGGGGAGGGTCTTGTCCCGGAGCTCCTTGACCACCAGGATCCGGGTCCAGTCGCCGAGCTCGATCTCCACCCGGTCCTCCAGCGCCAGGTTGCGATGGGCCTTCGCCGGCTGGTCGTTCACCCGGACCCTGTTGAGGACGCAGGCCTTGGTGGCCTGGCTTCGGGTCTTGAAGACCCGCGCCACCTGGAGCCATTTGTCGAGTCGTACCGTCGTCGCCATGGAGCAATCCTACCGCGCCCGGATCGTCCTTGCCGACGCCTGCGGCGGAGGTGGCTTCAATTCGAGGTCGTCGCCAGCAGGTCGCGGAGGGTCTGGAGGCGTACCGGCTTCGTAAGGACGTGATCCATGCCGGCGTCGAGGCATCGACCTCGGTGAACCTCGAGGGCGAGGCCGGTCAGCGCGATGATGGGGATCCGGGTGCCGGGCCCCTCGGCCTCTAGGTTCCGGATGTGGCGGGCGGCCTCGAAGCCGTCCATTTCCGGCATCTGGCAGTCCATGATCACGACGTCGAACTCTCCCTGTTCGAAGGCTTCGACGGCGCGCAGCCCGTTGTCCACCGCCGTCGGCTCGAGGCCGAGGAGGGACAGCATCTGGGTGATGACCCTGCGGTTGGCCGCTTCGTCCTCCACCAGCAGCGCACGCCGGGTAGGTCCCGCGGGGCGCGGTCCTGGCCGGGGTGTTTCCGGAGCCCGTCCCGGAGCCTGTCCGTTCCCCTGGGATTCGGCGGTAGCGGCGGCGGCCGGGTCCCCGGATTCCGGGCCCCCATCGACGTTCTGCGGCGGGGTTTCGAGGATTTCGAGCCGCGCGACGAGATGGAAAGTGCTGCCCTGTCCCGGGGCGCTCGTGGCCGTGAGATCTCCCCCCATGGCCCGCGCCAGCTGGCGACCGAAGGCCAGACCGAGGCCGGCTCCGCCGTGGCGCCGGGTGGAGCTCTCGTCGACCTGGGAGAATCGATCGAAGATCCGTTCCAGCTCGTCGGGTGGGATGCCGGGCCCCGAGTCAGCCACATCCACGAAGAGGAGGAGGTCATCGTCCCCCCTTTCCTCGGTCCGGACTGAAACGGTGATCCGTCCTTCGGTGGTGAAGCGGTGGGCATTGGCGAGGAGCTGGTCGAGGACCTGACGCAGCCGGCGGGGGTCCCCCTTCGCCCGAGGCGGTAGATCCTCCGCCAGGTCGATCTGCAGCTCCCGCCTCGGCGCCCGGGCTCTCCATTCCCTTCCGATGTCTTCGAACAGCGCGGCGAGGCCGAAGGGTTCTTGGGAGAGCTCCAACACCCCCGCCTCGGCGCCGGCCATGTCGAGGACGGTGGAGAGGAGGCCGAGGAGGGCCTCGCCGGACTCCCTCGCCTGGCGGACCCAGTCCACCTGCCCAGGCTCAAAGCGGACGGTGGCCTCCAGTAGCGAGAGGGACCCGAGGATTCCGTTCAACGGAGTGCGCAGCTCGTGGCTCATGTTGGCCAAGAAGCGACTCTTGGCGCGGTTGGCGGCCTGCGCCGCGTCGCGGGCGATCCGCAGCTCTTCGTTCGTCCGCCTCAAGCTCACCAGGAGGCGGCGGTTCTCGAGGCGGTACCGAAGGCTTCGCCAGGCTTTGGCCACCGTTTCGCGGACGAGGGCCGGGGTGAGGGGCTTCTCTAGGAGGTCGTAGGCCCCCTCCTGGAGCGAAGAGATGGCGGCGCGCTTACTGGCGTAGCCGGTCATCACGATGGCGATGAGGAGGGGTTGGGCGGTGCGGGCCGAGCGGATGAGCTCCAGGCCGGGCATCTCCGCCATCATGAGGTCGGTGATCAGGATCTCGAAGGGGCGGGTCCGCAGGTACTGCAGGGCTTCGTAGGGGGAGCCGGTGACCGCGACGTCGTAGTGCTCCTCCAGGCTCGCCTCCACCGAGAGGCGGACCATCTCGTCGTCGTCCACGACCAGGATCCTGGGCAGCTCCGGAATCACGTCGAGGGTTCGATCGGACTCGAGCATGGGGACCACCACGCCCCGCAGGGATTCCGGGTCGATGGGTTTGTGGACCAGGGCGTCGGCTCCGAGGCGAAGGACCTCACGCCGGGTATCGGCGGCCCGGTCGGACGACAGGAGGACCACGTCCGAGACGCCGTCGTGGCGGGCCCGGCGGATCACCTCGGAACACCCGGACCCCGGAAGCCGGCGGTCGACGAGGACGAGGTCGAAGGTGCCGTCGAGGGCCTCGACGGCTTCGGCCCCTGAGCCGACGGCCACGACGTCGCAGCGTAGGTCCTCCAGGGCCGAGCCGACGTCAGCGGCGACGGAGGGTTCTCCGTCGACCACCAGGAGCCTCGCGGCGACCGTCGGCGCCGGTTTATCCATTTTGGACTCCCCTGGGGGCCCCGGCCGGCAGGCGCACGACGAATCGGGTGCCTCGACCCGGCTCGCTCTCGACGTCAATCGTGCCGCCGTGGCTCTGGACGATACCGTGGACGATGGACAGGCCGAGGCCCGTTCCCTCCCCCGTCGGCTTGGTGGTGAAGAAGGGCTCGAAGATCCGGTCGAGGTGCTCCGCGGGGATGCCGCCTCCGGTGTCTTCGACCGTCAGCTCGCATCGGTCGCCGGCCCGCCGGGCGTCGATGCTCAGCCCCCCCCGGTGCTCCCAATCGTCGGAGGCCATGGCGTGCATCGCGTTCGACACCAGGTTCACGATCACCTGCTGCAGCTGGCCCGAGTGCCCCACGACCGGGGGCAGGCCGTCCTCGATGTCGACCGCCAGGTGGACGCCCTGGCGCCGGACGAGGGCCTCCAGCAGCTCCAGGGAGCTCCGGACCACGTCCCCCAGATCGACCGGCTCTTTCTCGGTTTCGTCCTGCCGCGAGAACGCCAGGAGATGATCCGCGACCGCCTTGCAGCGCTCCGCCGCCCGCGCGATCAAGCCCAGGCGTTCGGCGAACCGGGGGAGCTTGGGCTCGAGGGTCTCGGCCCCCACCTCTTCGAGCTTGTCCCGCAGGAGGATCGAATACGTCAGGACCGCCGAGAGCGGGTTGTTCAGCTCGTGGGCCAGCCCCGCGGCAAGCTCTCCGATGGCGGCGAGCTTGCCGCTTTGGATCAGCTGCGCCTGGGTGTTGCGCAGCTCCGCGAGATGATGTTCGAGATCGTTGACGGCGGTGCGTAGCTCGGTAACGTCCTCGAAGGCCACCAAGGCGTCGGCGTTGGGCACCCGGGTCGCCGTTCCGGGGACGGCGCTTCCCCCGACCTCCGCCGGTCGACCCCTCTCAGCCGGACGGGGTAGGGCCGGAAGGGTGACCGCGGTGACCCGGTAGTACCGGTCCCCGAGGTGGCCCTCCTTGGGGGGCGGTGGCTCAGGGGACACCGAGCCTGAAAGGGAACCCAGGGTCGCTTCGAGCAGGGCGGCCAGATCCCCACCGCTGTCGAAAGTCAGGTCGAGGTCGTCGAGCCGCCGGCCGTCGAAGTTGCCGAAGCGTTGGGTCAGCTCCCGATTCGACGAAACCACCCGGCCCTCGGCGTCGATGGCGGCGATGGCGGTGGGTACCGTCTCCAGCAGCCCTTCGCTGTAGGCGTGGGCGCTGTGGATGCGAGCCACCAACTGCTCGATCTCTTCTGCCATTCGGTTGAAGCTGGAGGTGAGCTCCCCGATCTCGTCCGAACCCGAGTCGGGCAGGCGGGCGCCGAGGTCCCCGGCGGCGAGCCTCTGGCTGGCGTCCCGTAGCCGACCGACCCGCTTGGAGATCTGGTTGGAAAGCACGAGGGCCAGGATGACGGAGGCGAGGAGCCCGAAGAATCCGGTTCCAACGACGGCTCCGAAGAAGATTCTGAAAGCTCCGTCGGCTTTTTCCGAGGAGATCGCTCGCTCCCGCCGCAGGACGCTGCGCAGATCCCGTTCGGTGAGCTCCAGGATGGCGGAGGGATCCGCCGTGTAGTCCGCCCCGACGCCTTCGGGGATCGCCGCTTCGTCCGAGCCTTCGTCCGCGGAGGCCAGGAGGACCACCTTCTCCGTCGCCGCCATCATGGCCTCGACGGCGTTGCGAACGTCGTCGCCGGCGGATTGCGGGGCGGCGGCGACGAAGGCCTGGACCCGATCCAGCAGCTCCCGTTCCCTTTCCCGGATCTCCGCCAGAGTGCCGACGTTCGGCTCGAGGGCGTACTCGCGGGTTTCGGACAGCAGATCGAAGCTCAGGGACTGGAGCTCCATGATGATCTCCTGCCTGGGCAAGGCCGTATCCACCACCCGACCCAGGCTGAGCACGAAGACCAGCAGAATCGCCGCGACCATCCCGGCCACCGGAAGGATCGAGATGGTGAGGATCTGGCTGCGCAGTCGACGGTCTGAGAAGCGGTTCATGGCTGGCCCCGGAGCCGAGGGCATCAGGCGAGATTGGATCGGGCGGCGCGAGTTCGGGCCACGACGCCGTTGGGCGGTGGCAGACGCAAGAATCGCAGCCGTAGAGACGCTGACGCGAAGACGAAGGGGGGCGGTAAGCGAAGCGAAGAGCAATGAATCTAGCACAGGCACGGGGAGGACCGCGGCTCCTCGCGGCTCGTCCCTCCAGGCGGCGGGATGTCCCCCGACCCATCGCCTCAACTCCTCGATAACGTGGTAAAATCTAAAAAGCGCGAGCTCCAGCTTCGATTCCCTTTCAAGTCCCGGCCCCCCATCCACTCGACCGAGGTCGTCCTGATGCAACCTGGCCTTTTCCTTCGACCACTGCTTGCCGCCTTCTGCGTCGCTGGCCTCTGCGCCGTGGCTTCGGTCGGAGCCGACGAGACCCCTTCCCCCGTCGGCGACCCGGCGGAATCGTGGCGTCTCGAGGCGGTGGAGTGGAAGGCCGACCTGTCGCCGGAAGTTTCGCGGATCGCCATCGTCAACCACCACGGCAACCTCCAGGTGCGCGGCGCCGGAGGGGGCAAGGTCGAGGTGGTGGGGCACCGCCAGCGCCACGCCGACGACCCCCGCCTGCCGGACGTGTTGCTGGAGCTGCGGGATGGCGAGATGACGGTGGAGGTTCGCTATCCCCCGGAGGAGGCGGGCTTCAAAGCTCCCGACGCCTGGCGGAAGCGTCGGATCGACATCACCGTCTACGTCCCCAAGACCCTGCCCCTGCGGGTGGAGACCCTGCACGGACGGGCCCTGGTGAAGGGTTATGCAGGGGACATCGACGCGGTGTCGGAATCCGGCCCCGTCCAGATCGTCACCTCCGGAGCCGTTTCGGCCCGGAGCAACCACGGTGACGTCTTCGCACGGCTCCACTCGTCCGAGTGGGGGCGGCCCCAAGTCCTCGAATCCCAGACCGGAGAGCTGCGGGTGGAGGTCCCTTGGGGGGCCGCGTTCAAAGCGTCGCTGGAGACCCAGGGTGAGATCACCAGCGACTATTCCATGGACCTCGACTGGCCCCCCGGCGGTCGCCTCAAACGGGCCCGCGTCGAAGCGGGGGCCGGACACGGGGAGATCCAAATGACCAGTGGCCGCGGCCACCTCAAATTGATTCGCCGGCCGCAGGCAGCCGGCCCTTCGACGCTAGGGAAAGCAGATTCCTGATTTCTTATTCTCATTTCGATTCCAACCCTCGTCTTCCACTGCCCGTCGGCCGAAGGGTAAGTGGTCCCGCTATGAAAGGAAGGCCATGAGAAACACGTTCCGAGTCTTTTTGGCGGCCTGCTGGCTCCTGGTCAGCGTCGGTGCCGTCCACGCCGAAGCGCCGGCGAGCGAAGAGCCCATCGTCGTCCGGGGGGCCACCTCCCTGGGTGACGAGGTCATCCCCTACAAGTTCTACGGCGATGTCCGCGATCTGCCCCTCGTCTCCCCCTGGGAGTTCGGGGACGGCTTCGAGATCAACCCCCGGCGCTCCCTGGGGCACCTCGGTGAGCCCTGGGCCCCGCAGGTCCTCGATCCGCTGGTGGAGAAGCAGCGCGCCTACACCCCGCGGGGGGGCGGTCCTTCCATCACCGAAGTCCACAACTTTGAGGGCATCGACGGCGGCAACCTGTTCCCGCCGGACCCCAGCGGTGACATCGGCAAGAACTACTACATCACCGCCATCAACGCCTCCACCTTCTCGATCTACGACAAGGTGACCGGCAACCTGGTGGCGGGGCCCACCGCCATGGACTCCCTCGGCTCCGGCGTCTGCGCCGCCGGTCGCGGTGACCCCATCATCGTCTACGACCAGTTCGCCGAGCGGTGGATCATGTCGGAGTTCGAGTTCGGCAACAGCGGGCTCTGCGTCTACGTGTCGATGACCGACGACCCGGTGAGCGGCGGCTGGTGCGAGTACCAGTTCGTCCCCAGCCGGTTCCCAGACTATTTCAAGATCGGTATCTGGACCGACGCGTACACGGTGTCCGCCAACTACGCCAGCGCTGGTCAGCCGCCGCCGGTGTACGCCCTGGACCGCGAGAACATGATGTCCTGCGGCACCGCCCGTCCGCTCCAGGAGATCGCAGGGCCGTTCTTGTCGGGGCTCGGCTTCCAGGCCTTTACCCCGGCGGACATCGACGGCTCCACCCTGCCGCCGGCCGGCACGCCGTCCCTCCACATGCGGCACCGGGACACCGAGTTGGGCAACCAGGGTCCGAGCCTGCCGACCGAGGACATCCTGGAGCTCTGGGAGCTCGACGTCGACTGGGACACCCCGGCGAACACCACCTTCACCAAGCTGCCGGACATCATCACCACCGAGTTCGACTCCAACCTGTGTCCGCCCATCGGGGTGTTCTCCTGCATCCCGCAGCCGGGAACGAGCAATCGCCTCGATCCCCTGCTGGAGGTGATCATGTATCGCCTCACCTACCGCAACTTCGGGGCCTATGAGTCGATCCTCGGTGTCCTCCAGACCGACGTCGGCGACTTTGCCGACCATTCCGGTGAGCGCTGGTTCGAGGTCCGCCGTTCCGGTGGCGGAGCATGGGCTCTGCACCAGGAGGGGACCTACTCCCCCGACGCCGACCACCGCTTCATGGGCGCCATCACCCAGGACGGCTCCGGCAACGTCCTGCTCGCCTACACCGTGAGCAGCGGCACCACCAGCCCCAGCGTCCGGTACACCGGCCGCGAGGCGGGGGACCCCATGGGTGTCATGACCCTGCCGGAGCAGACGCTGGTGGCGGGCACCGGCAACTTCTTCGGTAGCCGCTGGGGCGACTACAGCCAGATGGGCATCGACCCCGAGGACGACTGCACCTTCTGGTTCGTCGTCGAGCACACCGAGGGGACGAACAACAACACCCAGCGCATCGGCGCGGTGCGGTTCGACAGCTGCGGTGGCCCCGCGATCTTCCTCGACAGCTTCGAGGCCGGAGATCTCTTGGCCTGGTCCAACGTGATCGTCGACTGAGTCGATCCCCAGCGATCGCCCTAAAGCCCACCGGCCTGGCCGGTGGGCTTTTTCGTAGTTTTCCCAGCCCGTGGACCTTCGTGCGATCATGGGACCACGGATCCCATCACCATGATCACCCGCTCCCGCCGCCGTCTCCTGCTGGTCCTCGCCGCCCTCCCCGTGGTGCTCACGGGCTTCGCCCTCGCGTACATGGTGGGGATGCGCCTCCTGGAGGGAACGGAGCGGGATTTCTGGTCGGCCCTGGAGTGGGCCGCCGAGACCCTGACCACCACCGGCTATGGCAACGAGGCCAGCTGGGATCACCCGCTAATGGTGCTCTTCGTGATCGGGGTTCAGTTCGTCGGAGTCTTCCTGGTCTACATGCTCGTGCCCCTGCTGCTCCTGCCGCTGCTGGAGGAGCGGTTCGTGGCACGGCTACCCCGGGAGCTACCGAAGCGTCTCAAGGGGCACGTGGTGATCTTCCGCTACGGCCCGGCGGTGGAGACCCTGATCCTGGACCTCCTCGAAGCCGAGGTGCCCGTGGCCCTCCTGGAGCTCGACGAGGATGAGGCCCGCGGGGTCCTGGATCGTTTGCAGGGGGACGACGGGGCCACCCCCCGCCATCTCCACTTGCTGCACGAGATCGCGACCACGGAGCTGCTGCGGAGGGCTCGGTTGGAGGAGTCGAGGGCCCTGGTGCTCAACGGGTCCGACGAGGAGAACGCCATCGCCATGCTGGTGGCGGAGGAGCTGGGATACCGGGGGGAGGTGCTGGCGCTGGTGGAGGATCCGGGGAACCGGCTGGCCTTCACCACCGGCGGTGCGGCGGGGTCCTTCAAGCTCGATCTCTACACCCCGCGGCACGTGCTGGGGGAGGCTCTTGCGGCCCGGGCCAGCCACCGCATCGAGCCTCGGGTGGAGGGGATCCAGCAGTTGGGCACCAGCCTGCGGGTGGCCGAGATTTGGATCGACCCGGAGGGCGAGATCGCCGGCTCCACGCTGGCGGAGTCCGATCTGGGGGCCCGCACCGGCGCAACGGTGGTAGGGCAGTGGGTGCGGGGCAATCTCGTCGGGGACGTGTCACCGACGCTGCGTCTGGAGCCCCGGGGGGTGCTGCTGGCGGTGGGGGACGCCGAGCACCTCGACCGCTTGGGTGAGCTGGCGGCGGGTCGCGGGGTCCGCCGGGCCGGCCCGTTTCTGGTGGCCGGCTGTGGGGAGGTGGGGCGCAGGGTGGCGGAGCTGCTGAGGGCGGCGGGGGAGCCGGTGGTGGTGGTGGATCAGGACCCGACCCTCGAAGGGGTGGACGTGGAGGGGGACATCACCGATCCCGAAATCCTCGATCGACTCGACCTCGTGGGGGCGAGGGCTTTGATCCTGGCCCTGGACAGCGACGGTTCGACCCTGTTCGGCACCCTGGTGGTGAAGGGGCGGGTACCGGACTTGCCCATCATCGCGCGGGTGAACGGGGCGGACAACC
Source organism: Acidobacteriota bacterium (assembly GCA_038748685.1). Classification (GTDB taxonomy): domain Bacteria; phylum Acidobacteriota; class Thermoanaerobaculia; order Multivoradales; family J023; genus JAUIJL01. The sequence goes on along the minus strand of JBCDIS010000057.1, from coordinate 20,657 downwards.
TCGACCGCATCCACCGGGCCGGCGCCGACTTCGCCCTCTCCGTGAGCCAGGTTTCGGCCCAGATCCTCGGCCGGCGGCTGCTGCGCCGGGACGCCCTAGCCCTGGGGGCCGACCTGAAGATTCTCCGGGCGCCGGCCGCCGGCCTCGGGAGATCTCGGGTCTCGGCCCTCGACATCCGGAAGCGAACGGGGTGCTCGGTGGTGGCGGTGGAGCGGGACGGCGATGTCCAGACCGCCATCGGGCCGGGCTTCGTTTTCCGCGGCGAGGACGCGGTTTTCGTCTGCGGACCCCGATCCGCCACCGATCGGTTCCTGGACGTCTACGGCTGACGGCGACGCTGCCGGATGCGTTCCAGCTTGGCGTCCCGATCCTCTTCGATCCGCCGGACCTCCCGGCCGTACTCCTCTTCCTCCTCGTACCGCTTCACCGGATCCGCCTTGGCCATGCGGTCCCGGTGGAGGATCTGGAGCTCCGCCAGCTTCGCCTCGGCCCGCTGCCGAACGTCCTGCATCTCCCGCCGGTCCCCCTCCGAAAGGGACGCGGCGTCGGGCCGGTCGATGCCCCGCTGCTCCAGCCGTTCGAGGGCGAGCTCGTAGGCCGACTTCATACCCTTGGCTTTGTCTGCGCTCATGGGGGGAGGATAGCACCGCCGGGGCGTCATTCTGGCGCCCGGGGGTGCGGGAACGACGCCGCCGAGGGCGGTGGCCTCCCCCGGTATCGCCCCCGGCGGGCGGCTGGCCCCGGGCCGCGGCGGGCACCCCTTTTGCTTACGGTTCAAGTACAGCTCTGCCCGCCGATTCCGAGGGTCTTCCAGTGGGATCCGGTGGGCGATCTTCCTACGATCGACCCGAGACCGAACGGAGAGCCTCCATGATCGAAGCACGCGGGCTCACGCGTCGCTACGGCGACTTCGCGGCGGTGCGTGACGTGTCCTTCTCGGTGGCGGACGGCGAAATCCTGGGCATCCTCGGCCCGAACGGCGCCGGCAAGACCACCACCATCCGGATGATCACGGGCTTCCTCCCCCCCACCGCCGGGGGCGTTTGGATCAACGGAAAGAGCCTGCGGGAGGATCCGCTGGCGGCCCGTCGTCAGCTCGGCTACCTGCCGGAGAGCGTCGCCCTCTACCCCGAAATGCGCCTGGAGGAGTACCTGGCCTACCGCGCCCGGCTGGCGGGACTCGGCCGCGGTGAGGCCAAGGGCGCCATCGACCGGGCCGTCGACAGCTGCCTCCTGGGGGAGAAGCGCCGCCAGGTCATCGGCCAGCTGTCGAAGGGCTACCGCCAGCGGGTGGCCTTGGCGGCGGCCATCCTCCACGGCCCGCAGGTTCTGGTGCTCGACGAGCCCACGGTGGGTCTCGATCCGAAGCAGATCATCGCCATCCGCGAGCTCATCCGCGACCTCGGCCGGGAGCGGACCCTCCTGCTCTCCACCCACATCCTCCCCGAGGTGGAGCAGCTGTGTCAGCGGGTCCTGATCATCGACCGCGGGCGGCTGGTGGCGGAGGGCACCCCCGAGGAGCTGCGGGCGCAGAGCGCCAGCGCCACGGAGGTGCGGATCGCCTTCGAAGGGGAGGTGCCGGACGCCGGCGACGCCCTGGGGGCGGTGGACGGCGTCGACGCCGTGCTCCCCGGTGACGGTCACCTGCGACTGCGCTGCGCCTCCGGGGCCGACCCCAGGGCCGAGATCTTCCGGCTGGCGGTGGAGCGGGGCTGGGTGCTGGTGGAGCTCAGCCAGCGCCGCGCCTCCCTCGAAGACGTCTTCGTGCGCCTGACCCGGGGTCAGGGGACGACCCAGGATCCGGACGGGGCCGCCGCCGAGCTCGACAACAGCCACGGGACTCCGGGCGACGAAGGCTCCGAAGCTCTAGGCCCCAACGATACAGGCCCCGGTCCCGAAGACCCCGTCGACCGGAGCGGCGGGGCCGCGGAGGAGCGATGATGCACGGTTTCTTGGCGGTCTTTTCCCGCGAGCTGCGGGCCTACTTCGTATCCCCCCTGGCGTGGGTGATCCTGACCTTCTTCCTGCTGGTGCAGGGCTACGTTTTCTCCCTCATCGTCGGTTTCCTCACCGACCCCCGGGCGGTGGCCGGCCCGACGCCGTTCGAGATCTTCTTCGGTGGCATCTTCCTGTGGCTCACCCTGGTGTTCGTGACGCCGGTCATCACCATGCGGCTGATCAGCGAAGAGCGTCGCAGCGGCACCATCGAGGCGCTGATGACCGCACCCGTCACCGCCGTCCAGGTGGTGCTGGCGAAGTTCTTCGCCGCCTTCGTCTTCTACGCCTTCCTCTGGCTGCCGACCCTCGCCTACCCGGCCCTCCTTTCCCGCGATACCTCGGTGGACTGGGGCCCGATCTTGGCGGGCTACCTCGGGGTCCTGGGGATCGGCGGCATGTTCCTCTCGGTGGGCATCTTCGGTTCCAGCTTCAGCAAGAACCAGATCGTCTCGGCGGTGGTCACCTTCGGCTGCCTGATGCTGCTGCTCTTCCTACCGTGGGCCGGCAGCCTCACCCAGGACCCCCAAACCGGAGAGCTGCTGGGCTACATGAACCTCCTCGACCACATGGACGAGCTCGGCCAGGGGATCGTCGATTCCCGCCGCCTGGTCTACTACCTGACCACCGCCGCCCTATTCCTCTTCCTGTCCAGCCGCGCCCTCGAGGCGAAGAAGTGGAGGTGACGTGATGGCTGAGACACCTGCATCCGAGCCGGCACCCGACCGCGGCGCGGCGGACTCGCCGAAGCCGTGGGTCGAAGGCTCCACCCTCGGCGCCGGCGTCCTGGTGGTGCTCGTCCTCTACGGGATGGTCAACTACCTGTCGACCCGCCATTACGAGCGGTTCGATTGGACCGGCTCCAAGCTCTACACCCTGTCCCAGAAATCCAAGAACGTGCTGGCGGAGCTCGACCGGGACATTGATCTGGTGGTGTTGATGAACCCCGGCTCCGAGGTTTACACCGCCACCGACGAGCTCCTCGACCGCTACGTCGCCGCCAATCCGCAGCGGATCCGCCGGCGGGACCTGGACGCCGCCAAGGACCTGCTGGAGCTCCAGCGCTTGGCGGAGCAGTACGGCATTGAGCGGGACAACGTGATCGTGGTGGCCAGCGGCGACGACCGTCGGGTGATCGACGAGCTGGAGCTGGCGGACTACGACTATTCCGGCGCCCAATACGGCCAGCCCCCGGCCCTCGAAGCGTTCAAGGGGGAGCCCCTCATCACCGGCGCGATTCTCGCCCTGGCGGAGGCCGACAAGCCCCGGATCCTGTTCACCACCGGCCACGGCGAGGCGCCCCTCGATCCGGGGGATCCGCGATCCCTGTCCCAGGCCCGGGATCTCCTGGGCCGGGACAACTTCGAGATCGACACCTGGAGCTCCCTCGGTCAGGGGCGGGTGCCGGAGGGCACCGACCTGCTGGTGATCGCCGGCCCCACCTCGAGCTTCCTCGAACCGGAGCTGGAGGCCATCGGCGCCTTCCTCGACGGCGGCGGCCGTGCCCTGCTGATGCTGGACCCCGCCTTCGTCCCCGGCACCGACACGCTGTCGGATCTCGGCCTCGGACCCTGGCTGCGGGGCTTCGGCGTCGAGATCCGGCCGGACCTCGTGCTCGACACCGCCGCCGCCGTGCCGTTCTACGGCCCGGAGACCTTCTACACCCAGACCTTCGGCAGCCACCCGGTGGTGGAGGCCCATCAGGGCGGCGGTCTGCCGGTGATCTGGACCGCGGCCCGCTCGGTGGCCGCCGCCGCCGGCACCCCAGGGGCGGTGGAGCTGGCCATCACCACCGGCGACGGTTGGGGGGAAACGGACCTCCAGGGGGACGGCGGGGTCGCCTTCGACGCCGACGTCGACCTGGCGGGACCGGTGCCGGTGGCGGTCGCCGTCGCCCGTCCGTCCGACGACGGGGCACCCGAAGCCGAAGGGTCCGAAGCCTCGGGCGAAGATTCCGCCGGCGACGGTACCCGGCTGGTGGTGATCGGCGATCTTGATTTCGCCACCGATCTCCACCTCGCCGGGAACCGCGGCAACACCCTGCTCTTCCTCAACGCCTTCAACTGGCTGGTGAAGCGGGAGCAGCTGATCGACATCGAGCCCCGCCGCCCGGAGGCGACCCGCCTGGGCCTCGACCGCGGCGAGCTGGGTTCCCTGGTGGCGCTGGTGTTGTTGGTGATGCCCGGAGCCGCGGTGATCGCCGGCGTGTGGATCGCCCTGCGCCGCCGGAGGTTCTAACCGTGAAGCCGAAAACCCTCCTGGTCCTCACCGTCCTCACCCTCGGTCTCGGGGCCTTCATCTTTTTCTATGAGAAGGATCTCCCGTCCACCGACGAGCGGCGGGACCTCGAAGCCAAGCTCCTGCCGGTGACCGTGGACGACGTCACCTCCCTAGAAATCCGCTGGGACGACCGGGCGGTGCGGCTCGAGCGGACCGCCGCGGAGGACGGTGCCGACGAAGGGGCCGCGGACGCCTGGCGCCTGGTGGCTCCGGTGGACGCCGGGGCGGACGCCGCGGCGGTGCGGGGGACCCTGGATCGCCTCGCGGCTCTGCAAAAGGGCCGCGGGCTGGCGGGGATCGACCGCGCCGACGGGGGCCTCGACGCGCCGCGGGTGACGGTGGTCCTCGGCGGGGAGGACGGGGAGCGGCGGCTGGAGCTCGGCGCCGAAGTGCCGGTGTCCGGCGACTCGGTGGTGGCGGTCGGCGAAGGGATCTACCAGGCGGCCTTCGCCCCGGACCTGCTGGAGGAGCTGACCCAGGGGGCCGACGGCTGGCGGGACCGCCGCCTGTTCTCCGCCCCGCGGGCCGACATCAAAAGCCTGACCCTGTCGGCGGACGGCGCCGAGGCGGCCCGCCTGGTGCGCCGGGGCGACGCCGAACGGTTCGACCTCGCCGCGCCCGTCCAGGACCTCGCCGACTCCGACGCCGTCGCCGGGCTGCTGACCACCCTGGTGGGCCTCGAAGCGGCGGCCTTCGTCGACGGCGACGGAGCCGGCGCCCTGGGGCTCGATCCGCCGCGGGGGGTGCTGGAGGTCACGCTGGGGGACGAGGGAACGCCGTTTCGGATCGAGCTGGGGGACGCCGTGACGGGTTCCGAGGAGGCCGCGGCCCTGGGTGAGACCCGGGTCTACGCCCGCGTCGGGGGGCAGCCTGTGGAGCTGGAGGCGGCCCCACTGGAGGTCGCCCTGGCCAGGTCCGCCGACGCCTGGCGGTCCCGGGACTGGACCTCCCAGCAGGTTTTCGGCATCGAGCGAGCGGTGCTCGAAGACGCCGCCGGCGCGGTCCGTCTACGCCGTGAGGGGGGCGAGTGGTGGCGGGGTGAGAACGACATCGACGAGGAGCGGATCGACTACTCCAAGGCCAGCGACGTCCTCTACCCCGTGACCGAAGCGAAGGCGGAGCGCCTGGTGAGCCGCGGAGAGGCCGCCGCCCTGGGATACGATCTGGCGGTCGAAACGCTCTCGATCCACTTCACCAGTGAGGACGGCGACGAGCGCCTGCGTCTCCATGGCGAAGCCGAGGGCCTGTGGGCGGCCACCGACGACGGTCGCCCCGGCATCGTCCTGCTGCTGGGGCCCGCGAAGGTCGACGAGCTGCGGACCGCCCTTGGGGCCCTGCGGGCCGCCGAGCCCCTTCCGGAGGTCGACCCCGCGCAGGACGGCCAAGGGACAAGCGTTGACGGGACCGACGGTGACCCTTCCTAACGACGAGGATCCGCGATGAAGCCAGAGAACCAGCCGACCCCTCCCCCCGCATCCCAGTTCATCAAGCCGATCCTGACCTGGCTGGGGCTGTCCCTGGTGGGCTTCGGCGCCGTCGCCCTGGCGTCTACCTGGGCCTCCGGCAAGCTCCACGTACCGTCCCCCGCCGCGGCGCCGGGTCCGCCGGCGGGCGGTCCGGGCATGGCCGCCGGACCCGGCGGCCTCCCGGGCGCCGGCGGAATGTCCGGGGCCGGCGCAGCCCTCGGCGCCTCCGGCGATTTCAGGCTCGCCAGCCTCGACGGTCGAAACCTCGGCCCCGCCGACTTCCAGGGCCAGGTGGTGGTGATCGACCTCTGGGCTTCCTGGTGCGGCCCCTGCCGCGTCCAGGCCCGGTACTTCGACGAGCTCCATGAAGAGTTCGGGGACGGCTCCGGGGTGCAGCTGCTGGCGATCAACTCCGGGGAGAGCGAGGCCACCGCCCGCCGCTACGTCGAGCGAGACCCCTTCCCGTACCCAGTCCTCCTCGACCCCCGGCAGTCCGTCGCCCGGCAATACGGATCCTCGGGCCTGCCCACGGTGCTGATCTTCGACCCCGAGGGCAACCTCGCCTTCAAACGGGTCGGCGTCACCGATCTCAGGACCCTGCGGCGGGAGATCGGCAAGGCCCGCGCCGCCACCGGAGCTTCGATTTAGGCGCCGACCTTCTCGAAAAATCGAATCTCCAGGGGCCCCTGGAGAAGGGCCCCCAGGGCGTCTATGGCGCCGGTCTCCGTGCGCCAGTCGAGGTAGCTCTGGTAGTGCGCCTTCGATTCCCAGTGCTCGATGACCACGAGGGAGACGCCGTCCTCGTTTAGGTAGGCCGTGAGGTCGTGGCAACCGGGGGCGGCCCGCGTGTGGGGAAAGCCCCTTTGGAGCATCCGCACGAGCTCGGTGGTCTTTTCCGGCTGTGCGACGGCTTCGACCTTCACCATGATGGTCATCTTGCCTCCTTGTCGTAGGCGGGTAGGCTACCCCACCGCGGCGGGCCTGGGGCCCGCGGGCAGGTCGAAGGTCACCGCGAGGCCGCCTTTCGCGGGTTCGGCGCGGATTCGGCCGCCGTGGGCTTCGACCGCCCGCTTCACGACCATGAGGCCGAGGCCGACGGCCCCGGTGTGGGCGCCTTCGGGGTCGACGGCGCGGGAGGGGTCGGCGCGGTAGAAGGGCTCGAAGAGGCGGTCGAGCTGGGCCGCATCAAGGGGGGAGCCGCCTTCGGGGCCGTCGTCGGCGACGGTGATTTCGATCCGCGGCGGGTCCATCACGCGCTTCGAGGTGACGCGGACGGTGCCCCGGCCGGCGTAGCGGACGGCGTTCTGGAAGAGGTTACCGAGGATCCTCGAAGCCAGGGACGGGTCGGCGTGGAGGGCTTCGGCGCCGTCGCCGGTTTCCACCGCGAGGGATATGCCGCGGGATTCCGCGTCCGAGTCCAGCCGGTCCCAGGCCACCCGACGCCAGGCTTCTTGGCAGAGGTCCGCGAGGTCGATGTGACGAAGGGACAGGGGCACCTCGCCGAGCTCGAAGCGGCTCGCCAGCAGGATCTCCCCCACCAGGGCGTCGACGGCGTCGATCTCGGTCTCCACCTGGTCGATGCGTGGGTCGTCGCCGCCGCGGGACCGCAGCAGCTCCAGGGACAGCTTCATGCGGGCGAGGGGGGAGCGCAGCTCGTGGGAGACCGCCGCCAGCAGCTCCCGCTGGCCGGTGAGCATGGATTGGATACGGTCCGCCATGGCGTTGAAGCTGCGGCCCATGGCGGCGACCTCGTCGCGGCCCGAGGCGGGGGCGCGGTGCTCCAGGTCGCCGTCGGCGATGCGGTCCATGGAACGCCGCATCCGGCGCAGGGGACGGGTCAGGGTCCAGGCCAGGAGGAAACCCGCCGCCAGGGCGACGAGGCCGATGTGGCTGAGACCGGCGAGGAACGCGTTGTGCACGACGGTGACGTGCTGCGACCCCCGCAGCACCAGCCAGGCCACCTGGCGGTCCCGGTGGTGGATCGGCACGTGGGCCTCCACCACCGGCGGCCCCTGGACCGGGATCCGTCGACCGCGGACAGTGACGGTTCCTTCGGCCCTTCGGTGCACCCACGACCGGCGCAGATTCGGGCCCTCGATGGGCTCTTCGGCGGGTTGGAGAAAGATGCGAAGCCCGCGGGCCTCGCCCTCCCCGTCGAGGATGCGCCTGAGCTCTGGATTCTCGAAGAGCTCGACCGCCGTCCACCCGTCCTCCGCGGCGATGTGGGCCTCCACGAGCTCCGCCACGTCGGCCCCCTCCAAAGCCTGAAGACGGCCGAGGTGGTGGAGCACCCGGGGGTCGAAGACGTGGACGAAGAGGGCCAGGGCGCCGCCGAGCACCACCGCCAGCATGACGGCGAACAGGAAGGCGATTTTGATGGCGAAGACGAAGGACCTCACGGCACCTCCAGCCGGCACAGCAGGTAGCCGACGCCGCGGACGGTCTTGAGCAGGGTGGGGCGCCGCGGATCGGCTTCGAGCTTCTGGCGCAGGCGGCTGATGTGGACGTCCACCGAGCGGCCGTAGGCGGCCCAGCCCGGCCCGTGGATATCCTGCAGGAGCTGGTCCCGGCTTCGCACCCGCCCGGCGGATCGGGCGAGGGCGTGGAGGATGTCGAATTCGGCGGTGGTCAGCGGCACGTCGCAGCCGCCCAAGGACACCCGGCGGGCGCCGGCGTCCACCGTTAGGGGGCCCACCTCCAGAAGGTCCCGGGCTCCCCCCTCGGGGCCGGCGCTGCGGCGTAGGATGGCGCGGATTCGAGCCAGCAGCTCCCGCGGATTGAAGGGCTTGGGGAGGTAGTCGTCGGCGCCGATCTCGAGGCCGACGATGCGGTCCGTCTCGTCGCCGCGGGCGGTCAGCATCAGCACCGGCACCCGGGCGGCGGGGGAGCCGTCCCGCCGCATTCGGCGGCAGACCTCGAGGCCATCGATCTCCGGCAGCATGAGGTCGAGGATCACAAGGTCCGGCGGCCGCGCGGCGGCGGCGGCGAGGCCGGCACGACCGTCGTGGGCGGCTTCAAAGGAGAAACCCTCGGGTTCGAGGTACTCCCGCATCAGCCCCACGAGCTTGCGGTCGTCGTCGATCATCAAGAGTCGGGGCATCGTCGGATCATGCCATGCCGGGTCGAGGATCTAGGTTGAGGGGTCCTTGCGAACGCCCTACCGGGCGCCGGTTGGAACCGCCGGATCGAGGTCGACGGCGAGGTGCCCCTGGACCTCGCGAAGATGATCGATCACCACCGCCCGCTGGTCGTCGTCGAGGCTGTTGGCGAGTGCGGTCATCTCGTCCACCACGGCGTATCCGACCCCCCGCAGCTGCTCGGCGTGGTGGTCCACCAGATGGCGCGCTTCGACGGGGTCGAAGCCGCCCCCATGCTCAAAGCGTTCCAAGACCTCGGCGAGGTGGAGGGCGTGGTCCTCGTGCATCGCTTGGCGCTGGTCGGCGAAGATCCCGTGCATCGCTTCGACGCGGGCCTGTTGGGTATCGTCCAGGTCAAGCTGGAGCATCAGGTGCATCATGCCGAGGTGGGCACGCAGGATGGGCCGGTCAGCGGACTGATGTCCGTGGCCGTCGCCGCTGTGGCCGTGGAGCCGCATCAGGTACCTGTGCAGTCGTTCCAACCACGGGGTCTGGGAACCGCCGGCGTCCGCGGCGACCCCCAGGCCGAGGGTGATCGAAAGCAGGAGGGCCGCGACGAAGGCGATGGATTTCAGGGTTCCGCGAGACATTCCTAGTCCTCCAGGGTCGTTGGGTGAAGGTCGAGGGCCATCGGCCGTCGACCCCAGAAGGATGGAGGAGCGCCTTTGCGTCGTCGCGTTCCCGACGTTGCGGACCGTGTTCCTTGGTTAACGATTGTTGCGGACGGGGGCCTCCTGCGCGTGTCCGCGGTCCAGGGGAACGTAGTCCCGGTGTTTGGCGTTGGGGAGCGTCGGCAGGGTGTCGAGGATCTCCACCTCGAGGTCGAGGTCGTCGCCGAAGGCCCGGTGGGTCTCCCGGCGGACCTGGGCGAGGTGCTCCCCGGTGAAGCTGTTTCGATCCACCGCCAGCAGGAGGGTCAGGCCCTTGGGGGTCTCGACGAAGCGGTACCGCCGGATGACGGCGCCGTCGGCGAAGGGTTTGAAGACGTAGCTCGGCAGGTTGGCGTTGACGCGGCGACCGTTGGGGAGCTGGATGGGCTTCCCGGAGCGGCCTTCGAGGTCCGCGATCATGGGGTGGGCGCGGCCGCAGGGGCAGATGCCGTCCCGCCGCCGGGCGCCGTCGCCGATGGCGTAGCGGATGAGGGGGAAGGCCCGCAGGAAGAGGTCGGTGACGATGGCCTCCCCTCCGTCCCCCGTTTCGCTGTCGGAGCCGGCGACGTCGAGCCAGGAGGCCTCCACCGCCACGTGGAGGGAGCCCGCGGGGCAGCCGAAGGCCCCGAGCCCCCCTTCGGCGCTGCCGTAGAGGTTGGCGCAGGGGGCGCCGGTGGTGGACTCGATGAGGGTTCGCTGGTGGGCCCGGAGGGGCTCGCCGGTGGTCATCACCGCCTTCAGGTGGAGATCTTCGAGGTCGTAGCCCCGCTGCGCCGCCAGGGCGCAGAACTCCGCCAGGGCCGACGGGTAGCCGAGGAAGTAGCGGGGGCCGAACCGGCGCAGCTGCCGCCAGTGTCTTTCGAGATTCGAGGGCCCGAGATCGAAGGCGGAGATCCGGGTGCGGTTGAAGAGCCAGTCCCGCAGGCGGACCTGGAAACGGCCGCGGCGGCTCCAGTGGAGACCGAAGAAGTAGCCGTAGGGATCGCCGACCCTGGCGCCGAAGGCTTCGAGGGTCCGCCAGGTGAGGGCGTGGCGGTAGGCCCAGGCGGTCTGGTCGCAGGGAAAGGCGAGGGGGGTGCCGGAGGAGCCGGAGGTGCGATCGGGGTAGGTGGGGCCGATCCGGCCTTCGGCGCGGAACCGTCGCCGTTGCTCCACCACGGCGCCCTTGGCGACCGTCGGCAGGCGGCGCACCAGCGCCGCGACGTCGTCAGGGGTGCGGGCCCGTTCAAGATCCCCGAGGAACGGAGCGTAGGTCTCCCGGTAGTACGGCACCCGCCGGGCCGCGAAGCGTAGCTGTGCCAGCTGCCGCTCGGCTTGCAGAGCCAGCAGCTCGTCGCGGCCCAGGAATTCGGTGCGGCGCACGTCGGCGAGGGCCTCCGACACCGGCTCGCGCCGCAGGCGCTGAAGCCCGAAGTAGAGGGTCCTGGCGAGCCGCGGATGCATCGAGCGTCGTTCCGTGGGCCGAGCCTGGGGGCCGCCGGGGCGGCTCAGCTCGCCGCCGGGTGGGGGTAGGCGTCGCTCTCGTCTTCGCCGGGCCGCTTGTGCAGGCAGGCGAAATCCTTCTCCACCAGCACCCGCAGCGGGCCCTGGCCCCCCGCCTCGATCTCGGCGTCGAATCCAACGGTGTCACCGCCGGCCCAATCGGATGCGAGGGCCCGCGGCACCTGGACGAAGACGCCGTCGCCGGACCGGTGGACCGAAACGGCGTCGACCTCAGCGGCTTCGAGGCCGTAGGCGAGGGCGTTCTCGGGCCCGAAGACGATCCGGTCGGAGATCTTGCCGTCGGCGGCGAAGGTCGCCACCTCGGCCCGTTCGAGACGCAGCCGGAGGGAATTCCCTCGAATGCGGAGCTTCACGATGCGTCCTCCTCGTGGTCGGGGGCGCCCCTGTCGCCGGTCCGTGCTTCGGGGGCGACGGCGTGGCGACAGGCGGTCAGGATCTCGTCGGCGATATCGTCGTCATCGACGCCGCGGGCCAGTAGCAGTCCCCCCACCAGGGTGGCGAGGAAGCCCCAGGACCGTTCCCGCGGCGGCAGGTCGGTGCCCGAAGGCATCCGGGGCTCGACCTCGTCGACGATGTCGACCAGGGTGTCTTCGAAGCGCCGGCGGGCCGGGCCGCCGCGCCTGGCGACTTCGGAGCTCAGGACCGGCAGCGGACACCCCCCCGCGACGTTGGCCCGGTGGGCGGGGTGCAGGTACACCGCCGCGGCGCGGGCGATCCAGCTGTCTTTGCCCGTACCGGCCCCCCGGGCCTGCGCCGGCGATCCCTTGTCTTTGCCCCGCAGGAGGTCGAGGGTCTGGCCCATGGCCCGTTCCAGGGCCGCTAGGAACAGCTCGTCCTTGGATTCGAAGTGGCGATAGAAGCCCCCCACGGTAAGACCCGCCGCCGCCATGACCTCGGGCAGGGCGGTGGCTTCGGGCCCCTTCTCACGGAAGAGCTCCGCCGCCGCGTCGATGATCCGACGCCGCGTCTGTTCCTTGTGGTCTGGTCCGTACCTCACAGGATCATCCTAGCGGTTTTGGCTGCCCCGGAGCACTACCCGGAGGAGTGGATCCAGTGGATCCTGGCCTCAGGGCGCCGCGACGGCGCGGATGCGCACGGGCACATGTTTGTGGAAGGGGGTCTTGGCCAGATCGTCGCAGTGTTCGGCGTCCGTGAGCTCGTTGATAGCCGGGCCGGTGCGGACCCATTCGCCGTCCCCCTGCTCTTCGAGGCCGTAGCCGTGGGGAATCGACGCCACCCCGGGCAGAACCTCGTCGCTGATCTCCACCCGGGCCACCAAAGAGCCGCGAACCGACTCGCAGACCGCCAGGGCAACGTCGCCCAAGCCCAGGTCCCGGGCGTCGTCGGCGTTGAGCTTTAGGGCTCCGTCCCCGTCCTTCTTGCGCCAGGTCTGCTCGCGGATGATGGTGTTCGCATTGTAGGACCGGCGCTCCCCAGCCAGAAGCACGAAGGGGAATTCGGCGCCGCTCTCGGGGGTATCGGCGGCGAGGGCGTCGATCTCCTCCAGCATCTCCGGCACCGCGAGGTGGACTTTGCCGTCCGGGTGGCGGATGAAGCGCCACATGTCTTCGCTGTCGTGGAGGCTGATGTGGGTTCCGGACCGGCTCCCCAAGATGCGCTGGAAGAGGGCTTCCCCGAGGCCGGCGCCCGCGTCTTCGATGCCGGCCCGTCGCACCGCGTCGCCGTGGCGACGGGCGTAGAACTGGCAGGCGCCCCACAGGATTCCCGCCGACGCAGCGCCCTCCGGCAGGGCCGCCCCCAGGGTCTCCCGAAGGACCAGGGAAAGCTTGGAACGGAGCTTGGGCCGGAGCTTCAGGGTCGCCGCCAGGGCCGCCGGGAAAAGGCGGAGCCGCGGCATCCTGCGGTCGAGGCGGGCGATGGCCCGCAGCAGCGGGAACGACGCCGGCAGCTCCCCCATGGCCACCGCCAGCCGGCGGTAGATCTCGGGCTCCGGCAGGGTGCCCGGCTCCGGTTCCACCAGCGGCTTGCGGAGGTGGAAGAAGTTGGCCGGGAACTCGAGGTTGAAGAAGGTGGCTTCCCACTTCTCGAACTGGCTCGACGCCGGCAGCACGTAGTGGGCCAGGCGGGCCGTCTCGGTCATGGCGACGTCGATCACCACAAGGAGATCGAGCTTGTCGAAGGCCTTTCGGTAGGCGCCGGTGTCGGCGGCGGTGAGGATCGGGTTGGCGCTGTCCACCACGACGCCGCGGATCCGTTCGGGGTGGTCGGTGTCGATCTCCGCCGGCAGCACGTTCGGGGGGTAGAACTTGCTGATCTCCCGCATCCCGGTGACGCGGGTGGTGCGCCCGCCGTCCTCTGGGTCCTGGGAGTGGCCCACCAGGGGCAGGAGGTTGGTGTGCAGGTTCTGGGTGCCGGGCTTCCCGAACTGGCCTGCGAGGAGGGCCAGGAGCTTGGCGAGGTAGCAGTTGAGGGTCGAGTGGGGGGAGTGCTCCAGACCCAGATCGGTGCGCAGGCAGCCGGCCTTGGCCCGGGCGAAGCCGCGGGTCACCCCGCGGACCTGCCCGGGGTCGAGGCCGGCGGCCCGGGCGTAGGCGTCCACCGGGATCCCCTTGAGCATCGGCTCCAGCTGGTCGTAGCCGACGGTGCGTCGGGCGAGGAATCCGTGGTCCACGAGGTCTTCCTGGACCATCGTTCCGAGCATCGCCAGCATCAGGTGGGCGTCGCCGCCGGGACGTACCTGGAGGAACGTGTCGGCCTTCTTGGCCGTCTCCGTGTACCGGGGGTCCACCACCACCATCCTGCGGTCGGGGTCGCGGGCGATCTCGTTCAGGACCTGGCGGGCCCGCGGGAAGCCGTGGGACTGCCAGGGGTTCGTGCCGATGAGGAGGAGGAAGTCGGAGCCCTCGACGTCTTCGCCGGGGTGGCAGGTTTGGCGGCCGAAGAGCTTGCCGTTGAGCCAGAAGCCGCCGGTCTTCTCCTGAGCCAGGGAGTTGTAGATATAGCGGGTGCCCATGGCGGCCCGCAGCGCGCCGGCGTGGGCGCCGCCGAGGTGGTTGCCCTGCCCGCCGCCGCCGTAGTAGGCCAGCGAGTGACCGCCGTGGGTATCCCGGAGCGACACCAGGCGCGCCGCGATGTCCCGGATCGCCTCGTCCCAGGACACCTCCTCGAAGGTGCCGTCGTCCCGCCGCCGGAGGGGGCTGCGGAGGCGATTCTGGCTGTTCTGGTAAAAGTCGAGGCGGGACGCCTTCTGGCACTGGTAGCCCTTGGAGACGGGGTGGGCTTTGTCCCCACGGATCTTGGTGAACCGACCCTCCTGGACCTGAATCTCGACCCCGCAGTTGACGCTGCACAGGATGCAGGCGGTGGACTCCCAACCGTCGGATGGGTGCGTGGCGGTGCTAGGACTCGGGGTCATGGCGTCTCCCTCGGGTGAACCCGGACCGCCACTACCTGGGTGCGCCGGCCGGGTCGAGTGCGTCGGTCAAATCGTTGACCGTCGAAAGGGTCGGGCTAGCTTTTGATGACAATCATCATCTCTTTAAGAGTACGGTCGTCATCTAAACCTGTCAAGCTCGCCCTGGGGTCGCCCGGCGCGTTCGGGGGTCGACTTCAGGGGACCACGGAGGACCAGCGGGAAAGGTTGCCGGTCTCGAAGTCGTCCGCGAAGACCGGCGGTTCCGCAATGTCGAGGAAGACGGCGGTGGGGACACCCCGACGGCCGCCGGAGTCCTCGCCGAACACGTAGACGAGGTGGCGACCCACGGCGAGGCCCGTGGTGTCGAGGACGCCGCTGACCGCTTCGGAGGAAGCGTCGAAGGTGCCGTCCACCGGAGCGAGGGGGGAGGGCGCCGGCTGTTGGGAGGGGGGCAGGTCGACGGACACGAAGGCGGCGGCGATGGTCTGGGTCGGCTCGTTGCCGAAACCGTTGGAATCGAAGCGGGTGTCGTCGAGGACGGCGGTGAGGGTGACGGGCTCCCCGGCCTCCACCACCGGCGGGGTGGCGACCACCTGGATCGCCTCCGGCCCTAGGGGCTCCTGGTAGGGGCGCCGGGCGGCCTTGGCGGCGTAGAGGAGGGCGTCCCGGTTGTCGGGGTAGATGGTGGATTCGAAGGGGGTGCAGCTCTCGAAGAAGGAGTCCCCGAGCTCGAAGGTATAGGCCGCGACGCCGTACTCGCCGTAGGCCTCGTCGGGGGTCGTCCCCGACGCGGTTCCGAGGCATTCGAGGCAGACCGAGTAGTCGGTATAGAAGCCGAACTTGCGGCCGAGGGTCTGGAGCTGGTCGTGGTTCGGGGTCTGTGTCGCCGTCGCTTCCCACGGGAAGAGAACCAGCTCGCCGAAGCTGTGAACGGAGATGAAGACGCCCTCCGCGTCGTCCGGCGCGGGGTCGGTGAGGGCGTCCCCCCGCTGGTCGGGGAAGACCGCCGCCAGGTAGCCCTCGACGGCCTGGGTCTCCGGCTCGGAGCCCGCCGATGGGCCGCGGTAGGTCTCGCCGCAGGTAAAGCCGCCGCCGGACCCCCAGAGGAACGAGGCGTTGCGGTTGAGGTCGACCCCGCGGTTGTCGGTGTTGGCGCAGAAGTCGTTGTCGGCGTTCTTACGCCATAGGAGGCCGGACTCCGCCCGCTTGCGGCCGTCGGGGTTGACCTGGGGAAGGATGTGGATCTCGCGTTGGTCCAGTAGCCAGGTGATCTCCGGGTCGGTTCCGTAGCCGTCCAGCAGGTATTCGGCGAAGCGGGTGACGAGCTCCGCGGTGGTGTACTCCCGGGCGTGCATCGCCGCCATCACCACCAGGTCCGGCTTGTCGCCGGCGATCGCCGAATTGGTCAGCACCAGGGCCCGCACGTCGTAGCCGGGGTCCGGCGTGTTGGCCTTTTCCCACGAGTCCCCGATGTCGATCCACGAGGCCAGGGTCGGGTGATCGAGGGCCCGCTGCGCCAGGTCGGCGTAGGTCTCCTCGACGGTGCGGTAGCAGGGGAAGCCGGGGATCCCCGACCCCCGCCCCGCCCCGAGCTCGCGACCGGAGGCGGCCTTGAGCTCATTCTCGGTGCGCTCGACGTCGAGGGTAGGGGTGAACCCGCGCCCTTCTAGCTCCTCCACATTGGCGCTCGATAGGAGGGCGATGGCTTCGCCGTCCCTCCAGGCGTAGGTCCAGACGTCGTAGCCGTTGCGCAGCTCGCCGAGCTGCTCGGTGGTGGCGCGGATCCGGTAGACGGCGAGGTCCTCCGGGGGGACGGCGTAGGAGCCGTGGGCGTCGCCGTGGGCAAGGGCTCGGGGGGGCAGGGCGAGGGCGAGTAGGAGGGGAAGCAGGAGCGTGGGCACAACGGCGCGGACGGCTGGTTTCATGGCGGACCTCGATCGGACAAAGGAAAGGTAGGCTGAGACGGGCGGGGGGCCTGAACCGGAACGCGCGGTGGCGTAGCCCGGACCGCAACCCTACCCCGCGATGGGCGTCCGTCCGGGCATCCGGCGTGTGGGGGTAAGATCCAGCCAACTGCCCCAGGAGGTTAGATCCATGCGTCCAGCGTTTCTGTTCGCCCCCCTCGTCGCCCTTGTTTCCTGTCTTTCGCCGCCCCCCGCCGTCGCTTCGGGCTCCGGCGACGGCGGTCCCACCGTTTCGGCGGTGCTGCCGCCGGCGCTGCCCTGGGACGGCGCCAGCCGCGCGGTGGCGATGGATCCCGACACCGCGCCAGAAGAGGCGCTGCGCTGGATCACACCGGTGGAGCGGGAGGGCCTGGCCCGGACCCCGAGCTACGACGAGACCTTCGACTGGCTCGAGGAGCTGGTGGCGGCCTCGGACCTCCTCGAGATGGTGTCCCTTGGAAAGAGCGGCGAGGGACGGGACCTGTGGATGGTGGTGGCGTCGGCGGACGGCGCCTTCACCCCCGATGCGATGAAGAAGGTCCGGCGGGAGCGGGGCAAGCCGATCGTCCTCGCCCAGGCGGGGATCCACTCCGGCGAAATCGACGGCAAGGACGCCGGCCTCATGCTGCTGCGCAACATGACGGTCCCCGGCACCCGCGACGAGCGCCCCCTGCTCGACCGCGTGCAGTGGCTGTTCGTGCCGATCTTCAACCCCGACGGCCACGAGCGCCGCTCGCCGGTGGGGCGCATCAACCAGCGGGGGCCGGAGGAGATGGGGTGGCGAACCAACGCTCGCAATCTCAACCTGAACCGGGACTACGCCAAGGCCGACAGCCCCGAAATGGCGGCCATGCTGAGGGCGATCGGCGCCTGGGACCCCGATCTCTACATCGATCTCCACGTCACCGACGGTATGGACTACCAATACGACATCACCTGGGGCTACGGCGGCGAGCAGTCCTATTCCCCCGCCATCAGCCGCTGGCTGCGGACCGTCCTCGACCCACCGGTCTCGGCGGTCCTGGAGCAGATGGGGCATATCCCCGGCGGCCTGGTGTTCGGGGTCGATCCGCAGAATCCCGCCGCCGGCCTCTTTGACTGGTCCGCCGCCACCCCCCGATTCTCCGACGGCTACGGCGCCGCCCGGCACCTGCCGGCGATCTTGGTGGAGAACCACTCCCTCAAGCCCTACGACCAGCGGGTGCTGGGGACCTACGTCTTCCTGACCACCGTCCTCGACGCCGTGGGGCACCACGGCGAGTCGCTGTTCGCCGCCGTGGCGCAGGACCGGGCCCTGCGGACCCCGGAGGTGGCCCTGCGGTTCGGGGTCGATCCGGAGGCCGAACCGGAGACGGTGGACTTTCTCGGGGTGCGCTGGCGCCACGAGGCGTCGGAGGTGTCCGGCGGGCAGAAGTTCGTATGGCTCGGCGAGCCTGAGGACCAGACCCTGCCCCGGGTGTCTCCGACCGTCCAGGCGACGGTGAAGCGCCCGGCGGCCTACTGGATCCCCGCCGCCTGGACCGAAGTGATCGGGCGGCTGGAGCTGCACGGCGTCGCCATGGAGCGGATCGACGCCCCCCGCTCCGTGGAGGTGGAGATGTATCGCCTCACCGGGACCGAGCTGGCGAAGGCCCCCTTCGAAGGTCGGGTGCGGCTGGAGCTCACCGAGGAGCCGGAGGTGGAGCGGCGGCTCGAAACCTACCCCGCCGGATCGGTGCGGGTGTCCACGGACCAGACCCTGGGGGATCTGGCGGTCCTGCTGCTGGAACCCGGCTCGCCGGACTCCTTCGTTCGCTGGGGTTTCTTCCACTCGGTGCTGAGCCGCACCGAATACGTCGAGGCCTATGTCATGGAGCCGACGGGGGAGCGGATGCTGGCGGAGGACCCGGAGCTGCGCAAGACCTTCGAGGCGAAGCTGGCGTCGGACGAGGCCTTCGCCGCCGACCCCCGGGCCCGTCTCCAGTGGCTCTACCAGCGCTCCCCGTTCTTCGACCCCAAGTGGCGGCTCTACCCCGTGGGCCGGGAGGTTCCGGAGCCAAGCGCCGACCCTGCGGCGGCGCCCTGAAAAAAAGTTCGGGGGGCGTGGAACCCGCTTCGTGGGGATTGCGTCATGGTGGTTGAGATGACCGTCGTGACCACCCACCCCGAGCTCCTCCTCGCCCGCCGCGCCGCCAAGGCGGACCCGCGGGCCTGGGACGAGATCGTCGCCCGCTACGGGGAGCGGATCTACAACCTGGCGTTCCGCTTCACCGGTAACGACGGCGAGGCGGAGGAGCTGACCCAGGACGTCTTCCTGAAGCTCTTCCGCAACCTGGGACGCTACCGCGGCGACGTGCCCCTGATGGCCTGGGCGCTGCGGCTGTCCCGCAACCTCTGCATCGATTACTACCGCCGCCACCGGCGGCGCAACCAGGCGGAGACGGTGCCCGAAGAGGCCCTCGACCGCGTGGCCAGCGGCGACGACCCCATGCGCCACACCCAGCTCCAGGAACGGCGGGCCATGGTCCACGGAGCCCTGGCGGAGATGGCGGAGGATCAGGCGACGGTGATCCTGCTGCGGGATCTCCAGGGCCTTTCCTACGAAGAGGTGGCGGCCTTCCTCGACGTGCCGGTGGGTACCGTAAAGTCCCGCTTGAACCGCGCCCGCCGGGACCTCGTGAACCGCCTGCAGGGGCAGCTGGGCTCGGGGACGAACCCCAGCTCGTCCAACGGCGGCCGCGGGAGGGCGACATGCTGAACGGTGAAACCTGTCAGTGGCTCCGCCCCGGTTGCCCGGGACTGGCCGGCGAGGCGGAGGATCTGTGCGCCGACTGCCGGACCTATGCCGAGGCCCTGGCACTGCTGGGGGAGTCGGCCGGGGGGGACGGCACCTCAATGCCCGCGGCCCCGATGCCCGAACCCCTGCGCTCGCGACTGCTGGCGATCCCCGGCATCGAAGGAGACGGGAACCGGGTAGGCGAAGGGGACCGGGCCGCCGAGGGGGCTCAGGGTGCCCGAGAGACGCGGGACGACGACCCCGGCGTCGACTGGCTTTACGTCGCCACCCTGGAGCGGGCCGAGGCGTTCGCCGACGGCCGCCCAGCGGGGCCCGCGACGTCGGAGGTGTACGGGGTGATCTTCGACGTCGTCGCCGACGCCCGGCAGCCCCGCCCGCTGCCGCAGCCCCTGCGCCGCCGGCTGAGCTCGATCGCCCGGGCCGGCACCGGCGTGGTGAAAGGGGCCTCGGCCCTGCCGGCGTGGCTCGCCGATCAGCGGTACGCCATGGCGGCGAGCATCCTGCTGGCGACCTTCCTCACCGTGGCCGCCGGCGACGTCTCCGCCCATCTTTCTCGCACCACCGACACCGTCCATTCGGTCCAGCAGACCTCGACCCAATGGGTCGAGGAACGGGGCGCAGAAGGCTCGGCCCTGTGGTCCCGCATTTACTCCCGTCTCAAGGTTGGACTCGACGACGGGGTGGCCCAGGGCCGTTCGCGGGCCGTCGCCACCTACGACGGATGGCGTGAGCAGACTTCGACCTGGTGGCAGCGCGCCGCCGAAACTTGGGAACAAAGCCGGCTCGCCCAGAGCCTGGCCGAAGATAGACCGGACGCCGAAGCTTCGGCGAACGAAGGAGCAAAACGATGACCGACGAGAACCCTGCCGCCCCGTCCGCCGAGCCGACCCAGGAACCCGTGGGCACGCCTGAAACCGCGCCCCCCGCCGTCGAGACCCCTCCGCCCCCGGCCTACGCCCAGGGGGCCCCCGTCCACTACGCGCCGCTGCAACCCCCGGCGCCCCAGAAGCCCCAGAAGTCGCCCCTGCTGGCGGCCATCCTGGGATTCTTCCCCGGCCTGGGGCACATCTACTGCGGTCTCTACGCCCGCGGCCTGGTGGTCTTCGCCGTGTTCGCCGCCCTCATCACCGCCGGGGTGGAGACCGACGGCAACGTGCCGCCGCTGCTGCCCCTGTCCGTCGCCTTCGTGCTTTTCTTCAACGTCTTCGACGCCTTCCGCCAGGCGTCCATGATCAACCTCGGGCTGACGGAGGAGGACATGGAGCCGGTCCACCGCCGGGCCTCGGGGGGCGTCGTGGCGGGTGTTGCGCTGGTGCTGATCGGCCTATACGGCTTCCTGGAGAAGTACGTGCCGGCCTTCGACCCCTCGGTGATCTTCGACCACTGGTTCCTGCTGATCATGGCCTTCGGCGGCTGGCTGATCTTCTCCGCCTGGCGGGATCGCCGCCAAGAGGAGGCGGACGATCTCTAAATCCTAGGGTCGCCGATCGGCGGCTCGGTACTTCGCCCCGGGCCCGGCCCCTAAAGCCGG
>JBCDIS010000056.1:0-40256 GCA_038748685.1 Acidobacteriota bacterium | reverse complement strand
CCGCTGCACCGCGTGCTCCAGCTCCCGCACGTTGCCGGGCCAACCGTGATTCCCGAGGCGTTCGATGGCGCCGGCGGTAAACCTCCGTGGACCGCCCCCCGCGAGGGCGCGGAACCGCCCGAGGAAGTAGTCCGCCAGGGCCGGTAGATCCTCCGGGCGGTGGCGCAGCGGAGGGACCCCGAGGACCACCCCCGCCAGCCGAAAGTACAGGTCCCGCCGCAGGCCGCCGGACCGCAGGTCGGCGTTGGTAGCCGCCAGGATCCGCACGTCCACCCGTTCCGACCGCCCCCCCAAAGGCCGGATCTCCTTTTCCTGAAGCACCCGCAATAGCTTGGTTTGGAGTCTCGGCCCCATCTCCCCCACCTCGTCGAGGAAGAGGCTGCCGCCGTGGGCCTGGCGAAAAATCCCAGGACGGGGGGCGACTCCGGTGGCGACGCCGACGCCGACGCCGAACATCTCCGCCTCCAGCAGATCGTTCGGAATCGCCGCGGCGTTGACCGCCACGAACGGGCCGTCGGCCCGATTGGACGACCGATGCAGGGTGCTGGCCAGCGGCTCCTTACCGACCCCGGTCTCCCCGTGGATCAGCACGGGCAGCCGGGTCCGGGCGACAAACCTCATCTGTCGGTAAAGGTCTCGCATCCCCGCCGATTCGCCGGGGAGGTAACCCGGCGGGAAGCGGAGCTCCGCTCCGCTGGGCTTGGCACTCCTCAGACCCGAGGCAACGGCCTGTCCGCGCGGTGGGGCGGCGGTACCAGGGCCCGTCGGTGTAGTGGTTTCTCGACCATACGCGGCACCGTAGGGTGTCGTCTCCATGATGTCTCCTCCCAAGAGCCATTGACGACTGGGACATCGCCTATTGCATGTCCCTTCAAGGACCATGGCGCGAACGATACGAATTCTCTCCGAGAGACAGATAAAACCTTACCAAGGACAGTCCATCTGTGGCGACTCGCCGCCGCCCCCTAAGGAGGAAAGTCACAGGGCTAGCCGACGGGCTCAGGAGGAGCAAGCAGCCTAGGTGTCGACCGGGGAGGCACAAGCACGCGGCGCGGGGTCGACGAGATCGCTCTCGCCAGGGCTGGATCGAAAAAGGCGCCGGTGGAGACGGCGGCGCCAGACCTCAAAGGCCTGACCACGCACTCCTTCCTGCTAAGTGGCGCACTCTCGGTCTGTGGAGGCAACAACGCAGAAGCGCTGAGCGCCTCATCCGAAGCGCCCAGCAACCTTTACTCAAGGTAACGGCAATTCAATCTATGGAAGTCGATGGGAAACGTGTAGCGTCCGATCAGGGATCGACCCTCTCGATGTTCTCGACACGAGCCGGCTCGCCGCCCAAGGGCTTGAAAACGTACACCTTCGCAGCGAACTCCTGCTGGCCGGGGGTCACGAGCGTACCCTGGCAAAGGAAGCAGTAGTTCAAGCCTGCCACCACCTGGGTCGCGACCGCCAGCGGCTTGTACGAGGCGCCGACAAGACCCTCCAAGGCCTGATCGAATGCCTTCTTCGCTTCCGCGTCGATCTTCGAACCAAATCCGGTCCACCCACCAACAACATTCTGAGTCATGGTTCTTACCTCTCACTTTTTGGCCGCGGGAATTCATTCGACCGAAAGGGTCGCGGCCCTCCCTTCGGTCGTCCGAACAGGTTCCCCAGCAACCGTCTTCGAAGCGGGCAACTTCAAAGACTCATCGATAGCTGGCGCACATTCCTGTTCTTGGGTGGATTCCCCACCCGCCTTGATCTAGAGCAAGGCGGGTGCCAACGGAGGCTTCACTGTATCCAGCAAGTTAGCAACCTCGGCGGGCGAAGAGAGCTGATTCGAACCTGCCACCGTGTTTCGAACTTGTGCCCAAGAGGTTCGAACCCACGCAGGCTGGGGCGTCAGCCCTGGAGCATCACGCCGACGCCTGCGGGCGAGGCGGCCGAGCCAACGACTCGATTCAAGAGGAGCAGGCGGCCCGGGGGTCGGCGGGGGGCCTTACCGGCACGTGGCGCGGGGTCGGCGAGGTTTCCTCCATCAGAGCGGGATTGGAGAAGGGCGCCTCGGGGAGACGGCGGCGCCACACCTCTATGGAGCGATCCCGTTCCGCCCGCAGGCGCGCGGGGAGCTCGGGATCCGCAGCGAGCCAGCTTTCGGGCCACTGGACCTTGTCTAGCCCGAAGGCCAGGGGGTCGTCCGCCGCCAAGGGGGTGTCCACGGACTCCCGCTCGATACCGAAGACGCCGTTGTCGAACGGCAGGCCCTCGGCGCCGATGCGCTGGACGACACGTTCCCGCATGCCGCCGGCCGCGTGGTAGAGGGAGCGGTAATGGCAGTAGGGGTTGTTACCCCGGCGGTCGAAGAAGACGTGGGAGGTCCAGGTGTCACCGCCGCGGCAGACCTCGGCGAACTCGCAGCCGGAGCAGAAACCCCACAGGTCCCCCTGGGCGAGGCTCCGGTCGTCGTTCATCACCAGGGCATCCGCCCCGAAGATAATGTCGTGGAGCGACTGGTTCCGGATGTTACCGCCGCGGTAGGCCACGGTCGGCAGGGAGGGGTCCGGCTTGATGGTGCCGTCCGCCTCGATTCCCAGGGTCAAAACGCCACCGGTGCAGCCGCTCCAGAAGACGACATCCTTGCCCCCGGTCCCGGGCCGGGCGCGGAGCCGCCGCTCGTAGGGGCCGAAGTAGCCGATGTTGTTGCCCGGCTGCATGCGGACGCCCTCGCCAAAGCCGCGCTCGTGGATATGGGCGAGGAGGGGGAAGACATCGAGGAGCTCGTAGGGCTGGAGCAGCAGATCGTGGTGGTCGGCGGCGTTGCCCATGGGCACCGTCATCTGGGTCTGCCAGGGTCCGATGCCGGCGTCCCTGAGCACCTCGTAGACCCGGGGTAGCTCGGGGGCGGAGAGCCGATTGATCTGAGTGTTGGCGGACGCAGACACCCCCGCCTCCAGCAGGGACCGTATCGCGACCAAGCACCGGCGGTACGAACCCTGCCGACCCCGGAGGTGGTCGTGGGTCGCTTCGAGGCCGTCCACGGACACGCTGACCCGCTCGATGCCGGCGTCTTTGATCCGGCGAGCCATCTTAGGCCCCAGGCCGTAGCCGCCGGTGGTCATCGTGCAACGCATGCCCCGGCGGCTGACCTCCGCGGCGATGTCGAGCCAGTCGCGGCGCAGGAACGCTTCGCCGCCGATCAGGGAGACTTCCCGAACCCCGACCTCCGCCAGCTGACGTACGAGGTCGAGGGCCTCAGCGGTGTCGAGCTCGCCGGTCCGGGCGTCCCCCGCCCGGGAGCCGCAATGAATACAGCGTAGATTGCAGCGTAGGGTAATTTCCCAAACCGCGTACGTGGAGCGAACGGCGGGGCCGCCATCGGACCCCGGCGGGGGGCTGGCCTCGAGCATGGTGGGGGGCTCTCCTTTGGGGTCGAGGGCGCGAGCAGGCGCCGGCCCTCGAAATCGAGGGCCGGCTTTCGGATCACGAAAAATCGTCGGGCACGCCGTAGAGGGGACCGGGGCAGGCACCTTGGATGCAGCCGTTCGCGGCGCCGGCCTTGACATCGGTCTTCACCCTGCCGCCGAAGACGTCCTGCTCGATGGCGTCGAGGGACTCGGTGGTCTGGTCGTACAGCTCTTTGGAAAGATCGACTTTCTTCAAGGGGGCCTCCTTTCGAGGTTTCGTGGGGCCGGACTTGATGTCCGGACTTTGCCCGAGGCACTCTGCCGGACAGCCAGGGTCCAGCGGAGATCGCCTAAGGCCAGAAACGTGGACTATACCACCAGGCAAATCGACGTTTGCCCCATTTGAAATAGCAAAATCCCCTCGGCGCAGAGCGCACGAGGGGATTTCTCAGCCCGGCGAAGCGCCGAGGGATCTGCGGAACCGCGTCAGGCGGCGCCGATCAGTTCCGAGCGGGAGAAGAAGAATGCGGTCTCGATCTCGGCGTTCTCGTCCGAATCGCTGCCGTGGATCGCATTCTGCTCGATGTCGGTGCCGTAGAGATTACGGATGGTCCCTTCGGCGGCCTCGTTGGAATTCGTCGCCCCCATCACGGCCCGCAGGTGGGGAACCGCGTCGTCCCGCTGCAGAGCGGCGGCGACCACGGGGCCGGAGGTCATGAACTTCACCAGCTCGCCGTAGAAGGGCCGCTCCTTGTGGACCTCGTAGAAAGCCTTGGCCTGGTCCTCCGAGAGCCGCAGCATCTTGATCCCGCGGAAGGTGAAGCCTTCCTTCTGAAGGTGGGCGAGGATGTTCCCCGCGTTGCCGGCGGCGACGGCGTCGGGCTTGACGATGGTCAGGGTATTGGACATGTCGTATCTCCTTGATCGGTGTCTTTGGGTTTCAGGACTCCGGGTCGAGACCCGGTCGCCGCACTTCCGCGGGGAAGCCGGCTTCGAACTTGGATCCTTGGGGTAGGCGCAGGTCGCAGGCGGTCCGCAGGCGCTCGTCAGCCCTCCCCGGGTGCCGGATCGACCGGCGAGAGCAAATGCAGGGGACCGTCCTGCCCGTCCACCAGCCAGACGTCCCCTGCCACCTCCACCTCTCCGGCGGGCCCCAGCAGGACCGCGGCGCCGGCCGCCAGGGCGAGTCCCCAGCGAACCCGGGGGTGGGACAGGAGCTGGCGCAGACGGCGGTCGTGGCCGGGGTCGAAGTTCGGCTCGACGACCCCCCCGGGCAGCCAGCCGAAGCCGTCGACGATCTTGCCGCCGAAGACGGTGCGGGCCACTTCACCGAGGGCCTGGGCCGACGCGGTGATGGCCGCCACCGTGCCGCCGTCGCGGAGCTTGGCGCCGAGGGCGTCGAGGCAGGGTGTATCCCCGAGGGCTTCCAGGAGCTGATCCACAACCCCTCCCCCAAGATACACGGCGGCGGACTCGGCGATGCGCTGGACGTTGCGACCGCGGCGGGCGTCCCGAACTCGATAGATGGGGATCGTCTCCGCGCGGCGCTCGAAGAACTCGTCGAGGTAAATGCCGAAATGCCGGCCGTAGTCCTCCGAGCCGGAGGCCGCGGGCACGAAGCCCACGGTTCCGGTGGGGGTCTTCCCCAACCAGGCGGCGTCGCCGTCCACGGTCTCGCCGAAGGTCAGCTCCCCGCCGCCGAGGAGCGCCAGCCATCCGTCACCGGGGAGGCGACGGATGGGGCTTTCGGCAACGGCGACGGGCTCGCTGTTCAAGGCGGCGTTCCCCCTCGGATCAGGCGCCGAGGGCCTTGGCCATGGTGACGCCCATCTCGCCGGGGGATTCCACCACCGACAGACCGCACTCGCGCATGACCGCCATCTTCTCGTCGGCGCCGCCCTGGCCGCCGGAGACGATGGCTCCGGCGTGACCCATGCGGCGTCCCGGGGGCGCCGTACGGCCGGCGATGAAGCCCACCACCGGCTTGTCGCAGTGGTCCTTGATCCAGCGGGCAGCGTCTTCCTCGGCGCTGCCGCCGATCTCACCGATCATGATGACGCCCTCGGTGTCGTCGTCGGCGGTGAAGGCCTCCAGCACGTCGATGAAGTTGGTGCCGTTCAGCGGATCGCCGCCGATGCCGACGCAGGTCGACTGGCCGAGGCCGGCGTTCGAGAGCTGCCATACCGCTTCGTAGGTCAGGGTGCCGGAGCGGCTGACCACGCCGACCTTGCCCGGGGTGTGGATATGGCCCGGCATGATGCCGATCTTGGCCTGGCCCGGGGTGATCACGCCGGGGCAGTTGGGGCCCACGAGTCGGCTGTCGCTATCGGCCATGAAGTCCTGCACCACCAGCATGTCGTTGACCGGGATGCCCTCGGTGATGCAAACGATCAGCTCGATCCCGGCGTCGGCCGCCTCCATGATGGCGTCGGCGGCGAACGGCGGCGGCACGAAGATCATCGTGGCGTTGCAGCCGGTGGCCTCGCGGGCTTCGGAAACGGCGTCGAAGACGGGGACGCCCTCAACCTCTTGACCGCCCTTGCCGGGGGTCACGCCGGCCACCACCTTCGTGCCGTAGTCACGGCAGCCGAGGGCGTGGAACTTCCCCTCCGTACCGGTGATGCCCTGGACCAGCAGACGGGTTTCGTCGGATACCCAGATCGACATTACGCTGCACCTCCCGCCGCCTTCACGACCTTGTCGGCGGCGTCGTCCATGTCTTTCGCGACGAGGAAATCGAAATCGGCGTCGGCCAGGATCTGGCGACCCTGCTCGACGTTGGTACCTTCGAGTCGGACCACCACCGGCAGGTCGACGCCGCCGAGCTCTTCGAGGGCCCCCACCACGCCGCGGGCGATGCGGTCGGTGCGGGCGATGCCGCCGAAGATGTTGATCAGCACCGCCTTCACGGACGGATCCCCCACCAGGATCTGGAACGCGTTCTTCACCGCCTCCTGGGAGGCCGATCCGCCGACGTCTAGGAAGTTCGCCGGCTCGCCGCCGAACAGCTTGATGATGTCCATGGGGGCCATCGCCCGGCCGGCGCCGTTCACCATGCAGGCGATGTTGCCGTCGAGCTTGATGTAGTTGAGGCCGTACTCGCTGGCGCGGACTTCGAGGGGGTTCTCTTCGCCGAAGTCCCGCATCTCGACGATGTCGGAATGGCGGAAGAGGGCGTTGGAATCGAAGTTCATCTTGGCGTCGAGGGCCAGGACATCGCCGCCGCCGGTGATCAGCAGCGGGTTGATCTCGGCGATGGTGGCGTCGGTGTCGACGAACGCCTTGGCGAGGGCGGTGAGCACCTTCTGACCCTTGCGGGCGGTCTTGCCGGTCATGCCGAGGCCGGTGGCCAGGCGCCGGGCCTGGAAGGGCTGGAGGCCCAGATGGGGATCGAAGTGCTGACGCAGGATGGCGTCGGGGTTCTCGTGGGCCACCTCTTCGATGTCCATGCCCCCCTCCGTGGAGGCCATGATCACCGGCAGCCGACGGTCGCGATCGAGGGTGATGCCGAGGTAGAGCTCGTGGGCGATGTCCACCGCTTCCTCCACCAGGATCTTCTTGACCTCCTGACCGTCTTCACCCGTCTGCGGGGTCACCAGCTGCATGCCGAGAATGCCCTCGGCGAGGGTTTTGGCCTCGGCGGGATCACCCGCCAGCTTCACACCGCCGCCCTTGCCGCGGCCGCCGGCGTGGATCTGGGCCTTGACCACACAGCGGCCCCCCAGTTCCTCGGCGATGGCCGGGACGTCGACCGCGGTATCGGTCACCTTGCCGCGGGGGGTGGGTACCCCGTAGCGACGCAGGATTTCCTTGGCCTGATATTCGTGGATCTTCAAGACCTGCCTCCTTGCTATGGAAGGGAGTCGAAAAGGCTCGTCTCTTGGGTTTGAATCGTCGAACCTGCACCGGGCGGCCAGGACAGCCGCATGTTGGCGGGAGCACCCTTTGGGTTCGGTTCCTTTGAGGTAGGCTTCCCTCGTGGGGCTCCCCAGGGAAAGCTCCCCCGGGATCGTTCCCGAGGTTGAGCTCTGTGGTGCCGGGGGGCCGCGAGCATAGCAGGTTCCCCCCGGGATTCCCAGGCCGCGGGGCGGCCCGCCCTAGACTCCAAGTGGACCCGCAAATCGTCTTTCCCAACCCCCGACACGCCGACGAGTACGGCCTCGTCGCCGTCGGCGGCGACTTCCGTCCGCAGATGCTGATCGCGGCCTACGCCGCGGGCATTTTCCCCTGGCCCACGGACGAGTTTCCGTACGCCTGGTTCTCCCCCGATCCGCGGATGATTCTTCTCCCATCGGACTTCCACCGCAGCCGTAGCCTGCGCAAGACCCTTCGCCGCGGCCGTTTCCGGACCACCTTCGACACCGCATTCGAGCGGGTGATCGGGCACTGTGCGGAGGTCCCCCGGGCCAACGACGGGGCGACCTGGATCGCCGACGAGCTGCGGTACGGCTTCATCGAGCTGCACCGCCTCGGGCTCGCCCATTCCGTGGAGGTCTGGCGGGGGGACGACCTGGTGGGGGGCCTCTACGGCACCAGCCTGGGGGCGATGTTCGGCGGCGAATCGATGTTCTCCCTCGAGCCGGACGCCTCCAAGATCGCCCTCTCCGCCCTGGTGGACCTTTGCCAGGCGTGGGATCTCCGGTTCATCGACTGCCAGGTCCACAGCGACCATCTCGAGAGTCTCGGGGCCGAGGAGTGGCCCCGGGACGTCTTCCTCGACGAGCTGGCGGAGGCCCTCGAAGCCCCAACCCGCCTCGGTGCGTGGACCGGCGCTCCGGAGCTCAGTCCGGCTCCCGAGGCTCCACCCCCAGGCGATCCAGGGGTCTAGCCAGGTCCTCCGGCAGGGGGGCACGGACGGTCATCCGCTCGCCGGTGGCGGGGTGTTCGAAGGTCAGCTCGAAGGCGTGCAGCGCCAGTCGGTGGAGGCCGTAGCGCTCCCGGAAGAAGCGATTGTGCTCGCCCTTGCCGTAGCGAACGTCGCCGATGAGGGGATGGGAACGGTGCTTGAAATGGCGGCGGATCTGGTGCAGACGCCCGGTTCGGGGCCGGGCCTCCATCCACGCGTACCTACGGCGCTCCCCCAGGTCGACGCCCCACAATCGGCGGAACTCGGTCACCGCCGGGACCCGCGCCGCCCCGGGGTCCTTGGGCACGGGGTGATCGATGACCCCGGCCGCCTCCGGGATGCCCCGCACCAGGGCGAGGTACCGCTTGGCGACGGTTCCGGCTTCGAACTGCCCGGCGACGGCGCGGGCAGCCTCGGAATCGAGGGCGAAGACCAAAACCCCGCTGGTGGGACGATCGAGGCGGTGGACGGGGTAGACCCATTGACCGGCGGCATCCCGGGCCAGGGTCATGGCGTAGACGGGATCCCGGGCCAGCCCCCGGTGGACCGCCAAGTTGACGGGTTTGGAAACGACCAGGAGGTGGTCGTCGCGGTGGAGAGTCGGCTGCTCAGGCATCGGTGACAGGATCGCTGCGGCAGGCCATGCCTTGGCCCGGTCGCGATGATAGTCTGAAGCCTCACTCCATCGGCCCTTCTCCCCCACCGATCTCCCCGTGGCCTCCCGTAAACCCATTCGCCGTCTCCTCGTCGCCCTCGCGCTTTTGGCCCTGCCCGTCGGCGCGACGACGGCCGGCGACGTCGCGCCCGAAACGCTCCTCGCTCGGGCTGGGCGGGCCCTCGAAGCCGGGGACCTCGTGGCCGCCGAGGACGCTTTTACCCAGGCTCGGGACGCCGACCCCGAGAAGGCTCTCCCCTGGCTCGGGCTAGCGGACGTCGCCGAACGCCGGGGGGACGCCTTGGGGGCCTTGGGGCACGCCCGCCGGGCGGAGACCTTGGCCCCGGAACTACCGGAGGCGGCCCTGCGGGTGGCGCGGCTCCAGATCCGCGTCGGCGCCGCGGCGGAGGCCCTCGGCAGCCTCGAGCGGCTGCGGGGCCTAGCCCCCGAGAACCCCGCCGGCTACCTCTTGGCGGCGCTGGTGCTGCGGGACGTCGAGCGACTGGACCAGGGCGCGGAGGTCCTCAGGCTGGCGCTGGAGCGTGGGGTCGATCCGCCGGCGATCCACGAGCAGTTGGGCCTCTTGGAGCTCGCCGCCGGACGGGGGGACGCGGCGTGGGCCGTGGCGTCCAAAGCGCTGGAGCGGTTCCCCGGCCAGGGGGGCCTCGCCCTGGTGGCGGGCCTCGCCCTGGCGGCGGACCCGGAACGCCGCGGACAGGCCATCCCTTGGCTTGAGAAGGCCCTCGACCTCGGCATCCCCGAGGAGGGTCGGGCCCGTCTGGAGCTGGGAACCCTGTTGCTGGAGGTCACCCCCGGGTGCGACGACCGAGCCCTGGACCATCTCCGAGCCGCCAGGGAGCAGCTGCCGACGCTGCCGGAAGCCCACTATCGCCTCGGAACGGCCCTGCGGACCTGCGGCGACGCGGAAGGCGCTCGGGAAGCGTTGACGCGGTTCCAAGAGCTGTCCCGCGCCTCCGACGCTGCTGACCACGGCTCAAAGGCCTACGGCACCCGCCTCAACGAGGCCCAGGGGCTCGCAGCCCAGGGTCGCCTGGACGACGCGGTGGCGGCCCTCGACGCGCTCCTGGAGGAGAAGCCCGGGGACGCCCGCACCCTGATCCTCCGCTCCAAGGTGCTTTTCTCCGCCGGCCAAAGGGAAGCCGCCCTCGACAGCGCGGTGGCGGCCCGGGAGTCGATGCCCAGCCGCACCGAAGCCCACTATCTGGAAGGGCTCTACCTCAGCCAGCTCGGCCGACTCGACGAGGCGACCGCGGCCCTCGAGCGGGCCATCGCCATCGACGCCGACCTGGGTTCGGCCCACACCCTCCTCGGCGTCATCGCCGCGGACCAGGAGCGCTATGGGGACGCCGCTGAAGCCCTGTTCCGCGCCCTCGACCTGGGGGCCGACGGAGCCCCCCTGCGGCTGGCGCTGGCACGGACCCTAGACGCCCTGGGCCGGGCCGAGGAAGCGAAGGTACAGATGGAGGCCTACCGGCGCCTCGCCGGCGACCCCTGACGCCAGGAACCCTTCGGGGATCGGAGGAGAACTCCGCCGGCGGTACGCCGTAGGTCTGGTGGAGGGTCCGGTGGTCCGGCCAACTTGGGCACCCAGACACCCACCCCGGTACCCACGTACCGAGCTACCGCCTCAAACTTGCCCGATGCCCCCCCGAACCCCATCGCGCCCTACCCCCTCCGGTCCCCTGAAGCGTCCCCACGACGCCCCAGCTCCCTCCGACGCCGCCCGCCATTCGCCAACGAGGACCACTACGGCCACGGTCCCAGACGCCACCACCTGGGGCTCCCCCGCCGCGTCCCGCCAACCGGTCCCTGGGGGAAGGTCTTCCCCTGCGAACGGCGAGCGGGTCGGCCCCTATCGGGTCCTCGGGGAGCTCGGCTCCGGCGGCATGGGCAGGGTGGTCTTGGCGTGCCGGGACGACGACGTCTTCGAGCGCAACGTCGCCATCAAGATCGTCCACGGTGGGCACGGAAACGCCCATGTCCTGAAGCGCTTCGTCGCCGAGCGGCAGATCCTCGCCCACCTCAACCACCCCAACATCGCCCAGCTCTACGACGGAGG
This sequence comes from Acidobacteriota bacterium, assembly GCA_038748685.1. Taxonomy (GTDB): domain Bacteria; phylum Acidobacteriota; class Thermoanaerobaculia; order Multivoradales; family J023; genus JAUIJL01. Next base: position 29,289 of record JBCDIS010000056.1, on the reverse strand, counting down.
AGCCACCGCAGACGGCCGTCCCTACTTCGTGATGGAGCCCGTCTTCGGACTACCCGTCGACCGCTTCTGCGACAGTAAGCGGCTCGGCCTCGCGGCCCGCCTCGCCCTCTTCGAGAAGATTTGCGAAGCGGTGCGGTACGCCCACCGCAACCTCGTGGTCCACAGGGACCTCAAGCCCTCCAACATCCTGGTGACCGACGGCGGCGTCCCCAAGCTCCTCGATTTCGGCATCGCCAAGGTGCTGTCGGCGGAGGACGACACCCCCCACACCCGAACACGGCTGCGGGTGATGACCCCGAGCTACGCCAGCCCGGAGCAGGTGGAAGGCGGCCCCATCACCACCGCCACCGATGTCTACTCCCTCGGTGTGCTGCTCTACGAGCTGCTCACGGGGCGCTTGCCCTACCGCTTCGAAGGGGAGCGTCCGGCGGACCTGCGTCGCGCCTGGGCCCAGGCCCTCCCCGAGCGACCGAGCCGGGCCCTGGCGGTGGACGTCGGTGGATCGGAGGGGCGACGCCTACGGCGTCAGCTGGCGACGGATCTCGACAACATCGTCCTCAAGGCCCTGCGAATCGAGCCGGACCGCCGGTACCCGTCGGTCGACGCCCTGGCGGACGACCTCGTGCGGTTACGAACCGGCCACCCCGTGCGGGCCCGGGCCCAGACCTTCCCCTACCGTGCCGCCAAGCTCCTGAGTCGCCACCGGCTGGCGGCCGTCGCGGCGGCGGCCTGCGTCGTACTGCTCGTCGCCGTTTCCGCCCTCACCGTCCTCCACTCCCTGCGTCTGGCGGAGGAACGCCGACAAACCGCCCAGGTGGCGGACTTTGTGATCTCCCTCTTCGACGATCCCAGGGCCGGAGCCCCCCGCCGGGGGGAGCGGATCTCCGCTGAAGAGATCCTGCGGCGGGGACGCCTGCGGATCGACAGCTCTGAGGCGTCCCCGGAGGTCCGGGCGACCCTGCTGGCGGCGGTGGGACGCGCCAACGTCGGCCTGTTCGAGATCCCCGAAGCGCGGCGCCACCTCACGGCGGCCCTACGGATCCGGAGGCTGGAGTTGGGACAGGACGACCACCCCCAGATCGCGTCGATCCTCGCCGACCTGGCCTTCACCAACTATTGCAACGGGAACCTCCTCGCCAGCGAGAGGATCTATCGCGACGCGCTGCGGCGCTTGGCCCTTCACCACGGCGGCGATTCGGCGCCGGTGGCAGAGGCCAACATCGGCCTCGCCCGCACACTTTCTGGCCGGGGCGACTTCCGTGAGGCTCGCTGGAGGGCGGCCGAAGCCCTACGAATCCGCGAACGACTGGGGGACGATGTCGAAGGGACCCTCGAGGCGGGCAACATGCTGGCGTCGATGAACAGCCAGCTGGGAAACTCGGCCCGCGCCGAAGCCCTGTACCGGCGATCCGTCGATGCGGCTCGGGGCCGCAGCGACCTCGACGTCCAGAGGGCCCGAGCCCTCTCCGGTCTCGGATGGATCCTCGTTCGCCGGGGTGAGCTGACGGAGGCGGGCCCGAAGATCGACGAAGCGCTCCGGCTGCGCGGAACCCTCCTGGGGGAAGCGAATCCCTACTACGCCAACACGTTGGCCCTGAAGGCGATGTGGCTCGAGGCTTCGGGGGAGCTCGACGACGCCGAGGCCACCATCGCGCGGTTCGTCGACATCAACGCTTCCCTCGGCGGACCGCGGCACCCTGTGGTGCTCTCGGGCCGGGCCTTCCAAGCCCGTCTCTGGTCCCGCCAAGGGCGGCAGGGCGCCGAAACCGCACTCCGATCGGTCATCCACGCCGGAGCCGAGACCCTGGGGGAAGCCCACGGGGACCTGCATCTCTGGCGGTCCTGGCTCGCTGAGCATCTCCACGGGGCCGGCCGCGACGACGAAGCCCATCCCATCTTCGAAGCCGCTCTGGCCGAGGCGACCCAGGCCTTTGGCGAGGGCCATCCAGACGTGGCGCAGATCCGCATCGGCCTCGGGAGTATGCTGGCGGACTTGGGGGACCGGGAGGCCGCTGTACCCCTGCTTCAGAAGGCCGTCGACGACCTCGAACGGACCTACGGCCCGCGGCACCCCAAGCTTGTGGAGGCGCGGGACGCGCTCCGCCTCTGCGCGGCAAAAGCTACGCTACACTCCTAGCCGCCGGTGCGGGCCCAGCCGGCGCCCGACCTATGCCCGACTCCCCGAGAACCGTCCGCCCCTTCCCACGCCGGCTTAGCACCGCCGCGGCCGCGGTCGCCTTCCTCGCCCTCCCCGCGGCGGCTACCGGCGACACCGGGCCCTTCCATTTCGTCGATCGCACCGAGGAGCTCGGCGTCGACTTCCGGCATCGGCATTTCGGCACCGGCGAGAAATACATGCCGGAGAACATGGGCCCCGGGGTGGCGATCCTCGACGTCGACGGCGACGGCCGCCTCGACCTCTATTTCGTCCAGGGAGCTCCGGTCGACCCGGGGGCTAAGGTCCCCGCCGACGCCACTGCCCGCCTGTTCAGACAGCGTCGGGACGGTACCTTCGAGGACGTCACCCAGGCCAGCGGCGCGGGTTTCAGGGGCGTCGCCATGGGGGTCAGCTTCGGCGACGTCGACCGCGACGGCGACCTCGACCTCTACGTGACCGCCTTCGGCGGCGACGCTTTCCTGCGCAATCGCGGAGACGGCACCTTCGAGGACGCCACCGCCGCCGTCGGCCTGGGCAAAGGGGGCTGGTCCACCGGTTCCACCTTTTTCGACCCCGACGGCGACGGCGACCTGGACCTCTACGTGTCCAGCTACGTCGATTTCACCCCAGACAATCACAAGTGGTGCGGCAAGGGCCAGCAGAAGCTCCGCGCCTACTGCCACCCAGACGTCTACGGCGCTGCAGGCGACGTCTTCTACCGCAACGACGGCGGCCGCTTCGTCGACGCCGGCCGCGCCGCCGGCATCGTCCCCACGCCCGACGGAAAGGGTCTCGGCGTGCTGGCGGGGGACGTCGACGGCGACGGTGACCAGGACCTGCTGGTGGCCAACGACTCCACGATGAACTACCTCTACCTCGGGGACGGCAAAGGGGGCTTCGAAGAATCGGCGCTCCTGGCGGGGGTCGGTTTCAACGCCACCGGCGCCGCCGAGGCGGGCATGGGGGTCGAGATGGGGGACCTCGACGGCGACGGCCGACCCGAGTTGCTGCTCACCCACCTCGACCAGGAAACCAACACCCTTTACCGACCCGCGGGGGACGGCCTCTGGGTCGACGCCACCGAAGCTTCGGGCCTCGGCCCCCCGAGCCTCCCATGGGTCGGCTTCGGGGTGGTCCTGCTGGACCACGACCTCGACGGCGACCTCGACGCCTTCGTCGCCAACGGTCACATCATCGACAACATCGAACAGTTCTCCCCCGGACGTCGCCATCGCCAGCCGGCCCAGCTGCTGGAGAACCGAGGGGGGCGATTCTACGAGGTGAAGGGCGCCCTCGACCTGCCGCCCCTGGTGGGCCGCGGCGCCGCCGCGGGGGATCTGGACCGGGACGGCGACCTCGACCTGGTGGTGGCCCAGAACGACGGCGACGCCCGAGTTCTTGTCAACCGCGGCGCGGACGGAGGGAGATCCTTGACGGTGGGGCTCGTGGGCCAGGCTTCGAATCCCCAGGGATTCGGCGCCCGCCTCGAGCTACGAACCGGTAAAGGTGAAGACGGGCGGGTCCAGACCCGCTTCATGAAGGCGTCGACGAGCTACCTTTCTCAAGGGCCGCCGGAGGTGGTCTTCGGACTCGGCGGCGCCCCCCGCGCCGAAGTGCTGGAGATCCGCTGGCCCTCAGGCCAGGTCGACAGCCACGGCCCCCTGGAGGCGGGCGGGGTCTACACCTTCACTGAGGGCGCCACGAGCGGGGATTCCAACGACGGCAGCGCCTCGGATCCGGACCGCCGCAGAGACGCTGGACAACGATGAGGGCCAGGGCCCGTGAAACCCGGGGAGCTTTAGCCTATGATTGCAGGCAATTCGCCCCCGCGAGGTCAAATGTCGCCTCGCCCGCTCACGATGCAACTCCCCTTCTTGTCTATCCTCCTGTCTTACCCGCCCCCCGAGGAACAGCTCCGCGGACCCGCTGTGGAGCTCGATGGGCCGGACCGCGGAGGAATCGGGGAGCCACGACCCGAGAAAGGCCCACGATGGCACCGGTAGAGACCTTCGCAGACCTGATCGCCCCCGTCAGCGCCGCGGACTTCTTCCGCAATCACTGGGAGAAGACCTATCTCCACTGCGAAAATGCGCCGGATCGCTTCGCCCAATACTTCTCCGTCGACGCCATGGACCGCTGGATGGCCTCGGTCCGCTCCGGGCCGAGCAACAGCATCCTGTTCAAACGGGAGGAGAACGGCGAGCGGAAGACCGATCGGTATCGACCGGAGGAGCTCCGCTTCGGCCTCGCCTACGAGGCGCTTTCCCGGGGCTCCTCGGTGGTCCTCAACCAAGTGGAGGACTACCACTCCGTGGCGGGCCTGGCGAAGTCCCTGGCGGCGGACTTCCACGCCACCATCGGCGTCAACGCCTACTTCACGCCCCCAAACGCCAAGACCTTTCCGATCCACACCGACGAACACGACGTCCTCGTGCTGCATCTCCACGGCGAGAAGGTGTGGCACATCCACGATCTGTCGTTCCTGCAGGTCGATCTTCCCCAAAAGCAGCATCTGAAGCTGCCGGCAGAGTGGTATCAGCGGACCGAGACCCCCGAGATCGCCAAAGTGCGACTGACCCCAGGGGACCTGCTCTACCTGCCCCGCGGCATGCCCCATTACGCCGTCGCTACCGACTCCGCGTGCCTGCATTTGACCGTCAGCATCACCCCCCTCTACTGGATGGACGTGCTCAAGATCGCCACGGAGCACGTGGCGGCGCGGTCCGAGGAGCTACGCCGGGTCCTGCCCCCCGGGTTCGTCGCCGGATCCGACGAAGAGCAGATGGAGCAGATGCGGCGGCAATACCAAGAGGCGCGGGACGCGTTTCTCGAACATGCCACGTTCGACGACGTCCTCGCCGCGGTCCGGCGCAACCGGGTCACCCACCAATCGTTCCCCGCCGACGGCCATTTGGAGGACCTGCTCCACGCCGACGAGCTGACACCCGAGACCCGGGTGGAGCGCCGGCAGGGGGTCCTGTGCGTGGTGGACGAGATCCTCGATCCCCAGCAGCGTCCCAAAGCGACGCTCTTCTTCGGCCAGCAGAGGTTCAGCGGCCCACCCCGCCTGCGGCGCAGCTTCGAGTTCATCCGGGACCGGGAACGGTTCTCGGTGTCGGAGATTCCGGGGCTCGACGCGAATGGCCAGGTCATGGTGGCCAAGCGGCTGGTGAAGGATGGCCTGCTCCGCCTCGCGTCGTCGGAGGGCTGAGGCACCTGGAGTCTTGGAGGAGTCCTGTCCCGGGACATCCCTGGGGCAGGCACCCGTCGGCGCGTGCCGCCCTCTGGGCGTGTTAACTTGAGCGGCATATGGAGTCCCTCAAATCCATCGCCGACCCCCTCTTCGACGATACCTCCCCCGAGGCCGAGGCGGTCTTGCTCGGGCTCTACCGCAAAATGAGCGCTCAGCGGAAGTTCGAGCTCGTCCGCGATGCCATCGAGACCAATCGGACGCTTCTCCGCAGCGGCCTCGCGATGCGGTATCCGGAGGCCGGCCAAGAGGAGATCCGGCGCCGTCTCGCAGACCTCCTTCTCGGAGAGGAGCTCGCCTTGGCCGCCTACGGTCCCCTCGAGGACATCCTTGGCCCGTGAGTCTGAGCCGAGCCCAGACTCCCTAGGGGTCGTTCTCGAAGTCGTGGACGCCCTGGAGGCGCTTGAAATTCCCTACCACCTGGGGGGCTCCTTCGCCAGTTCGCTGCACGGCAACGCCCGCCAGACCCGAGACGCGGATTTCGTCGTTCAACTTCGTTCCGCCGCCCAGGTGCATCTGCTCGCGGCTAGGCTTGGTAGCGGGTTCTACCTCGACCCATCGGCCCTGCTCCGGGCCGTCCGTCAACGCTCCAGTTGCAATCTCGTCCATCTGGGTTCGGCGTTCAAGATCGACCTCTTCGTCCAGGGAGATTCCGAGTTCGACCGCGCCGAACTGCGCCGCAGTGTTCCGCAGACCCTGGCGGGGCTCCCCGAGAGGTCCATCCAAGTCAAGTCGCCTGAAGACACGATCCTGCGCAAGCTGCAGTGGTTCGATCTCGGCGGCCGGCAGTCGGAACGCCAGTGGAGCGACGTTTTGGGAGTTCTCAAGGTCCAAAGACCCGACCTGGACTTCGACTACCTGCGCCGTACCGCGACCGAGTTGGGGATCCACGACCTGCTCCAGGAAGCCCTAGGCCCCTGAAGGCCCTTCCCTCCTTCGCTCCTCGGGCCGTTCTCTCCTTTCTCAGCTCAGGTCGCCGGTCCGCCGGCCCGTGGTAGATTTCCCTTCTATCCGCTCCACTCGGACGCCGGCCCATCGCCCGGGCCGCCCCTCCCCCCTCGGCGTCTCATCGTTTCTTCGTCACTTCGTCCCCCGGATCGATATCGCTGCCGCGCGCCCCGGGGGGCACGCCTTCCATCTCCTGCCGTGAGGGCTGCCATGCGCCTGCCATCCCCCCGTCGCCGCTCCGCTTCATCGTCCAATCACCGTCTGCGCTTCCCCCTGGCCCTATGCCTCCTCGGCCTCGGGGTCGCTGGCGCAGCATTCCCCTCCACCGTCGTCGACGGCCCCCAGGGGACCCGAATCTACGACGAGGATTTCACCGTCCCCGCGGCGGTGGACGCCGGGGCCGGCCCCGAAACGGGGCTCGACGAGACCGAGATCGACGGCGGAGACGCCCTCGTTCAGAGCGACAGCGGTGTCCTGGGGCAGGACTTCGTCGTCCCCGGCGACTACACCTTCGACCCGGCGGAGCTCGACGTGTCCGGCGGCGCCGTCCGGCTGGTGGGGACATCGGCGGGGGCGGCCCTTGTCGGGTACTGGCGCATGGAGGAAGCGGCGTGGAACGGCACCCCCGGGGAGGTCGTCGACAGCTCCGGTCAGGGGAACGACGGGGCCGCCCTCGCCGGCGCCGACACGGTCGCCGCTGGCCTCTTGGGTCGGGCCGGCAGCTTCGACGGCAGCCAGGGGATCGCCATTCCACCCGGCGCCGCCCTCGACCTCAACGGTCAGATCGACGAGTTCACCGTGGTCTGCTGGTTCAAGGCCACCGGCGACGGGGCGCTGGTGGGCAAGGCGGTGGCCGACATCAGCCAGCGCCAGTACTACCTCTATCTCGACCAGGGGCGGCTGAACGGCAACGTCGGCGGAATCCAGAACAACGGCTCGGTCTCCGGACTCGACGACGACCAGTGGCACCAGGCGGTGCTGGTCAACCAGAACCAGGCCGGGGTCTTCCGCTACACACTCTACGTCGACGGCGCGGCCGACGGGACCTTCAACTCAGGGTCCAACACCAACACCGCCGACTTCCTGGTGGCCGCCCGCCGGGTCAGCGGCAACGCCGGACTCGGCTTCGCCCTCGACGGTGAGGTGGACGAGGTCGCCGTTCTCGACCGCGCCCTCACCGCCGCCGAGGTCGCCGACCTCTACAACGCCGGCGCCGGCCGGATCGTCCAGAGCTTCTCCACCGGCGGGCCGGCCATCTTCGAGACCGCCGGCGATGCCCCGGCGCCGGACATCACCGCCTTCACCGGCTTCACCGCCGACTTCGGACCCGCCCACGCCGGCGACGCCCGCTTCCAGCTGTCCACAGACGGCGTGGTTTGGCGCTTCTGGGACGGCGCCGCGTGGAGCCCCGCCGCCAGCGAGGCCGACCGCAATGACGCCGCCACTGTCAACGCCCAAATCGCCGCCTTCCCCACCGGGCCACTGTGGGTCCGCTCCTTCCTCCTGTCCGGCGGCAATCAGCAGGTGGAGATCGATCGCCTCACCGCCACCTACGCGCGGCCGCCGAGGATGTCCTCCAGCGAAGTTCTGGGGCCGGTGACCGCAGGCCTGCGCTTCGACGCCTTCTCCGCCGTCGTCTCCGCCGAAGACCCAGGCCACACCCTCCGATTCCGCTTGCTCCAGGGGGACGGCGTGACCCCCTACGCCGACGCCCTGATCCCCGGCAACGCCGTTGGCTTCGATTCGGCCCAGGCCGCCGCCGGCGTCGATCTCTCCGCCGTCGGCGCCGGGGACCTCTACGTGGAGGCCGTCTTCTCCAACGCCGTCCCCGACGCCGCCTCCGCCCGCCTCGAAAGCTTCCGCGTGGTCTTCCTGGACACCGCCCCCAACGCCGACCTCGCCGTCGAGGTGACGGACGTCCCCGACCCGGTGGCCCTCGGCGGCGCCATCGACTACGGCATCCTGGTGACCAACCGCTCGGCGACCCTCGACGCCCTCGGCGCCGAGCTCACCTTCCCCGCCCCCGCCGGAACCTCGATCAGCGCCCGCACCACGGCCCCCGGGTGGACCTGCGATCCGCCGTCCCCGACCCTGCTGCGGTGCCTTCGGACGACGGTACCCGCCGGCTCCACGGCGTCGTTCATGATCTCCGTGGACGTCCCCCCCGGCTACGGCGGCCCCAACCCCATCTCCGCCACCGCCACGGTCACCGCCGCCAACGAAGGCGCGCCGGGGGACAACGTCGCCACCGCCGAAACCGCGGTGGACGCCGCCACCCCGGGTTCCCTACGCATCGTCCTCGACGCCGTCCCCGACACCGACACCGACTTCCCCTACACGAGTCCCCAGCTAGGGAGCTTCCTCCTAGACGAGGACCCCGGCGACGGCGATGGCATCGGCCCCGTTCGGTTCTTCCCCAGCCTGGCCCCGGGCACCTACACCGTGCAGCAGACGGTCCCCACCTATTGGCTCTTGGACCGTATCGAGTGCGCCAGCAACCCCCTCGCCCTCGAAGGCACCCTGCCCTTCTCCGACCCCGGGGACTACGTCTTCGATCCAACCCGCATCGAGGTCACCGGCGGCGCCGTTCGCCTGGTGCAGGACGCCATCGCCCCCGCCCTCCTGGCCTACTGGCGGCTGGAGGAGCCGTTGTGGAACGGCACCCCCGGCGAGGCGGCGGACGACTCCGGCAACGGCGTCACCGGCACCGCCGCCGGCGACGCCCAGACCTTCGCGCCGGGGCTGCTCGGCCGCGCCGGCACCGTCGACGGCGCCGGCGACTACGTGACGTTCGGGCAGCCGGCGTCCCTCGACCTTGACGCCTCGGTGGACGAGTTTTCCATCAGCGCCTGGTTCCGCACCAACGGGCCCGGCGCCATCGTCGGCAAGGCGGTGTCCGGCCTCTTCGACCGCCAGTTCTACGTCTTCGTCTATCAGAACCGGATCTACACCAACATGGGGGGCAGCCAGCAGGCCAGCGACGTCGTCGGCATCGACGACGGCCAGTGGCACCACGTGGCGGTGGTGATCGAGAACATCAACGGGCTCCAGCGCCAGGCCATCTACATCGACGGCGTGGTGGACCGGGCGGGCCTGGCGGTGGGCAACGGCACCAACGCCGCCGACGTCATGATCGGCGCCCGCCGAAACTCCGGCAATTCGGGGTCCGGGTTCCACTTCTCCGGCGACATCGACGAGGTGGCCATCATCGGCAAGCCCCTGACCGCCCTCGAGGTGGCCTCGGTCTACGACGGCGGCTCCGGCCGGGTGATCGCCGGCGGCTTCCCCACCGATTCCCCCACCGTCACCGGCAGGGCCATCGACGATCCCGATCTCACCGCTTTCACCGGCTTCACCGAGTTGACGGGCCCCGGACACCAGGGTGAGATCCGCTACCAGCTCTCCCCCGACGGCACCACCTGGTACCACCACGACGGGGCCACCTGGGTGGTGGCCGGCGCCGGCGACCACGACAGCGCCGCCGAGGTCGACGCCGCCATCGCCGCCTTCGGCCCGGGCCTCGCCGCCCGCAGCCTGTGGGTCCGGGCCTTCCTGATCTCCGACGGCCTGCAGGCGGTGGTCCTCGACCACGTCTCGGCGGCCTACACCAGTGACGGCCTCGCCTCCCTCACCACGACGCCGGTGAGCTTCACCGTCGACCTCCAGGAAAGCCAGGACCTGGTGTGTACCTTCGTCAACCTCGAAGATCCGCCGCCCCCCGGTTCCGTGACCCTGGTGGAGGACGCCTTCCCGCGGGACGGCACCGACTTCCCGTTCTTCGGCGAGGTGGGCAACGGCGTCCTCGACGACGCCTTCCCCGACGACGGCGACGGGGTCAGCCGCACCGCCACCTTCGGCGGCCTCGACGCCGGGACCTACGCCTTCCAGCAGGATCTACCCTCCGGCTGGACCCTCACCAGCTTCCTCTGCGAGCTGGACCTCTCGCCGTCGGAGCTGGTGGTGGACTTCGACGACCCCGCCCGCTACACCTTCGATCCCCTCGCCGTGGAGATCGCCGCCAGCGAGGCCCGCCTGCGCCAGAATCCCATCGGCGCCGGCCTCGAGGGCTACTGGCGCATGGACGAGGACGCTTGGGTAGCCGGGGTTCCGGGGCAGGTGGGGGACAGCTCCGGCAACGGCATCGAAGGCACCGCCTTCGCCGACGCACGGATCGTCGCGGGCGGCGTGATCGGCAACGCCGGCGACTTCGACGGCAGCGCCGACCACGTCGCCCTCGGCCAGCCCGCCGCCCTCGACTTCGACCCCGCCGTCGACACTTTCACCCTCTCGGCGTGGTTCAAGACCCCCATCGAAGGGGCCCTCCTCGGCAAGGCGGTGGCGGACGCCGCCCAGCGCCAGTACTACCTCTTCGTGTTCAACGGGCGCCTGTGGGGCAACGTCGGCGGTCTCCAAAACTCCGGGGCAACCCTCGGCGTCGACGACGACCGGTGGCACCATGCCGCCCTGGTGGCCTACGACGCCGGCGGATCCATGCGCTATTCCCTCTACCTCGACGGTCAGCTCGACGGCGACTTCGCCTCCGGCACCGCCACCAACGGGGCCGACCTGCTGATCGGCGGGCGGCGCAACGTCGGCAACACCGGCATCGCCTTCCTCATGTTCGGCCAGATCGACGAGGCCGCCGTCTGGTCCCGAGACCTATCCGCCGCCGAGATCCAGGCCCTTTACAACGACGGCGCCGGACGCTTCGCCGCCCCCTTCGACGACGCCGTACCTTCGGTGCTGCAGGCCGGGGGCCAGAGCACCGGTCCGGTCCAGGAGTACCTCTTCTTCGAGGACGAGCCGGGACTCTCCAGCCTCGGATCCGTCGAATACCAGCTGTCGAACGACGGCGCCACCTGGTACTGGGCCCACCCCGACGACGGCTGGCAGACGGCCTCCGGCGACGGCCTGGGGGGCCTCGGCGAGTACAGCGACGCCCTCACCGTCGACGACTGGATCGACCTCTTCCCCGCCGGAGAGCGGCTGTGGATCCGGGCCTTCCTGGTCTCCGACGGCGTGCAGCCGGTGGCCGTCGACCGGGTCACCCTCGGCTACCGCATCAGCCCCCTCACCGCCCCCGGGGCCGTCGGCGCCACCGGCACCGTCGGCGTCGGCTGGGACCAGGATCTCGTCTGCCACTTCAACAACGAGCTGGCGGACCCTGGGAAGGCCCGCCTGCTGGTGCGGCTGGACGCTGAACCCGCCGACGGCACCCCCTTCCCCTTCGCCGGCAGCTTCGGCGCCTTCGAGCTCACGGACCCCGGCGGCGACCCGAACGCCGAAGTCTTTGGGCGCCGGGCCTTCCTCGGCGTCGACCCCGGGTCCCACACCCTCGAGGCCCCCGAGCCCGCAGGCTGGCTCCTCGCCTCCGTCGCCTGCACCGGCCTCGCCACTCCGCCAACGGACCTCGGCGCCGTCCCCGGCGGCCGCGCCTACGCCGTCACCCTCGGGGCCGGAGAAGAGGGGGACTGCATCGTTTCCTACGCCCCGGCGTCGAGGACGGTCACCCTCACCCAGGTCACCGACACCGACGGCGCCCTCTTCGACGCCCTCACCGCCGACTCGGAGGGGGACACCTGGGCCGTCACGTCCGATGCCGACCTCGCCGCCGGCAACGGGGGTGACAACAGCGACGGCGGCCATGATCTGTTCGTCGCCGACGGCGCGGACGCCTCCCAGGTCACCGACCTGACCATCGCCGCCTTCTTCCCCTTCGTCGGCACCGACACAGCCAAGAGCGGAGACTGGGTGGTGTTCGCCACCGCCGAGGACCCCCTCGGCACCAACGACGACGGCAACGAGGAGATTTTCCGCTACGCCGTGGCCACGGGGGTCCTGACCCAGATCACCGATACCGGCGGCTGCCTGAACGCCTCCCCCAAGGTCAGCGACGACGGGCAGCGGATCGCCTTCACGACCCGGTGCTCCGACGCCGCTGGCCTCTCCACCGGCCTCCCCTTCAACGTCGACGGCAGCACCGAGGTGGTGCTGTGGGACGCCGGCACGGTCCGCTTTGTGGAGACGGCGTCCTGCGAAGGGTTCCCCACGGACCTCACCGCCGACGGAACCGTCGTCACCTTGAGGTCCACCTGCGACCTCGCCGCCAACGGCAATGACGAAGAGGAACTGTTCCAATGGGAATGGCAGGGCGGGTCTCCCTTCGTGCAGATCACAGAACTGTCGAGTGATGACGGGGAGGTGGCCAGCGGCGGAGTCGCCAGCGCCGACGGCAGATTCGTGCTCTTCCTCTCCAACGCCGCCCCCGGCCCCGGGGTTGGGCCGATGACGCTCTACCGCTGGGACCGCGTCACCGGGATCCCACAGGCGCTGACCGCCCCGGGTCGGTTCTTCGACAACGGGGCCGACCTCGACCTCGACGCCTCCGGCAGCCGCGCGGCATTCGTCGGGGATTCCGGCCCCCAGGCCGGCGACCTCGTGTTGATGGAGATCCTGGCCGGCGGTTCGGTCCTCGAAACCACGATCGCCGCCGGCTTCCCGAAGGAGCCCCACGTCGGGGTCGACGACGACGGAAACGTCACCGTGTTGTTCCGCTCGGACGACGACCCCCTCGGCACCAACGCCGACGGCGGCGACGAGGTGTTCCGCGCCGCCGTCGAGTGAGTGAAGGCATCGGAAAGGGCTGGGTCGGGGTCGACTTGGTAAGCTCCCGACCCGCCATGACCGAGCCGATCACCAACCCCCGCCGCCGCCAAACCGGTCCGGGCACCGCGCCGGCGGTGCTCGGGCGGAAATCCCGGCGGTCCTCGCTGGCCGCTTTCGCCCTGGCGATGGGCCTCCTTCCCGCGGCCCCGTCCTCCGCCGACGGCGCCGCGGTTGCCGACGGACCGGGGTCGGCGACGGAACCGTCGGACCCCGTGGCGGCCACGGTCACCGGCGGTGTGATCACCGCCTCTGAAGTCGAGGGCTGGCGCCTCTACCAGCGCGGGCAGGGGAAGGCCGGTCTTCGGGCCCAGGGTCCGAAGACGAACGCCCCCGACCTGGACACGGAGCTCGAAGCCATCGCCGTCCAGCGCCACCTGGCGGACGCGGCCGAGACCCGGGGCCTCCACCGCCGCGCCGACGTGCGGATGGCCCTCTGGTGGTTCGAGGTGTCCCAGCTAGAAGTGGAGCTGCGACGGGCGCTGACGGCGCGGCTGGTGCTGCCGCCCGGCGCCCTCGACGCCGAGGTGGAACGTCAGGGCCATCGCTTCGATCGGCCCCTCCGGGTCAAGCTGCGCTCCCTCCTGGTGGCGGTGCCCGAGGGAGCCGACGCCGAAACCCGGGACGCGGCCCGCCGAAGGGCTGAGGAGCTTCGGCGGAAGGCCATCTCCACCGGTGACTTTGCCGCCGTGGCGACCCGGGGGTCGGACTCCCCCTCCCGCCATCGGGGGGGCCTCGTCGGCTGGATCAAGGCCGGTCAGCTGGATCCCTCCTTGGAATCCGTGGCCATGGCCCTGGGCACCGGAGACACCAGCGACGTCCTCGGGACCCCCGACGGCTTCGTGGTGCTCCACTGCGTCGAGGCGGAGGCGGCCACCCGGGCCGACCCCGAAGAGGTTCGAAGCAGGCTCCGCCGTCAGCTTCGCCGTCGGGCGTTGTTGGATCAGCTCGCGGAGCTGCGGCGGGCCGCTGTGGCAAAGGCCCGATTCGACCTGGAATCCCTCGCCGGGGATGCCCAGGACGCCACAGTCATCCAGATCGCGGACTGGAACCTGACGGCCGAGGAGGTCCGGGCCCTCCCGGCGCCCTCCGAAGACCCGAGGGAGAACCTCGAAGCCATCGTCTATCGACGTCGCGCAGCCCAGTTAGCGCGGTCCGAGGAGCTCCACCGAAAGCCCGACGTGGCGGCCCGCCTCCTGTGGGGACGGCGGGCTCTGCTCGCCGCCCAGGAAACCCGGGCGAGGGTGAAGGAGCGGTTCCGACCCGCCGAGGAGAGCGAGCTGGAAGACCATTTCCAGAGGCACCGCGACCGCTACCGCCTGCCGGCGGCGGTTCGCCTCGGGATCATCCGACGGGACGCCGAGCGGGCCGACACACGCCGAACCTACTCCGAGCTGCGGACGCTGACGGAACGAATCCGCCGGGGAGAGATTGCCTTCGAAGATGCGGCCCGGAGCCACTCCCAGCTGCCGTCCGCCGGCCGCGGCGGCGGTACCCCCTGGATCACGCCGAAGCAGGTGGCGGCGTTCGGCCCTGAGGTGCAGCGGGCCTTCGCCGACCTCGCGGAGGGGGAAATGGTTGGCCCGATCCAGCAGAGCGAAGGGTTGCGGGGGACCAGCTCGCTGTGGATCCTCCGCCACCTCGGCCACCGACCGGCCCGCGGCCTTAGCTTCGAAGAGGCCAGGGGGCAGGTGCTCAACGAGCTCGGAAACGAGCAGGTTCGGGCAATTCAGGACCGGCTCCTGGAAGAGATCCTGGACCACCTGGACCTTCGGCGGATCGATGACGCGTCCTGACGGGCGGCGGCGGCGCTCTGCGATCTCCACCGGGCTGCCCCCAATACCGGCGGCTATGGTTCGCCGGCTCGCGGCCCACGTGGCCCTCCTCGGCCTCGTCGCCTGCGGACCTTCGGACTCCACCTCCGTGGGTCCAGCAGACGCCGCCCCCTCCACGCCCCCCGGCTTAGGGTCCGCTGGACCGTTCTTCGAAGATGTCGCCGACGGGACGGGCCTCCGTTTCACACACTGGAACGGGCGCACCGGCGAGACCTACTTCAGCGAGATCATGGGAGCCGGCGCCGCCCTGGTGGACGTCGACGGCGACGGCGACCTCGACGCCTACCTGGTGCAGGGGGAGCTCCTGGGCCCGGACAAGACCCTCGCCGAAGCCCTCGACCCGGCCCCCTCGCGCGCCGGGGATCGCCTCTTCCGCAACCTGCTGGCGGAATCGGGAACCCTCCGGTTCATCGATGTCACCGCCGAAGCCGGACTGGAGGGCCAAGGCGGCTACGGCATGGGGGTCGCCGCCGGTGACATCGACAACGACGGAGATCTCGACCTCTACGTCACCCGCTTCGGCCCCAACCGTATGCTGAGGAACCGTGGGACCGGCGTCTTCGACGACGTCACGGCAACCTCAGGAACCCAAGACGGGCGCTGGAGCACCAGCGCCGCCTTCGTCGACGTCGATGCCGACGGCTGGCTCGACCTCTTCGTCGTCAGCTATGTCGACTTCCGGCTCGGGGACCCCCGCCACTGCCGGTCCGCCGGCGGGCAGCGGGACTACTGCGGGCCCCACAACTACCGGGGATTGGCGGACCGCCTTTTCCGCAACCGCGGCGACGGAACGTTTGAAGACGTCACGGAAGCGACCGGCCTTCTGGCCCATCGGCGGGCGGGCCTCGGCGTCGTCACCGGCGACCTCGACGCCGACGGCGCCCTCGACCTCTACGTCGCCAACGACCTGGAGCGCAACGCCCTTTGGCTGGGCCGCGACGGCCGCTTCGAGGACGGCGCCCTGCTGCGGGGCTGCGCCGTCAACGCCGACGGACGGGCGGAGGCCAGCATGGGTCTGGAGGCGGCGGATTTCGACAACGACGGCGACGAAGACCTCTTCATGACCCATCTGCGGGCGGAGACCAACACCCTCTTCGTCAACGATGGGGCCGGGGTCTTCGAAGACCGCACCGGCGCCTTCGGCCTCGGCCCCGCCAGCGTGGAGTCCACGGGATTCGGCACCGCCGCCGCCGACTTCGACCACGACGGTCGCCTCGATCTGGCGGTGGTGAACGGAGCCGTCACGCTGCTGGAGAGCCGGATGGAGGCCGGGGATCCCTTCCCCTTCGGCCAGGGGAATCAGCTGTTCCTGGGGCGCCCCGGGGGATTCGACGAGCTTCCCCCGGAGCGGGCGGGGGCCACCTTCGGCGAGCTCAGGGCCAGCCGGGGACTCGCCGCCGGCGACGTCGACGGTGACGGCGACCTCGACCTCCTAGTTACCCACAACAACGGCCCCGCCGAACTGCTGGTGAACCGGATCGGCCAGGACCGAAGCTGGGTGGGCCTGCGGCTGGTGGGGGACGACGGCGTGGGCGGCCGCGACCTGCTCGGGGCCTTGGCCGCCGTCACCCCCAGCGGCGGGCCGACGGGCGCCCCGGGGACCCAGTGGCGCCGGGTCCGTACCGACGCCAGCTATCTCTCAGCCCGGGATCCGAGGATCCACGTGGGGCTCGGAGACTGGAGGGGCCCGGTGACGGTGGAGGTCCTGTGGCCCGACGGCCGTCGCGAGCGCTGGGGCGAACTCCCCTCCGAGCGCTACCACCGACTGGTGAGGGGGTCCGGTGCGCCCCCCTAGGTTCCTAGGCTTCCGCCGGGTCGTCCCGTGGCTGTGGCTGGCGGCCTTGGCGGTCGGCTGCGGCGGGCCGACGGAGGACGGACCGCGGACACCCCAGGCGGGGTCCGCCCCATCCCCCCCGTCGGTACCGGCGCCGGCGGGTCTCGCCGGGGCCGACCGCTCCGTCCGCGATCAGTATGCCCAGGTGCGGGCCGACTTCGAACTCAGCCTAGCGGAGGCGGATGGCAGCGAGGACCCGCGGGCCGCACGGGGGCGCGCCTACGGTCAGCTCGGCCTCTGGTACCAGGCCTACCGATTCGACACCGGCGCCGTCACCGCCTTCGAGATCGCCTCCGAGCTGGACCCCAGGGCACCGCGCTGGGCCTACCACCTGGCCACCCTACATCGCCTCAGGGGCCGGGGGGAGGAGGCCCTGGAGCAGTATCGCCGGGTGATCGAGGCCACCGAGCCCGCTCCGTATCCTCCGGCGCTGGCCTGGACCGGCGCGATCCACCTCGACCACCATCGCTTGCGGGAGGCGGAGACCGCCTACGGACGGGCCCTGGACCGGAACGGAGGCATGACGGTGGCCCTCCACGGACTCGCCAAGGTGGCCCTGGCGGAGGGGCGTTCCGGCGACGCCAGGCCGCTTCTGGAACGGGCCCTCGACCTGGAACCCGACGCCGCCCCGCTGCTCTACGCCCTGGCGCGGAGCCACCTTGCGGACGGCAACGGGCGGCTGGCGGAGGCCCTTTTGGAGCGGCTGCCTGACGACAACCGCCGCCACGGGTCCCTGCGCCTCGCCGATCCTTGGCTCCACGAGATGGACGCCCTCGCCACCGGGGTCCAGGACCACCTACGGGCTGGACTCCGGGCGCGGCGGGCGGGGGATCTCGCCCTCGCCCTTGAACGCTTCCAGAGGGCCGTCGCGGCGGATGCCAGCAACTTGGAGGCGAGCCTCCAGCTCTCCCAGCTGTTGGTCGAGCTGCGCCGACCCTGGAAGGCCCAGGAACGCCTGGCGGACATCAAGACCACCTTCCCAGGCGAACCGAGGGTTCTCGTGCTGGAGGCACGGGCGGCGCTGATGCTGGGTGATGTCGGCGGCGCGGAGCTGGCGTTGGAAGGGGCCCTCGAAGCGGACCCCTCCTCGGTGGCGGCGCGGGGGCTTCGGGCGGAGATCCTTCTCCGCAGCGGACGCTCAAAGGAGGCCTTGGACCTGCTGGCGGGCCTCCGGTCCCAGCACCCTGGGGACCCGGCCGTCGCCCGGGCCCACGCCACCGCCCTGATCTCCGTCGGCCGCTCAGCTGAGGCGAGGGGCGCCCTCGAGAAGGACCTGGAACGCATGCCGGACCAGCCCGCCCTCAAAACCCTCTTGGACTCCCTGGGGAACGACGGGTCCGAAGCCGTCGACGACGTCGGGGACCCCTGAAACGCCGAAGGCCCGGCTAGGACGCCGGGCCTTCGGGGCCGCGCTCCGCGTACGGAGGCGGGGGCTACCTTCGATCTCAGTTGCCTTCGATCGAGAAGGTGAGGAGCTCCACCGGGACCACGTTGCCGATGGCGCGGATCAGCGCGTTGGCGTTCGAAATGGTGCCGAAGTCGCCGCCGCTGAAGTCGTCGATGTGCATGGCGTGGAAACCCTGCCCGCCGACGGTGTCACCGGTGTCGAAACCGGGGCAGTCGCCGTCGCACGGGGTGCCGGGGCCGCCGCTGGCGGCGCCGAACATGCCGATGAGGAAGGACGCGGCGGTGCCGGTGGTGGGAATCACGCCGCTCTGGGCGACGGTGTTCCAGGCTCCGGGCTGCAGGTCCGGCTGGTTGGTGGAATTGACCGGCGCGGCGTTGGTGCCGGCGGTGTTGACCGGACCGAAGATGGTCATGAAGCCGGAGCCGGAGGACGTACCACCGTCGATCAGGGCCGGCCAGACCGCGATCTGGGTGACGGTGACCGTCGGCGCCGGGATCGGGCCGCCGTTCTGGGTGTTGAACTGGTTGCCGAAGGACAGGATGTCGGTGATTCCAGCGGGCTGGGTGGGCACGGTGTCGAAGACGCCGGCGTCATAGGTGATGGTGCCCATCGTGGCGCGGGCGGCGGTGGGCTGCGGCTGCGCCGGGGGGTTGGTGTCGATGCCGGTCTTCAGGGTACCGGTGAAGGGCACGTGGTTGGCGACGGCTTCGGCTTTGGCAGCCTTGCGCTCTTCCGTCGTCATGGCTTCGTACTCTTCCATGGTCACACCTTCGACCTGGGCCAGGGCGGCGGGGGCGCACGCCAGCAGGCAGACAATGGCCGGGATCACGAACTTCCGCATGAGGCTCTCCTTGGGGTCCAAACAGTCCTTCGTCCAAGACAGGGTCCGGCCGATCAACGAGATTTCGGCCCTATAACAAGTGTTAAGGCTGAAAGTACCATAGGGTTCCCCGTCCGGCCAGGGTGAATCCGAGTTCTACGGGAAGATCTGCGACCAACCCACCAGGGAGCCGGCTTCGAAGCTCGACGAGAACAGGAGACTTCGGTCCACCACGAGACGTTCCCCCGCCGCCAGGCCGGTGGCCACGGAGCGGGATCCGTTCGGCCACCCCACGGTCAGTATCTCCGCGCCCTCGGCGGATCCGAGACCGAAGTAGACCTCCGCCGGATTCTGGGACGCGTAGTGGCTGCCGGCTCGCATCTCCCGGACTTGAAGTTGCCCGTCGCTCTCCAGGGTCAGCCTCGCACCGACACCGAAAGGATTGTCGCCGCCGGACCGCAGGGCCACCGTGACCAGGCCGCCGAGGGCCACACCGCCGTCGTTGCGGAACAGGCGCGGCGCCCCTGAGTTGTTGGCGACGAAAAGGTCGAGGTCGCCGTCTCGGTCGTAATCGAAACAGACCACCCCCCGTCCCTGGCCGGGGTCGTCCACCCCGCAGGCGTCGGCCTCTTCGGCGAAGGAGCCGTCCTGCCCCTGGAGGAAAAGTCGGGCCGGGTCGGTGTCGTAGGGCGGATCCCGCCAACCGTTGACGTGGAAGATGTCGAGCAGGCCGTCGTTGTCGAGGTCCGCCATGCAGGAGCCCCAACCCCAGTGGCCGTGCTTCACTTTGGCGGTCTCCGTCACGTCGTCGAAGGTACCGTCACCGAGGTTTCGATAGAGGCGGTTGCCCAACTGGTAGAACGGATCCGACGGGTTGTAGATACTCGAAACGAACCAGTCCATATGGCCGTCTCCGTCGAAGTCCCCCACCGCCGCCCCCATGCCGTTCTGGTCGACGATGACCGCCGGATCCGTCGCCAGCCGCAGGGTGCCGTCGCCGTTGCTGAGCAACACCTGGCTGTTGTCGAAGTCGCTGGCGACCACGAGGTCGGGCCAGCCGTCGTCATCGAGGTGGACGAAGTTCGGCGTGAAGGTGCGCAGCAGAGCGTCGTTGGCGGCACCCAGGACCTCGGCGGTGGCGGAGCTGAAGGTCAGGCCGCCGTCGTTGCGCCATAGGACGTCCGCCGGATCGACGTTCCACTGGGAGAAGAAGAGGTCGAGGTCGCCGTCGAGATCCACGTCCCCGGCGGCGATGGAGAACACCCTTGGAAACACCGGCAGCCCGGAACCGGCGCTGCGGTCCTCGAAGGTGCCGTCCCCGCGGTTGCGAAACAGCCAGGGCTGGCCGCCCCGGGGGTCGCCGATCACCAGATCGAGGTGACCGTCTCCGTCGAGGTCGGCGAAGGTGGGACCGGAACCGGCGGTCCCCGTGAGGTCCACCCCCGCCGCCGCGGCGACGTCCTCGATGGTGCCGTCCCCGAGGTTGCGCAGCAGGAGGTTGGTGCCGGCGGTGCCGGCGACGACGTAGAGGTCGACCCAGCCGTCCCCGTCGAAGTCCCCCGCCGCCACCCCTCCCCCCATGAACTGGGCGAGGTCGGTGGGGGGCACGTCCCCGTGCTGGTAGGTCAAGCCAGCGTCCGCGGTGGCGTCGGTGAAGAGGACCGCCGGGGCCCCCGCCGCCGCCGGGGCCGAGGGCAGCAGGGCGACCATCAGCGCCCCCAGGGCGATGGGCGCGGATTTCCTCAATCGGAGGGCGCTTCGGGGGCGGGACGGGAAGCTCTTGGGGATCACGGGCATGGAAACCTCCGCCCCGGCAATTCCGGGACTCCGACGGTGGATTGTTGGGACGCCGTCCCCAGTCTACTCCGAACCGTTGCCCTCCCCCGTCGACGACGGCGGCGGGTTTCGCCCCTCGACGAACGCCCCGAGGTTCTCCTCAGCGATTTCGAAGCCCACCGAGGCCAACAGGTCGGCCACCAAGGTGTCGTAGATCTGCTGACCGTGGCGCTCACGGTAGGCGAGGTGGACCTGCTCCCGAGCCGCTTCGAGGGCCAGGGGCTCGGGCTCCCGGCGCTCCAGGACCCGGAAAATCTCGATGGATTGCCCGGTGGAGTACGGTGGCGACACATCGCCGACGCCGAGGGACGGGGCGAAGAAGGCCGCCTTCGCCCGATGGCCCATCAGGGTATTGATGTCCACCCGCTCGGTCACCTGGACCTCGCCGCCGACCTCCGTCGCAAGGTCCTTCATCTGGAGGTCACCGGAGGCCAGTTCCGGGCGCCGCGACTCCAGCACCGCCATGACCCGCCCGGGGGCGTCGCCGAGGGGGACCACCAAGGCTTCGAGCTTCACCTCCAGCAAGGAAACGAAGCGGTTGCGGTGCCGATCGTAGAACGCTTGGAGGGCCTCCCCCCGGGAAGCGATCTCCTGATCGACGCGGTGCTCGGCGTAGCGCTGGACGCGGAAGATCTCCTCCTGTCGATCGAACCTCGCCTGGATCTCCGGCGGCAGATCGAGACCGGAGAACCGGGTGTAGAGAATCTCCCGCTGTTTGATGCCGTTGAAGATGGCGACCGCCAGCGACCCCGGGGACTGGGCTTCCGCAGCATCCTGCCGCAGCCGCTGGGCGACTTTCCCGCGCAGCTCACCGAGCCGCAGCTCGGCGTCCCCCACCCTCAGCAGCAGGGTATCCTCGTCGCTGTTGCCTAGCAGTTCCCGAAGCTCGGCGTCGGACGGGACCAAGGCGCCCGGCGGAAGCTCGGTGGAGGTCACCAGATTCTGAAGCGCGAGGGCACGGCGCTCCTGGACCAGGGTTTGGCGAATCTTGTCCGCCACCGCCTCGGGTTCGGGGATTGTGCCGTCAAGCTCCGTCTCGATGTAGAAGAGATGGACCCCTTCAGCGGTGACGACGGGCTCGCTGGGCACCCCTTCTTCCAAGCTGAAGAGAATCCGATCTAGGTCGGGGGGCATCTGTCCGCGACGCACCCAGCCGACGGCACCGTCCATGTGCCGCGACTCAGAGTCGCTGTGGTCGCGGGCGAGGACCGTGAAGCTCTCCCCCGCCGCCACCCGCCGCCGTAGATCCTCCATCTCCGCCACCAGGGGCGCCGGATCCTGCCCCGCCGCCCGCCGCCGAAAGATCGTCAGGACGAACCGCTGGATCACGTCCCCCACCGCGTCGAGGGACATCTCGTACCGCTCCTGGATCTCGGCGTCGGTGGGGGGCTCGAAGGCGGGGGGCTCGTCGATCAGGCCCTGCTGGACCACGACCTGGCGCCGGATCTCCTCCAGCTGCTCGGTATATCCGTCGGCCTCGGTGAACCCCGAGTCGACGGCCTCCGCCGACAGCAAGCGGTCCACCGCGAGGTCCCGCGCCAGCTCCCGGTAGCGCTCAGGGTTCGACGCTCCGAACTCGTTTCGATCCGCCGGGGGCATCGCCAGGATCGACCGGTCCAGGTCGTCGCGGGTGATCCTGCCACCCTCGTACACCGCCACGGTGGCCGGGTCCGCCAAGGCGCCGGCGCGGTCAAAGGCGGGCCCGTCGGCGGGGCCGGAGCACGCCGTACCCAACAGGGCCGCGGCGAAGAGGGCAAACCCTGCTGCGACGGTACGTGGGGAGGGTCGGCGGATCGAAGGGCCGGGCTTTGCCGCAGGGATCGGGTCTCGCATTGGATTGGGTCTCGACTCAGCTGGGATCGTTGGCTCCCCCGCCGTCGACCCACAGCTGGGCCTCACGGGTCAGGGGACTGTCCGGGGCGAGGCGACGGAGGTGTTCCACATGCTCCGCGGCGACCCGCCGGTCCCCGGTCGCCAGGGCCGCGGACACGGCGGCGTGGTGGGCTTGGAGGTACGATGGGTGGAGCACCGTAGCCCGCTGGAGGGGCCCGAGGGCCCGCTCCGGGCGCTCCCGCTGCAACCACAGGACTCCGTAGTTGTAGTGGCCCTTGGCGTAGTAGGGCCGGTCCACCAGGGCCCGTTCGATCTCCTCCGCAGCCCCGTCGAGGTCTCCCCCCTGGGCGAGGTGAACCGCCAGGTCCACCCGTGCGGGGGCGAAGGACTCGTCCAGCTCCAGGGCCTCTCGAAGGGCACCAACACGCGCCTCCCGATCCCCGGCCGACGCCGCCAGGCTGGCGAGGTACCACTGCCCCAGGGGGGTCGGCGCCACCCCCTGCTGCTCGGCGAGCAGGGCCCGGGCCCGCTGCCCCTGGCCGTCCTGGTAGAGGGCTTCCACCATCTGCAGGACGAGGTCCTGCTTCGGCAGCCCGTGGGGATCCAGACGGAGGATCGACTCGATCGTTTCGATGGCGTCGTCGAGGCGCCCCAACTGCTGCTGCGCCGTCGCCTGAATCTGCAGGTAGTACACGTTCTCCGGCGCTCTGCGCAGCAGGGTCTCCGCCAGGCCGAGGGCGGCGAGGGGCCGGCCGTGCAATAGCTCGTTCTTGGCGCTGCTCACCTCGTTGATGTCGGCCACCCGATCCTGGGGGGGCACCCCG
The DNA here is from genome assembly GCA_038748685.1 of Acidobacteriota bacterium. Classification (GTDB taxonomy): domain Bacteria; phylum Acidobacteriota; class Thermoanaerobaculia; order Multivoradales; family J023; genus JAUIJL01. The sequence goes on along the minus strand of JBCDIS010000056.1, from coordinate 5,880 downwards.
GAGCCGTCTAGGCGCTCGTTCACCTTCGTCTCGCCGCCGGCGGAGGAGATGTAGCCGAGGGCCTCGAGCCGCCTCCTCGACTCGTCGTCCAGCTCGACCCGGTCGCTGACGTCTTCGATCGCGTGGTCCTGGACGAAGCGTTCTAGGCGGGACCTCATCACGCGGGCGATCTCCGGCTCCTCGTCGACCAGGTCGTTGAGCTCCCGGGGGTCGTCTTCGAGGCGGTAGAGCTCCGGCCTGGGGCCGAAGATGTATTTGTAGCCGCGGTCGAACAGGACCCGCAGCTCCCCGAGTCCGTGGGACAGCCTGGGGGACAGGGTCTCGGCGTATTGGGGCTCCAGGTTCCTCCCGGAGCCGCCGTCTCCACTCCGTTCGTCCCGGGTCATCGCCGGCAGCAGGCTGCGGCCGTGGACGATCTCCGGAACCGCGGCCCCCAGCAGGTCGAGGACCGTAGGCACGATGTCGACGGTGCCCACACGCTCCGCCACCCGCTGTCCCCCCTCCATGCCGGGGACTCTTACGATCAGCGGCACGTGCAGGGTGGTGTTGTAGGCCAGGGTCGAATGGGTGAGCTCGTTGTGCTCGCCGCGCCCCTCGCCGTGGTCGGCGGTCATCACCACCACGGTCCGATCCGCGATTCCGAGGTCTTCGAGCTTCGCCAGTAGCTGTCCCAGGGCTTCATCGGCGTAGGCGATCTCACCGAGGTACGGATCCGCCACGTAGAGCTGGTCGTAGGGGGGCGGCGGCTCGACCGGCAGGTGCGGGTCGAAGTAGTGGGCCCAGGTGAAGAAGGGGCTTTCGTGGTGCTCGTCGAGCCAGGCCATGAGGGGCTCGTTCACCAGCTCCGCCGGACGTTCGTCGAAGAACATCCGGCTCTTGCTCACCACCCGCTGCCCCCGGAAATCTTCGTAGGGCAGGGTGAAATGGTCGTCGTACAGGTCGAAGCCCTGGGCAAGGCCGAACTGGGACGCGAGGGGGAAGGCGCCCACCGCCGCCGCCGTGCCGTAGCCCAAACCCTTGAGGGTTTCCGCCAGGGTGACGTTGGCATCACCGAGGACGAACATTCCGTTGTCCCGAACGCCGTGGCCCGTCGGATAGAGGCCGGTGAGGATCGTCGAATGGGACGGCGCGGTGATCGGCACGCTGGAGTAGGCGTGCTCGAAAAGCACCCCCTCCGCCGCGAGGCGGTCGAGGTGGGGAGTCTGGATGTCCTCGTTGCCGTAGCAGCCCAGGTGGTCGGCACGGGTCGTATCGAAGGTGACCAGAAGGACGTTCCAGCCGGAGCGGTCCGGCTTGCCACACGCGGTCCACAGCAAAACGGTCACGCCCAGCAAGAGTCTGACCGCGCCGCGTCGAAAACCGTGGACCTTCGCTCCAAACCCTAGGGGCTCGGAGTCCCTCGATCGGCCATTGGGTTGCGAAACCGCCATGAGACGGCGCAGTATACATCCACCCTGACCCTCGGTCGCCCAAACCAGCACCTTGGCCAAGCTTCTGGAGAAGCTCCCATGTCTTTGCCCATCCAGACCCTGACCCTACTGCATCGAAATCGTGAAGTCGCCGCCGAGCTCGATGCCGGGGATCCGGAGCGGCGGGCCTTCGTGGTGGTTCTACCCCTTCTCTCCAGCGTCGCGGAATCCCCGAAGCCTGGAACGGCGACCGACTGAGAGAACCTTCCGCCGTACGCGGCTACGAGGTTCGCTATTTGGAGCACGAGGCGCGGTTCACGGAAGAGGAGTGGGGGTTCGACTACGACCTGGTCCTGGACGCCGAGACGACTCGGATCCGTCGTTCCTTCGTCGACCGGCCGGAGGAGCTGGCTGCTGCACTATCGCCCTGGCTCGACGACCCCCGCCGTCTCCGCCACGCCAACTTCCTCGACGACGCGGTGCTCGTCTCGAGTCCCATCACGACCTATTTGGACGACCCCGAGGCCCGCCCCCATCTGGATGGACCGCTCTCCGCCTCCCGGCCGCCGCAGCCAAGCTGAGCTACGGAGAGACCCGAGAACCCGCGCGTTTACAAACGGTCCCCCCACTACCCTCGAATGCCCTAGGAGTCCCCATGTCCCCGAGCCTCGCTCTTCTCCTGCTCGCCCTCGCCGCCGCACCGACCGCGGACGCCCCGGCCCCGATGCCCCTCGATCCCCAGTCGTATCGGGAGGTCCCCGGCGACCCGTACCTCCCGCCGGCCGAGGGCCTGGCCCGAACCCCCGCCGCAAGGATCATCCGCGGCGGCCACGTCAGCGTGCAGGTGAACGTCGACGGCGCCGGCATGAATATCCCCAACGACGCCGCCAACGAGCCCTCCATCGCCGTCGACCCCAACGACCGGGACCGCATCGCCATCGGCTGGCGGCAGTTCGACAACATCGCCAGCGACTTCCGCCAGGCGGGCTACGGCTGGACCTCCGACGGAGGCGCCACCTGGACCACCGGGACAATCGACGCTGGGGTTTTCCGCTCCGATCCGATCCTCACCGCCGACAGCGCCGGTCGCGTCTATTACAACAACCACGAGGTGGGCAACGGTCAGTTCTCCTGCGACGTCTTCAGCTCCGGCGATGGCGGCGCCTCCTGGGGCGCTGAAATCTACGCTTTCGGCGGCGACAAAGCATGGATGGCCGTGGACCCCACCCCTAGCCGCGGCAATCCCCACCTTTACCAGATTTGGAGCTCGGGCCTCGGCTGCTGCGGCAGCGACCACTTCAACCGCTCGGTGGACGGAGGGGCGAGCTTCGAAGCGCCGATCGGCGTGCCGGGTACGCCATTTTGGGGCACCGTGGCGGTGGGCCCGGACGGCGAGGTCTACGTGGCTGGGGCCCGCAGCGGCGGCGGCATCGCCGTCGCCCGTTCCACCACCCTCGACGACGCCGGCCAGCCGATGTCCTTCGATGGCTCCGCGACGGTAGACCTCGGCGGCGAGGTGGTGCCGGCCACCGGCCCGAACCCCGTCGGCCTGCTGGGGCAGGTGTGGGTGGCGGTGGTGCAGGAAGGCCCCCGCCGGGGCGACGTCCACGTGCTGGCGTCGGTGGATCCCCCCGGCAGCGATCCCCTCGACGTGCGCACGTCCCGGTCCACCGACGGCGGGGTCACCTGGAGCCCGTCGGTGCGGGTCAACGACGACGCCGGCGATGCCTGGCAGTGGTTCGGGACCCTCTCCGTCGCCCCCGACGGTCGGCTCGACGCGGTCTGGAATGACACCCGCGCCGACACCTCCGGCGTCACCTTCCTCTCGGAGCTCTACTACGCCTCCTCCGAAGACGAGGGCGTCACCTGGTCGGTGAACGAAGCCCTCTCCCCCGCCTTCGATCCCCACGTCGGCTGGCCCCAACAGCAGAAGCTCGGCGACTACTACGACATGGTCTCCGACGACGACTACGCCCACCTCGCCTGGGCCGCCACCTTCAACGGTGAGCAGGACGTCTACTACCTGCGCCTGGAGGCCAACCGCCTGGTGTTCCGGGACGGCTTTGAGGGCGGCAACCTCGGCGCCTGGTCGTCGGTGTTCCCATGAGCAAGGACCGCACCAACGCCCGCGGCCTCATCTTCGGGGCCGCCCTCGTCGCCCTGGGCTCGGCGGCGCCGGTCTCAGCGGAGCCGGCCGCGGCGGAGCCAGCGGCAGAGCCTTCTCCCCAGGCGGGCCCGTCCACCCATTACCTGGAGGCCCCCGACGACCCCTATCTGCCACCGCCGCCGGACCGCGGAAGGTCCCCCGGGGCTCGGATCGTCCGCGGCGGCCACGTCAGCGTGCAGGTGAACGTGGACGCCTTGGGGATGAACCTCCTGGGGGACGCCGCCAACGAGCCCTCCATCGCCGTCGACCCGGCGGACCCCGACCGCATCGCCATCGGCTGGCGTCAATTCGACAACATCGCCAGCAACTTCCGCCAAGGGGGGTGGGCCTTCAGCACCGACGGCGGCGCCAGCTGGACCGCCGGGGTGATCGACGCCGGCGTCTTCCGCTCGGACCCGGTCCTGGTCGCCGATCGTTCCGGGCGCTTCTTCTACAACAGCCTGGAGGTGGCGGATGACAACTCCTTCACCTGCGACGTCTTCGCCTCCGGAGACGCCGGCGCCTCGTGGGGGCCCCCCGTCGACGCCGGCGGCGGCGACAAGGCGTGGATGACGGTGGACCGCACCTCCGGCGCCGGGTCCGACAACCTCTACACCGTGTGGCGGACCGGCATCGGCTGCTGCGGTGGAGATCACTTCAACCGTTCCCTAGACCGCGGAGCGACCTTCGGGGAACCGATACCGGTTCCGGGTTCCCCCTACTGGGCCAGCGTCGCCACCGGACCCGACGGCGAGGTCTACGTCGCCGGGGCCGATCCCTCGGGGGACAGCATCGTCGTCGCCCGCTCCACCAGCCTGCGGGATCCGGGCCTGCCCATGGCCTTCGACGGCTCCACCGCGGTGGACCTCGGCGGCGAGCCCTGGGCCTACACGGGCCCCAATCCGGGGGGCATGCTGGGGCAGATCTGGATCGACGTGGTGCCCTCGGGGCCGCGGCGGGGCGACGTCCACGTCCTCGCCTCGGTGAATCCCCCCGGCCCCGACCCCTTGAGCGTCTACTCCGCCCGCAGCACCGACGGCGGCGTCACCTGGTCCCCGCCGGTTCGGGTGGACGACGACCCCGGAACCGAAGGCTGGCAGTGGTTTGGGACCCTGGGTATCGCCCCGGGGGGCCGTCTCGACGCGGTCTGGAACGACACCCGAAGCGATCCCGGCGGGGTCCTCTCGGTGTTGCGCTACGCCTCCTCCGAGGACGGGGGCGCCACCTGGTCCGTCAGTGAAGCCCTGTCCCCCGCCTTCGACCCTCACCTGGGTTGGCCCCAGCAGCAGAAGCTCGGCGACTACTACCACCTGGTGTCGGAGGACGATCGCGTCCACCTCGCCTGGGCCGCCACCTTCAACGGCGAGCAGGACGTCTACTATCTCCGACTCCCGGTGGAGCGGAGCCTGTTCCGGGACGGCTTCGAGAACGGCGGCCTCGGCGCCTGGTCGACCGTCTTCCCCTAAGCTGAGCCGCCGGCCAGCTGGAACGACGAAGCCCCCCGCGACCAGAAGAATCGCGGGGGGCTTCTCTGTTCCAAGGGTCTCGGGATCAGGGAGCGCAGATCGACACGTCGTCGATGCCGCATTCCACCAGATCGCCGCCGGCGGTGCCGTCCGAGCACTGCACCCGCAGCTGCACGTCCGATCCCGCGGCGATCGCCGACGTCGCCGTCGTCCATGTCGCCGTCGACGCGCTGTCACCGGTCGACGCCAGCGTCGTGAACGTCGCGCCGCCGTCCGTCGACACCTCCAGCAGGAAGAAGTCCCCGGTCGGATCGTCGTTCGCGTCACGCTGACCGTGCCAGTACGCCACCGACAGCGTCGACGCCGAAGGAACCGACCACGTCGGCGAACGCAGGATGCAGTTCCCGCCGTCCACGTCGTTCGTGCCCGCAGCCGTGTTCACTCCGGTGAATAGCGAGCCCGTACCCGTGTTCGAGCCCACGATCTGCTGGCCGCCGCCCGGGTTCGTCGGGTTCCCCGACACATAAGCACCCGTCGTGCAGGTCGACGCGCCGTCGTTCACCCAGCCCGCGCTACCCGACTCGAAACCTTCCTCCACCACGCAGGCAGGAGGAGTCGTCGGCGTGATCCGCACGTTGTCGATGCCGGCTTCCACGATATCGCCGCCTCCGGTCCCGTCCGTCGCGCGGACTCGGATCTGCACGTCGCCGGGGTTCGCCACCACCGTCGACACGCTGGTCCATGCCGCCGCGTTGGTCACGTCGCCGATCGACACGATCGTGTCCACCACCGAGCCGTTGTTCAGCACCTCGATGGTGAACCCGTCCCCGGCGTCGTCCCCGGCGTCCCGCTGGCCGTG
>JBCDIS010000055.1:0-40633 GCA_038748685.1 Acidobacteriota bacterium | reverse complement strand
GGGGGGGGGGGGCGCGGGGGTGGGTCCAGGGGGTTGGGGTGCCGGGGGGGTGGGGGGGTGCGGGGCTGCGGGCCCGCCGGACCAGCGGTCACTGGGGCAGGCGCCCCCCTGAGCGGGCTGTCCACCTTGCCTCTGGTTGGCGGCGGTGGCGATGCCGCCGGCGAGTGCGGCGCCGACCCCCGCCATGACGATGTTCTTGCCCCCCACCATCTTCACCGCGCGACGGACGGTGCGCGGATTGAGGCCGGTGGCGTCCCCAACGAGGTCGCTGAGCATTCGGTCGAGAAATCCCATGGCTGTCTCCTATGTCCGGGGTTCGGGTGCCGATCAGGCGGAGCCCCAGGTGTCGGCGATGGCCGACGATACGTCTCGCCTGAGGGCTTCGGGCGCGTAGACCCGGAAGCAATCGATACGCGACAGCTGGCCGATGAAGTCGCTGGCTTTGGCCATGGGCTGCAGCGATCCGTCGTAGCGACGGACCCAGACGCGGTTCTTTTCGAGGCGGTGGGGATCCTTGGCGGAGTTGTCCACCAGCAGCCGGTCGTCGCCGAAGGTGGCCTTGAGCTCCGGCAGGAGGGCGAGGAAACGTTCCCTGCGCTCGTGGGAGAGGTGCTCCTCCGTCTCGAAGGCCAGCTCGAAGCGCTCGCGGTGGACGATGGCGCGGGCGTGGGGGTCGGTGGACCCCCGCATCAGGGCCAGGACGGAGATGTCGTCGTGTTCCAGGAACGTCTCGGGGTCGTCCGGCCACTCGATGCCGCCGCGGCGCAGCCATTCGTTGAAATGAAGCTCCATCACCTTGCTGGTGACGTTGAAGTACACCTGGGTGAACATGTAGTAGCGGGCCATCACCAGGGCTTCGAGGGCATGGACGCCGCCGTGGTCGACGCCGATACGCCACTTGCCGTCGGCGGGGTCCTCGATCAGCACCAGGGTCTCCACCAGGCGTTCGAGGTCGTAGCTGCCGTACTGCACGCCGCAGAACAGGGAGTCCCGGCGCAGGTAGTCCATCTTGTCGACGTCGAGCTCGGAGGTGACGATCTCGGAGAGGAGGAACTCCACGGGATCCCCCTCCTTGGCCAGAACTCGCTTGACGGCGTCCACCTCGAGGTCGTCGCCGTGGCGGACGAACATGTCCTGGATCTCGGGGCTGTCGAGCAGGAGGCAGGTCATGTCCTCGTGATCGATGCCGCCGGCGAACAGCTCCTCGGCCGAGTGGCTGAAGGGGGCATGGCCGATGTCGTGGAGCAGCGCCGCGACCCGAACCAATCTGCGCTCGCGGCAGTTACCCTCCGGCAACAGGCCCCGACTCTTGGCGGCGACGGCGTCGTAGATGCGGCCCGCCAGGTGCATGACCCCGAGGGCGTGGCTGAAGCGACTGTGCTCGGCGCCGGGGAAGACGAGGAAGGTCAGCCCCAGCTGATGGATGAACCGCAGCCGCTGCATGGGCCGCGTCGTGATCAGCGCCGTCTCCAGGTCGTCGAGCCTTATGAAACCGTGGATGGGATCGCGGATCGAAAGCATGTCGCTCCCTGGAACTGGGTTCGTAGCAGCTAGTTTCGTTCTGCGTCGGCCGCCAGGTGTCGGTAGGGGCGGAGGACATCGAGGACCTGCTGACGGCTGCGCAGGATGGTCAGCAGGTGGAGGGCCCGCTCCGACACGGTGTGCCTCAGGAGCTGGAGCTTGCGGACGGGGGACATTTCCATGTTGGCGGCGAGATGGTTGACCATCGCCTCGAAGGTCAGGTCCCCCGACAGGTCCCGCATCTCGTCGGCCCCGAGATCGAAGCGGTTCCCGAGCTCTTCGGAAAGCCTGGAGGTGCGCTGGAGGATTTCCTGCCGCAGGTGGAGGACGTCCGGATCCTGCTCGCTCAAGGAAGGCTCGGTCACCGGCCGTACCAGGGCCTCACGGCCCAGATGGCCGGAGACCTCCTTCTCTAGCTCGAATCGGAACTCCCCGCGGAGGACGATCTCGCAGCCGTCGTCGAGCTCGGCGAGGCCCATCAGCCGGGCGGCGGTGCCGGCGGCGTAGACCGGCGGTGCGCCGCCTCCGGGCCAGTCCGGTTTGAGCAGCACGATCCCGAGCTGACCCCGGCTACCTTCCCTCCGATGCAGGTCCCGAACCATGCCGCAGTAGTCGTGGCGCAGGACGTGGAGGCGGAGCTCCGTGAGCGGAAAGTGCACCTCGTCCGACAGCGGGAAAAGCAGAAGGCGGCGTTGTGGAGAGCGAAGGTTCATCGTGCGTCGGTTCCGGCCCATCGACGGATCGCGGTTGCGACCCGCGCCGCGGCGGGGTGGCGGTGGGTCGGTCACGGGACATGCTACACCCTGACCGTTCAGGCAGAAAGAGGAACCCGGCCCGGGGTGATCGCTTCTGGGGGCGCCGGATCGCGACGGACCGGTGATCAGTCGAGGCGCCGGACGCCCTGGGGAGGCAGCGTCGCCAGCAGCTCCGCGGCGCTCTTGCCATCGGGCGGGAGGGCGAGGGCCGGCCGCAGATCCACCAATGGCGCGAGCACGAACCGCCGCCTCCGCAGCTCGCGGTGGGGTACCGTCACGGCGCCCCGCCAGTGACCGGGATCGGGGGATTCGGCGAGCTCCGGAAGGTCCACCGTCGCGTCGCCCAGGAGCAGAAGGTCGAGGTCGAGGGGGCGGGGCCCATGTCTGGGGCCCCGACGTCGCCCGGCGGCCCTCTCCAGGGCTTTCAGCTCGGCGACGATCTGCCGGGGGTATAGACCGTCGACGGTGCCCCCCAAGGGCGCCACGGCGACGGTGTTCAGGAAGTCCGGCTGGGGGATCGCCGAGAGGGGACGGGTTTCGTAGACGGGGGCGACCTCGAGGGGGCCGAAGCTCGCTTGGAGGCGCTCGATGGCCCAGCGGAGGTGTCCCCGCCTGTCCCCGAGGTTGCTGCCGAGCCCGAAGGCGAGGACAGCGCGGTGACCCTTTGGATCGCCGGGGAGCGGATCAGGCAGGGAAGGGATCGCCGGTCCCGCCGTCAATCGTCGTCGAGCTCGAGATCGTCGTCGTCGAGGTCGTCGCCGTCGTCGAGATCATCCCGATCCCGAAGATCGTCCCGGTCGTCCTCGTCCGAGTCTTCGTCATCCGAGTCCCGGTCGTCCGAGTCTCCGGGGTCGCCGAGCTCTTTGACTTCGTCGATCTCTTCGTCTTCGTCCTCGACGAGGTCGTCGACCAGGATCTCTTCTTCGGGGGGCGGTGCCTTTTCCTCGGCGTCCGGGTTTCTTTGGTCGGCGCCGCACGTGGGGCAGATGGCGTCGGGCTTTCCGAAATCGTAAAATTTAGCGCCGCAGGAGTAGCAGTCCCACTTGGTGCCGAGCTTTGACTTCGCCATGCTCGAGGATCCTCATCCAGAGCTTGTGAGATCGAAGCTGCGCAGCAGCAGCTTCCCTTCGTCTGAGGGCGGCGACGGTAGCACTACGATTTCGGGAGTGTCAAGGGATGCCCGGAGGCGGCTTCGGAGCGGCGGAGAATGGGGTGAAATCGGGGGTCCTTGCCTGGCCTGGGGGGCCGCGCTACGATGCTAGACGTCATGGAATACCGATCCTCATGCACCGCTTTCGACTCCGCATTAGCCCCGCCGCCCTCCCACCCCGCCGTCGGCCGCCCCGCTGCCAACCGCCGCCACCTTGGGCGGGCTCTGCTGGTCCTCGCGGCCGTGTTGTCGCTGATCCTCGTCCCCGGGGCCGCCCTGGGGGATAAGGCTCCCCCCGACCCCGAAGCTCCGGATCTGCCCCTCGACGAGCGCCTGGAGCTCCTGGTGGAGCGGGTGAAGTACGAGCAGTCCCGGCTCGAGACCATGGAGGCCCGCTTCACGCAGAACAAGGAAAGCCTGATGCTGCTGGAGCCGGAGGAGTCGACGGGCTATTTCTGGTACCACGCCCCCGACCGTGTGCGGTGGGATTTCGAGCGGGTGGAAGGGGAGTCGGACGCCCCCCAGGGGGCCGCCGACGGAAATGACGTCGACACCGTGGTGCTCATCAGCGGCGGTGAGATGCTCACCTGGTACCGCGACCTGGGGCGCGCCGAGCGGGTCAACGTCGGCAAGCAGGCGGACCGCGTCATGGAATATGTCTCCGCCGGCAACTCCCTCGAAACCCTGCAGCGCTACTTCAGCCTGCGGGTGTCGTTTCCCGAGGAGCCGGACGCGCCCTACCGCCTCCGCCTGACCCCCCGGTTCGAACGGGTGTCCAAGCGCATCAAAGAGATGGCCCTCCACATCGACCGCAAGGGCTACTACCCGGTCTACCTGAAGTACGTCGATCCAGACGACGACGTGACCGAGCTCCACTTCCATGACGTCGTGGTCAACCAGGCCATCGACGACCAGCGTTTCGACGTCGACCTGCCGGCCGATGTGGAGGTCCAGGAGGTCGCCCTCGGGGGCCGAGAGTAGGCCTCTGAGGCTGACCCGGGACCCCGGGGTTTCGTCTTGACTTCGCTCGGGATCTGAGAGAAGGTGTCGAGTCCGGAGCCGTGGAGAAATCGGCTAGGGGATACGTTTGTCGACCGTCGGCGTCCAGCCCTCGAATCAGCAGGCCCAAGCCCCCTGGATCGCTGGCTCAGACCACCGACCCTGACCGGACGCATTTCGGCGCCGCTCGGCTACCTCGGCCGAAGATTCGCGGCGGCAAGTACGCGACATCCGCTCAAAGTTCAAGGACACCAGGCGCCAGACCGCCCCCCGTCCGTCGGATCCGACCGATCCGAGCCCCTCCAGGAGCACCTTCAGTCATGACCCATCTTTGGCCGTTCTTGCTACCGGCCCAAGCCGGCGGAGAGCCCGCGGGTTTTCTTTCGCTGGTTCCGATGTTCTTGATTTTCGGTGTGTTCTACGTCATCTGGTTCCTGCCCCTCCGCAAGCGGCAGAAGCAGCTGGACAAGGTTCTCGAGGAGCTGACGAAGGGCGACCGCGTCATCACCAACGGCGGCCTCTACGGCAAGGTCGTGAAGGTCGACGACGCCGGCGTGGTCCTCCTGGAGCTCGCCGACAACGTCAGAGTGCGCGTCGCCAAGCGCGCGATCGGAGGTCTGGAGGGAACCCAGGCCGACAACGGGGGTAAGTGACCATGGAGCGTAGTCTGCTGATCCGCGGCCTCGTCATCGCCGTGGTGGTGGCCTTGGCCGCCCTGAACGCCTATCCACCGGGGGAGACCATCAACCTCGGTCTGGACCTCCAGGGCGGCATGCACCTGGTGCTCAGGGTTAAAACCGACGACGCCATCGACGCCGAGGTGGAGAACACCATCGACGGCTTGACCCAGGAGCTCGAAGATCGCGAGATCGAGGGCTTCGAAGTCGAGCACGACCGCGGGAACTCCAACTTCGCCGTCACCGGCGTGCCGTCGACCGAGTACGACAGCCTCGAAGACGACTATGTCGAGCGCTACCTGCAGGGCTGGGAGATGTCCCGCAGCGGCGACCGGCTGAGGTTCGGCCTCACCAACTCCGGTGAGAAGGAAATCCGCCAAATCGCCGTCAACCAGGCCCGGGAGACCATCCGGAACCGAATTGACGCATTCGGCGTGTCCGAGCCGGTCATCCACGACGAGGGTCTCGGCAGCGAGCGCATCGTCGTTCAGCTGCCCGGCGTCGACGACCCGGAGCGGGTCAAGAAGGTGATCCAGAACACCGCCTTCCTCGAGCTCCGCCTCTCGGTGGAGGGGATCCAGTCCGGGGACACCGAGCAGCAGGTGATCGACCAGTTCCCGGGCGGCGTGCCGGACGACATCGAGGTCATGGTGGAGGAGATCCGCGACCAGGACACCAAGCGCAAGCTCGGCGAGCGCTGGTGGGCCCTCGAACGCAAGCGGGTGATCACCGGCCGCGAGCTGAAGACCGCCCAGGTCACCACCGACGAATTCCAGGCCCCCGCCGTCCTCTTCCTGCTCACCCGCGAGGGCGGGCGCAAGTTCGGCGACATCACCAGCGCCAGCATCGGCCGCGGTCTGTCGATCGTGCTCGACGGCAAGGTCATGTCGGTGGCGACGATCCAGTCCCGCATCACCGATCGCGGTCAGATCACCGGCAACTTCACCGTCCAGGAGGTCCAGGACCTGGTGACGGTCCTGCGCTCGGGTGCCCTGCCCGCCGGCCTGACGATCCTCGAAGAGCGGACCGTCGGCCCCAGCCTGGGCCGCGACTCGATCGAGAAGGGTGAGCGGGCCGGCCTGTTCGGCGGCCTCCTGGTGGTGCTCGCGATGCTGATCGTCTACAAGCTCACGGGCATCAACGCGGTGGGCGCGCTGACCCTCAACATCGTGCTGGTCTTCGGGGCCCTCGCCGCCTTCGGTGCGACCCTGACCCTGCCCGGCATCGCCGGCATCGTCCTCACCATCGGCATGGCGGTGGACGCCAACGTCCTCGTCTTCGAGCGCATCCGTGAGGAGCTGCGGGCCGGTCGAACCGTGAAGTCGTCGATCGCCTCGGGCTTCGAGAAGGCGCTGTCGTCGATCCTCGACGCCAACTTCACCACCTTCATCGCGGCCATTTTCCTGTTCATGTTCGGCACCGGTCCGATCCGAGGCTTCGCCGTCACCCTGTCGGTGGGCATCTTCGCGTCGGTCTTCACCGCCGTCTTCTGCAGCCGTTGGCTGTTCGACCTGCTCTACGCCCGCCGTCAGCGGGTCGAGAAGATGTCGATCTGAAGCTTCCGAGAGCCCCAAGAGGATTGGAAAGATGCAGTTCCTTACCGAATCCAAGATTCCGTTCCTGAAGTATCGGAAGTTCTTCGTCTGGGTGTCCGTCGCCCTGCTCTTGACCGCGGCGGTCGAGTTCATGGTGCTCGGCGGCCTCAACTTCGGCATCGACTTCAAGGGCGGCACCCAGCTGACCGTCAAGATGCGGGACGCCGTGGCGGTCGACGAGTTGCGTTCGGCCCTGGCGGACCGTGGCCTGCGTGAGGCCGCGATCCAGCGCTATGGCCTCGCCGAAGACAACTCCGTGCTGATCAAGACGCCGGTGAAAGAAGGCAGCGAAGAGGGCACCGGCACCGAGATCATTGAAGCCCTGAACGACGCCTTCAACTCCGACGGCCAGGGCAAGGCGGACCTCAACCAGCGCGGCAGCGCCGCCCTGGCGGCGATGCTGGAGAACGTCGACCCCGACGGGAAGGCCGCCGACGCCGACGAGTCCCGCCGTCACTACGAAGCCACCGCCGACGCCGTGATCGCGGCCCGACAGCAGAACGGCGTGTTCACCTCCTGGGATCAGGTGCAGGGTGTCGAAGGCCTTTCGGACCCGTCCTTCGAGGTGATCCGCTCCAACGGCTTCCTCGGCGCTTTCCAGATACAGGCCAATGAGAACGTCGGCCCGCAGATCGGCTCCGAGCTGCGCACCAAGGGCTACTTGGCGGTGACCCTGTCGCTCATCGGCATGCTGATGTACATCTGGTACCGCTTCGAGCTGCGCTTCGGCATCGGTGCCCTGGTGGCCGTGTTCCACGACTTCCTCGTCACCCTCGGCCTCTACGCGCTGTTCGACTACGAGTTCAACCTGCCCACCATCGCCGCCTTCCTGACCCTGGTGGGGTATTCGGTGAACGACACCGTGGTCATCTTCGACCGTGTTCGCGAGAACATGCGTCGCTATCGCCGCAAGCCGCTGGAGGAGGTCATGAACATCTCGATCAACCAGACCCTCTCCCGCACGATCTTGACCTCCGGCACCACGTTGTTGGTGGTGGGCTGCCTCTTCTTCGCCGGCGGCGAGGTGATGCGCGGCTTCTCCTTCGTGCTGCTGATCGGTGTCATCATCGGAACCTACTCCTCGATCTTCGTCGCCAGCCCCTTCGCGCTCCTCTGGAACCAGTGGTTCGGCGCCGAAGGCCGTGAGGCCCGCGAGTCCAAGAAGCAGACCCGTACCGCCTGAGCTCAGGCCCCAGATCGGTCTGCGTAGACAGAACAGCCCCGCCGAACTCCGGCGGGGCTGTTGCGTTTGGGGCCTGGCCTCAAGGGGTAGGCAGGGAGAGCACGAAGACGGTGTCGCCGGGCCGGGACGCGACCTCCAGGGTGCCGCCGTGGGCCTCCGCGAGGGCCCTGGCGATGGCCAGGCCGAGGCCGGTGCCGCCCTCGGAGCGCCTCGTGGTGAAGAAGCGGTCGAAGATCCTGGGTAGGTTGGCCTCCGAGATACCCGGGCCGTCGTCGGCGATTCGGATCTCCACCCGATCGCCGGCGGCTCCGGCCGTCAGCCGGACCCGGACCCCCTCGCCGCCGTTCTGCCGGGCGTTCTCCACCAGGGCGCTCACCACCGAATCGAGGACGTCCGCCGCCATCGACGCTTCGAGGGGGCGGTCCGAGGTTGCCTTGACGTCCAGGCCGCCGGCAGCGAAGCGCTCCGCGATCGCCTCGAGGATCCGCGATACCGGTGCCGAGTCGACCCCCGGCCGCACGACGTCCGCCCGGGCCAGCTCCAGAAGTCGTCCGACGAGGCGCTCCAGCCGCGCCCCGTCTTTCTCGAGGATGCCGAGGAAGCGCTGCAGCTCGCCGGGGGTCATCTCGTCCATGTGGTCCCGCAGCAGCTCCACCGCGCCGCGGATTGACGTCAGCGGGGTCTTCAGCTCGTGGGAGACGTTGGCGGCGAAGGTGGCGATGTAGTCAGCCCGCTGTTCGAGGGCCGTCGCCATGTCGGCGACGGAGCGGGAGATGCGGTCCACCTCGTGGGTGCCGGGGTGCTCCAGGGGCACGGCGGCTCCGCGCTCGCCGCGGCGGACCCGCTCGGTCTGGGCGATGAGGTCCCGTAGGGGACGAACCAGGGTACGGGTGGTGAGCCAGGTCAAGAAGGCGACCGCCACCAGCAGCGCGGCGCCGCCGCCGACGAAGTACCGCCTGTCCCGGTACACCGCCTGTCGCACCGAGAGGGGGGTGCGCTCCAGCACCACCGCCCCCCAGACCCGATCCCCCCGCACCACCGGGACCGCCACCGCCACCCGCAGCTTGGTTCCGCGGCTGATGGAGCCGAGGGGGGGCGTGTCGTCGACGTCGCGGCGGCGCAGCACGCTGACCTTGAGGCCGTCTAGGGCAGCCGCCACCTCGGTTCGGTGATGGAGTCCGAGGCCCGCGCCGTCGCCGCTCGACGCCACCACCACCCCGTTGGGGTCCACCACCCGCAGGGCCGCCAGGGAAACGAGTTTGGCCTCCTTGAGGACGGGGGCCACCCGGCCTCCGGCGGCGGCGGCCAGCGGACCCGCGTCGGCGACCGGTTCCGTGGCATCGGGGGTGGCGGGCAGCACCTCGTGGCGGGCCAGGTCCAGGCCCGGGATGGCAGGGTCGAAGGGATTGTCGGGGTCCGGGACTTGGGGGGCCACCAGGACCCGGCCATAGGCCTTGGGGTCGGCGCCCCCGGCGGCCAGCTCGACGAGCAGCTGCTGCCGGTAGAGGGACGCCACCACAGCGCCCTGGACGATGAGCTCCGATTCGGTCTGCCGGATCAGCAGGCTGTCGTAGAGCCTCAGCAGCGAAATCCCCGCCAGGGGCAGGGCAAGAATGAGGAGGTGGACGGCGAGGAGAACGGTGCGCAGGCGAGGCCGCCACCGCGTCCGAGGCTTCCCAGGCCCCCGTCCCTTCAAGGACCTCCCCCAGCCGATCCGCGCCCCCGTTCTTCGGCTTCGGCGGACTGGGGACCGAGCCGGTAGCCCACGCCGTGGACCGTTTCGATGGGGCTCGCCCCCACCGCCGCTAGCTTGCGGCGCAGCCGTTTGACGTGGCTGTTGATCGTGCGGTCGCTCACCACCGCCGGGTCCCGGTAGGCCCGCAGCATCAGCTCGTCGCGGGTGTAGACCTTCCGCGGACGTTCCATCAGGGTCCGCAGAATGCCGAACTCGGTGACCGTCAGGGGCACCGCGCGGTTCCGCCAGGACGCCTCGAAGCGTCCCGGATCGAGCCGCAGGGCGCCGTGGACGAGGGGGCGATCCCCGTCGGTCGCGTTCACGCTCGCCCCGCCGTCGGCCCCGACGCCCCCGCCGACCCCGGCGCCCCGGGGTTCCGTGCGGCGCAGCACCGCCCGAACGCGGGCCACCAGCTCCCGCGGGCTGAAGGGCTTGGTGACGTAGTCGTCGCCCCCGAGCTCCAGGCCCACCACCCGGTCGATCTCGTCGTCCTTGGAGGATAGGAAGACGATCGGGATCGTGTCGTCCCCGAGGGGCGGCGTCCGAAGGGCTCGGCACACGTCGGTGCCGTCCATCTCCGGCATCAGGATGTCGAGTACCACCAGCGCCGGTCGGCGCTGTCGGCAGTGCTCCAGGGCGGCGCGGCCGTCGGCGGCCTCGTCGACCCGGAATCCGGACTTCTCGAGCGCGAAGCGGAGCACCTGGCGTATGTGGGGATCGTCGTCCACCACCAAGATCGCTTCTTGGGTCATGGTGGGATTCTCTCACTCCTCCGCGGTCTGGAAGCGCAGCTCGATGCGCCCCGCCGCCGACCCGCCTTTCCGTCGCGGGTCCGTGAGGCGTTGGAGGGCGGGGCTGTTGGGTTCGAGGGCCAGGGCCTGCTCCAAAACGCGGTCTGCCTCCCTTGGGCGACCGAGGCCGTCCAGGGCCAGGGCCTGCTCGATCAGCGGCCCGATGCGGGACGGCTCCAGGGCGGCCGCCTCCTGGGCCCGCTCCAGCCCGGCGCCGAAGCGACCCGCCCGTATCTCCCGCCGGGCGGAGACGAGGAGGACACGGAACCGCTGGGGATGGTCGGGGAAGCGGTCGAGGAATCGATCCTCCACCCGTTTCGCCTCCCCTTCGGCGCCCCGCTGCAAGAGTAGATGGTGGCGGGCCAGCAGCTTCCAGGGGGTTTCAGGCGGGGCGCCGCGTTCGGGCAGGCGGAGCAGCAGCTCCACCTCCCCGGTCAGGACGAGCCGGCGCAGAAGCCGTTCCAGGAGGGCTTCGGGGGCCGGTCCGCCGGAGGGCGAGGCGCCGGCCGGCGGACCCCGTCGCCACAGCTCCACCGCCGCGTCGAGGCAGCCGGCCCGCAGCTGATGGTCCAGCAGCCGGCGGGTCCACGTCGCCGGCTGCTTCGGCGGCCAGGTTTCCGGCCGGCAGGCCAAGAGCTCGAGGAGCCGATCGAGCTCTTGGGGCTCGACCCCGAAGCGACCGTCGAGCTGGGCGAAGAGGGCCGCGGCCCGCTTCCCCTGCCCCGCGCCGAGGCGGGCCCGGGCCATGAGGGCTCGGACTTCGGGGCCCGGATCGGTGTCGGCGGGGACCGCCTCCAGGGCGGCGACGGCGTCCAGGGGCCGACCTTCGTCGAGCCACAGGGCCGCCAGCCGGCCGGCGGTGGAGACATCCCGGGGATCGTAGGCGAGCTGGGCCCCCAGGATCGCCGCGGCGCGGTTGACGTCCCCGGCGGCGAGGGCGGCGTCGGCCCGTGCGAAGGCACCCTGCCGCCTGGCTTCGGGGGATGCGCACCCACACGTCAGCAGGGCAGCCGTCAGCAGGACGGCCGCCGGCAGCATGTTGGTCTGGAGGGCGCCGGTGAGGGAGGCGCCGGTGAGAGTGGCGCCTTGGACGCTCACCATCCCAGGAGATCCAGGAGGGCGAGGAAAAAGTTGCCGTCCTCCGGGTTCGGAGCGCGGAAGAGCTGGAAGGGCAGGGCCGGGGAGCCGACGAAGGGGCGCAGGATCCACGCCAGCTGGCCGCCGACGGCGCCGAAGACCAGTACGTAGAGGAGGAGGCCGAGGCTCGGACGCTGCTGCTCCGGGTCGCAAAGCTCCCGGTAGCCGGTGAGGAGGACCGAGAGGCCCACCAGACCGCCGAAGGCGCAGACCAGAACCGCCAGCGACTGGGTGAGCCGGTAGTGCTGGGTGGAACCCACCAGGAAGAGGATCGGCGGCGCCAGGCTTCCCCATACCAGGGCGACCGCAGCCAGGGACAGGGACTGCAGGGTCAGGGAACGTTGGAGTGACATGGGCCGCGGCGCGCGCCAGCTTTGCAGGACGTGGAACGCCGGGAAACAGAGGAGGGCCGTGCCTAAGAGGAGGATCGGCAGCTTCAGCGTCGAGGCGAGGATCTGGGCGGCGGAGTGGGCGTAGCTCCCCAGGGCCATCCCGAGGATTGCGGCCCCCGCACCGGCGGTCGCCAGGCAGCGGACCATCACCGGGACGAGGTCCTGGCCGTCGGCGATGCGTTGGAAGACTCGGGCCCGGTCCCTCAGCAGGCCGAAGGGCGAGGTCGGGGCGTGGGGGGAGTCGGGGAGGGTGTGGGGCACCCCGTCGGCGGTTGCGTTCATGGTCTACCTCCTTGCCGGGAACGGCGTTATGGGTAGAGCATGGCGCCCGCCGGTGCCGATCCGGAGCAGGCCAAGGGCAATGCCGGAGGCAGTTACCCCGGGTTGCTCGGGTCAGGTGGCGAAGAGCTGCCCGGGATCCTTGAACGCTTTGAATTCCAAGGCGTTGCCGCTCGGATCGAGGAGGAAGAAGGTGCCCTGCTCCCCGGGCTCACCGGCGAAGCGCACGTAGGGCTCGATCACGAAGTCGACCCCGGCCGCCCCGAGGCGATCCGCCAGGTGGTTCCAGGTGTCCCAGGGTAGGACCGCGCCGAAGTGGGGAACCGGCACCTGCTTGCCGTCCACCGGGTTGCGGGCGGCTATGGCGTCGCCGCGGTCCGGGTCCAGATGGGCGACGATCTGGTGGCCGTAGAAGTCCAGGTCGATCCAGCTGTCCGAGCTGCGGCCGACGCCGCAGCCGAGGAGGTCGACGTAGAAGGCCCGGGCGGCCGTCAGGTCGTGGACGGGGAAGGCGAGGTGGAACGGCGGCAGTGACGGCGACATGGCGTCCTCGTGGGGGGCGATGTTGGGCGGTCAGATCTCGCTGCCATCGTACATCGACGCCACCTGCTCGCCGTAGCCGTTGTAAAGCAGGGTTTCCCGAGTGGCGCCGGTACCGATGTCCTGCTCGAACCGCTGGCTCCAGCGGGGATGGGGCTTCTGAGGCTCGATGTTGGAGAAGAAGCCGTACTCTTCGGGTTGGGTATCGTTCCAGAAAGTCCCCGGCCGCTCGGCGGTGAACTCGATCTCCACCACCGACTTCGGGCTCTTGTAGCCGTACTTCCACGGGGCGACGACCCGCCACGGGGCGCCGAACTGCATGGGCAGGGCGTGGCCGTAGATCCCGACGGCGGCGAAGGCGAGGTCGTTCGTCGCCTCGTCGATGCGGAGGGCCTCGAAATAGGGCCAGGGGTACCAGGAGGCCGAGCGCTGCCCCGGCAGGCCCTTCTTGTCGAGGACGGTGATGAAGCGCACCCACTTGGCGGCCTTGAGGGGCTTCAGGTACTCGATGAGGGCGCGGAGGGGGAAACCGGTCCACGGCACCTGCATCGACCACCGTTCGACGCAGCGGAACCGGTAGAGGCGCTCTTCGAGGGGGAAGCGGCCCAGGAGATCGTCGAGGTCGAGGGTCATGGGCTTCTCGACGAGGCCGTGGACCTTCACCTTCCAGGGGTCGACCGGGTAGTCCTGCGCCAGCCGCCAGACCTGATCCTTGGCGGTGGTGAACTCGTAAAAGTTGTTGTGGCTCGATGCGATGACTTCGTCCGTCACGGTCCGATCGCCGAGGCCGTAGGCGGGGTTCCGTTTGGCGGGAAAGCGGTCGGCGAACCTGGAGCCGAGGGCGGGGCGGACCATGGCCCCTTCGTCCCCCCCCGCGGTCTTGGCGACGGAGGGCATGGCGAGGCTGAGGGTCCCCAGGCCGAGGGCCTGCAGAATCCGTCGCCGATCGACGTAGGTCGCTTCGGGGGTGGCGTGGCGCTCGTCGAGTCGCCAGGACGGTGGGATCAGGACGTTGGGCATGGGTCGATGCTCCTGAGGGCGGAATCGACTTGGGATTCCGACGGGATCCGCGATCTCGTGGGGCGCGGTGGAGGAGAAAGGCGGGACGGGCGGGGGCGAGATTCGGCGGCGTTCAGCACTACGCCAGGACAGTCTACGACCACGTTAGAGGTTCGGTTTGGTTCCGTCAAGCGGCCCGCGGGTGCCTCGGGCCCCCCTCGGCCTTGGGCCGCCGCGGCGCGGGTGATACTCTCCGCCCGGCCGTCCGGCCCAGAACCGTCCCTAAAGCACAAGGAAAGAGCCGACCGATGCAAGCGCTGATTCTGGCGGGTGGCAGCGGCACCCGTTTCTGGCCCTCCAGCCGTCGACGACGGCCGAAGCAGCTGCTGGCCCTCGAAGGGGAGACCAGCCTTCTGCAGGACACCGTGGCGCGCTTGGCGCCGCTGATCGAGCCCAAAGACGTGTGGGTCTGCACCACCGAGGCCCTCGCCGAGGCGGTCCGGGGGCAGCTCCCGGAGGTGCCCCCGGAGCAGGTCCTGGCGGAGCCGCAGGGTCGCAACACGGCGCCGGCCATCGGCTGGTCCTTGGCGTCGATGGCGGCGGCGGGGCGGGGGGGCGTGGTGGCGGTGCTGCCCGCCGACCACCGCGTGGCGGACAGACCCGCCTTCCGCGACAGCCTAGCGCTGGCGGCGACCTGCGCCCGTGACGACGATCGGGTGATGACCCTCGGGGTCCGGCCCCGCTGGGCGGAGACGGGCTACGGCTACCTGGAGCTGGGGGACACCCTCGGCGACGGGGTGCATCGGGTGGACCGTTTTCGAGAGAAGCCCGAAAGGGCCCTGGCGGAGCAGTACGTCGAAGGCGGCCGCCACCTCTGGAACGCCGGCATTTTCGTCTTCCGGGCGACGACCCTTCTGGGCCACCTCGAACGCCTCGAGCCGGAGCTCGGGCGGGGGCTCGCGGAGATGGCGCAGGCGCCGGACCGCACCGCGGAGATCTACGCCGCCCTGCCGGCCCGGTCCATCGACTTCGCCGTCATGGAGCGCCTGGACTCCATCGCCACCGTGCCCCTCGACTGCGGTTGGAGCGACCTCGGCTCGTGGGAGGCCCTCGGCGAGGTGCTGGAGGCCGACGCCGACGGCAACTGTCACCGCGGAGACGTGATGGCCTTCGACTCGAAGGACAATCTCCTCGTCGCCGACGAGGGCTCCGTCGCGGTCCTCGGCGTGGAGGGTCTCGTGGTCGTGCGGACCGGCGACTCCGTGCTGGTGATGCCTCGGAGCCGTTCCCAGGACGTCCGCCTCATCGTCGACCACCTGCGCGCCACGGGGCGCGACGATCTCCTCTGAGGTCAGGTATGCGACTGTCACCCGTCTACAGCTCGGGGCCGGAAGGAGAAAAGCCCCTCCTGGGCCTGCCCCAACCCCTCGACCTCGACGCGCTACTGCCCGGCGACGGGCCCTGGCACGTGGAGATCGGGTACGGCAAGGGCAAATATCTTCTGCACCAGGCCGTGGAGCATCCGGAGCGTCGGTACCTCGGCATCGAAATCGTGTCGAAGTACTACCGCCTGCTCGAAGGGCGGGCCCGTCGGCGGGGGGTCTCCAATCTGGTGAACGTGCGGGGGGAGGCGCTGTACCTCCTGTCGGCGGTGTTGCCGCGGGCCTTCGCCCACCAGGTCCACGTCTACTTTCCCGATCCCTGGCCCAAGGCCCGCCACCATCGTCGCCGTCTGTTTGACACCCGCACCCTCGACCTGGTGCTGGGGGCCCTGAAGCCCGGGGGGCAGCTGTGCTTCGCCACCGACTTCTTGGAGTACGGCGAGCTGGTGATGGATCTCCTCGCGGGCTATCCGGACCTCGTGGTGGAGCCGCTGCTGGGGCAGTGGCCCGGGGGGCCCCGTACCAACTACGAGGCGAAGTTCGTCATCGAGGGGCGGCCGATCCTGCGGCTGGTGGCGACGCTGTCCGAGGCGGCGTCCCCCGGCGCCCTGCATCCCGGCGGGGTCGACGGGGTGGTGGCCGCGGTGGCGACGAAGGACGAAGACGACCTGCTCTGAGGCCGGCCCCTGAAACGAAGTCCGGAGGCGGGCGCAGGATTCGAGGGTGCGGTGGGTTCCAGGGGGTGGAGACGACATCTCCACTCACCGAAAGGAGCCCCACATGTCCAAGACGTCCCTTGCCCATATCGCCCGCGCCGCCGGCCTCGGCGCCGCGCTCCTCATGACCGCGTCCGTCACCTCCGGCTGCGTCGTTCATCCGGTCCCCAGAGCCGCTGCTGTGGTCCACGTCAAGGGGGCTCCGCCGCCGGTCCGCCGCGAGGTGGTGGTGGCGCGCCCGTCCCACCGTCACGTCTGGGTTCGGGGCCATTGGGTCCACCGCCACCGCGACTGGGTGTGGATCTCCGGGGCCTGGAAGGTACCCCCGCGGGACAAGGCGGTGTGGGTCGCGCCGAAGTACCACCGGCGGGGTGGCGGATGGGTGGTGTCCGCCGGCTACTGGCGCTGACGGTTGTCGCCGTCGGCCCGGGCCCGTCACCCCCGGGCCCGTCAGCCGGCGGCGGCTTCCTGCAGCTGCTCGGCCTGGAAGTGCTGGGCGAGGGGGTCGATCACCGCGTCCAGCTCCCCCTGGAGCACCGTCGGCAGCTGATGCACGGTGAGGCCGATGCGGTGGTCGGTGACCCGGTTCTGCGGGAAGTTGTAGGTGCGGATCTTCTCGGAGCGGTCCCCGGAGCCCACCATCTTTCGCCGCTCGGCGCTCAGCTCGGCGTGGGCCTTCTCCTGCTCCGCCTGGAGGAGTCGGGATTTGAGGACCCGCAGGGCCTTGGCCTTGTTCTTGATCTGGCTGCGCTCGTCCTGGCAGCTGACCACGATGCCGGTGGGCAGGTGGGTCAAGCGGACGGCGGAGTAGGTGGTGTTCACCCCCTGCCCGCCGGGCCCTGAGGAGCAGAACCGGTCGATTCGGAGATCCCGCTCGTCGACGTCGATCTCCACTTCCTCCGCCTCCGGCAGCACGGCGACGGTCACCGCGGAGGTGTGAATGCGCCCCGAAGCTTCGGTTTGGGGGACCCGCTGCACGCGGTGAACCCCACCCTCGTACTTGAGGCGGCTGAAGGCCCCCCGGCCTTCGATGATCGCCCCCACCTCCTTGACGCCCCCCACCTCGGATTCCGAAAGGTCGAGGACGTCGACCTTCCAGCCCTGCTGCTCGGCGTAGCGGCTGTACATGCGGAAGAGCTCGGAGGCGAAGAGGGTGGCCTCGTCGCCGCCAGTGCCGGCGCGGATCTCCAGCACCACGTTGCGGCCGTCGTTGGGATCTTTGGGGATCAGCTCGACGCGGATCTCCTCCTCCAACTCGGCGAGGCGTCCCTCGAGCTCCGTGCGCTCCTCGACGGCCATGCCGTAGAGCTCGTCCCCCCGATCCAGGTCGTCGAGCATCTCGCTGGTTTGGGCGTGCTGCTCCGAGAGCTTCTTGTGCTCCCGGTAGAGGGTCACCACCCGCTGGATCTCCGTCAGCTTCTTGTGGGTCTCCCGGTAGAGTCCGGGGGAGCCGAGGACCTCGGGGTCCGCGAGCTGGCGGGTCAGGTCGTCGTGGGTATTTTCGAGCTCGGCGAGCTTGGCGTGGTGCATGGCTTTGGGGGATGGCGGGTGCGGTCGAATCGGCTAAGGACGCAGTCTAGCCGATCGTTGCGGTGGGATGCCACGGGGTGCCTCGGACATAGGTACGGCCCGAGGGCTGCTAAGATTGCGGGATCCCGACAAAAGAGTCCCTATCCGACCGCGAGGCCCCCGCGTTGTCCCATCCAGAACAGGAACAGGCCAACGGCTCGGCGCGATCCGCCCTGGCGGACGACGCCGGCTTCTTACTGCTCGGCCGGGTCGTCCGCATTCTCCTGCACGACCTGAGCAACCCGCTGGCGGGGGCGAGGCTGATGCTCGAAGTGCTGCGACGGGACTCCCTGCGCATCGATCCCGACGAGCTGGGGGAAGACATGCGTCGCAACTTCCACCAGATCACCGGCATCCTGGGCAGCCTCCGCCGCCTGACCCAGGCCCAGGGACCCCGAAGGCTCGATGTCCCTCCGCTGATCCGCGAAGCGGCGGACCTCTTGGGCAGCGAGCTCCAACGACGGGACGTGACGTTGGAGGTCCAGCTGGGGGCGCCGTCGTCCTGGACCGCCCTGGCGGGGCGGCAGGAACTGCTGATGGTGCTGCTGGGGGGACTGCTGACGACGGTGGATCGCACCCCGGACGGAGGCCGACTGCTGCTCTGCGCCGGCGACGCCCCTCCGGCACACTGGCGCCTGGAGCTGTGGGTCCGCGGCGGCGAGCTCCAGGGGGACAGCGCGATTCCGTTCGACGCGGTGGCCCGCTGGGCGGAGGACCTCGGAGGGCGGATGGCTGCGGGAACTGGCGACGGTCCGCAGTGGGCTCTGGACCTGCCGGTCGCGCCGGAGCCGGCGAAGGGGACCGATGGAGGGGACTGCTAAACTGGAGACCACGGTGGCCCCAAAGGTCCCGGCGCGGTCGAGGGGGAGGACCGGCGGCTCGGGTTGGGGGCCCTGGGCAGTCTACTTCAGCGCCACGGCGGTCGCGCGGCTGCGGACGGTTCGATCTACCATGCGGCAGCGACCCCATATCTCCAACCATGACGCCCCGGCGGCCCCCTCTCGGTCCGGGGACCGTCGACGGCGCTTCGGGCTCAGGCCGCGCCTGACGGTGATCCTCGGCCTGATGGCCACGGCGCTGGTCGTCCTCGTCGCGACGGCTATCTCCCGAGGGGGCGCCCCGGGGCTCGCCGTCCTGTGGGCCGTGGCGGGCCTGGCGACCGGCTGGATCGGGTCGTGGGGGCTGACGGGGTGGCTGCTGGCTCCAATGGGCCGCGACCTGCGGACGTTGGCGGAGGCCTGCCGCGGGATCGACGGGGACACCTCCGAACCTCCACCGGTGCCTAGGGCGCCGACGGAGGGGCACCAAGGGATGGCGGAGCTCTTCGACGCCTTCGAGGCCATGGCGGAGGGTCTGGGTTCGTCCCGGGAGGAGCTGCGCTCCGCGTTGGCGGAGGGGGAGCGGCTCCGCAGCGAGCTGGAGGAGGAGGTGGCCAGCCGCGACGAGGAGATCCGGCGCCGCACCTTGGTACTGGAAGAGGTCAACCTCGACCTCGAGCGGCTGGCGCGGGAGGACGGCCTCACGGGGATCGCCAACCACCGGCGGTTCATGGAGTTTTCGGAGCAGTGCTGGAGGATCTGTGCCCGCGAGCAGCAGCCGGTGGCCCTCCTGATGGCGGACGTCGACCGCTTCAAGGCCTACAACGACATCTACGGGCATCAGGCCGGCGACCAGTGCCTGAAACAGGTGTCGAGGGCCATGGCCGACATCGCCCGCCGCCCCCTGGACCTCGCCGCCCGGTACGGCGGTGAGGAGTTCAGCATCGTCCTCGGCCACGTCGACCTCGACGACGCCTGGACCCTCGGGGAGCAGCTGCGCCGGTCGGTGGAGGACCTCCGCATCCCCCACTCGGGCTCGCCGGACTACGGCGTCGTGACCGTGAGCGTCGGCGTCGCGTCGGTGCGGCCGGAGCGGGGCACCGAGGTGTCGACCCTCATCGCCATGGCGGACCGAGCCCTCTACCTCGCCAAGAGCAACGGCCGCAACCGGACCGAACGCTCCGGGGTGGCGGGGCGCTGATCCGAGGGTACTAGTCCTTCAGCTGCTCTTCAGTCCTCCAGCTGATTTTCGAGGCGCCGGTAGTCGTCCTCGATGGTCTGGGCATAGCTCTCGGACCGTCGGCGGGTGCGCAGGAGAATCCACGCCACGAGGCCCAGGAGGGCGACGTAGAGGGCCCCGAGGAGCGGCAGGGGTAGGCGCAGGATCCATCCCTGGAAACCAGCGATGGCGAGGAGAAGCAGTTGGGGCTCGGCGGCGGTGAGCCAGCCGGCGGCGGCGAGCGGAGGGCCGAAGGGGGAGTGGGGCAGGCGGGTGATCCGCAGCATGACGAGCCCGTGGACCACCCCGAGGAGGAAGGCGGGCATCACCGCCAGGGCGACGCCGGCGGGTCCGAGGAAGGCGCCGATCAGCATCAGCAGCTTGCTGTCCCCCATGCCCATCACCGGCATGCGGACCACCAGGCCGAAGCCGCGGCGGATGGCCTCCAGGAGGGCGAAGCCGAAGGCGACACCGAGGGCGGCGATCAGGACGCCGGCGAGCCAGGGGGCCATCTGCATCCCGGACCCGGAGCCGTGGGGGCCGCCGGACCCGAGGCCCCAGGCCCCGAGCAGCAGCGTATGGAAGGGGGATCCCAAGAGCCGGGCGGGCTCCAGCGCCGCGGCCACCAAACCCAAGGCCGCTCCCCCCAAGGTCAAGACGTCGGGGATCAGCTTCACCCGATAGTCGGTGGCGCAGACGGTCACCAGCAGCAGGGTCAGGGCGAAGGGGGGCCACGGGGCGCCCCGCAGGGCGAGGACGACGAACGCGACCGCGGTCACCACCTCCATCCACGGCCATGAAAAGGGCAGGGAGCGATCCCTGAGGCGCAGTAGACGGGGCACGGCCCGGCGGGCGAGGTGGCCGGCGGCGGCGCCGGCCACGAGCCACGGAGCCGCTGCGAAGACGTCTTGGGGGCCCAACCTCGATCAGCTCCGCGACGGCGGCTCGGCGTCCCCACCGTAGACCCGCCGCCAGCCTTCGGTGCCTTCGGTCACTTCGAGGGTCGTGTCCGCGGGGGGGGTCTCCACGGTCTGGCGCAGTCCGCTCGGCCACCGGATGTCGATCCCGTCCACCCGCGTCGTCTCCCCCAGGCCGAAGTGCTGTTCGAGGGGCAGGCAGCCGAAGCCGCTGCCGCCGGACACCAGTCGGTGCTGGGTCGTGCCCCCCGCGCGGATCGAGACCCGGGCGCCGATGGCGTCCCGGTTCGAGCGGGGCCCCCGGAGCCGACCGTTCAGGACGTGGCCTGGGCAGTCCACCGGCCGGTGGACGGTGGTGGTCATCAGGTCGCCGGGGTAGAGGCCGCCGGCGCCGACGATCAGGTGCAGGCGACCGTCCCCCAGAAGGTCCGCCATGTTCACCCCGTGGCCCTTGCCCACCACCGGCAGGCCGGCGGTGAAGGTGACGTTGCGAAAGCCCGCCGGCTGGCGCTCGAATAGTATTGTGGCCTCGCTGCGGTCCATGGCCGGATCGCCGTTGCCGAGCACCAGGTCCACCGCCCCCTTGTTGCCCAGGTCGCCGGCGTTGCCGCTCATCGATCCCCAGCACTCCCGCAAGCCCAGCTCCGACGCCACCTCGGCGAAGGTTCCGTCCCTGCGGTTGCGGAACACCCGCAGCGGAAAGCCCCCCTTGGGTCCGCGGCCGTGCCTTAGGGTGTGGATGGTGTCGCCGTGGGAGGAGTAGGTGAGCTGCACGATGTCGAGCCAGCCGTCGTCGTCGATGTCGCAGGGGAAGGCCGCGGAGCCGATGGCGGGCAGATCGACCCCGGCCTCTCTGCCGGCCTCGACGAAGGTGCCGTCCCCCTGGTTGAGGAAGAGCTGAGCCCGGCCGAGGTTGGAGACGAAGAGGTCGGGGAGGCCGTTGTTGGTGAAGTCCGCCCAGCAGTGCCCCAGGCTCGGCCAGCGGGTCACCAGGCCGGCGTCGGCGGTGACGTCGGTGAAGGTGCCGTCGCCGTTGTTGTGGAACAGCCTGTTGGGGGTCTTGCGGTCGAAGAGGCCGCCGAGGTTGTTGACCACGTAGAGGTCGAGACGGCCGTCGCCGTCGAAGTCCACCCAGCTGGCGGTGAACCCCGGCCCCCAGAGATTGAGGCCGGCGTCGGCGGTGACGTCGGTGAAGGTGCCGTCCCCCTCGTTGTGCAGCAGGATGCCCTGGCCATCGAAGAAGCCGAGGCCGGTGACGAAGAGATCCTGGCGGCCGTCGTTGTCGAAGTCCCCCGCCGCCAGGCCGAAGGCGTAGACACAGGCGTCGAGGCCCGAGCCCACCGAGGCGTCGGTGAAGGTGCCGTCTCCGTTGTTGAGGTAAAGGCTACAGCCGGCGTGGGCCCCCGCCACCACCACGTCGTGCCGGCCGTCGCCGGTGACGTCGAGGATCGCCGTGCCGCGGCCCCCGGAGGTCTTGTCGAGACCCATCTGCGCCGCCACGTCTTCGAGCCGCAGGTCGCTGGGGTGCCAGCCGGTGGCCTCCTCCAGTCGTTGCTGGGGCGGGACGGCGGCGGGATAGGACCCGCGGCGCTTGGAGGCGAGCCACATCCAGTAGCGGGCCCGGTCGTCCTCCGGCGCCCCGTCGAGGCGGGCGGCGCCGGCCCGCAGGGCCAGGTCGTCGTCGCCGGCGCGGTAGGCCGCCACCGTCATCCAATAGTAGGCCTTCGACCGCAGGCCGCCGTCCCCGCCGTGGACCGTGCGTTCGAGCTCCCGCAGGCTGTCCTTGAACAGTCCGCATTTTAGATAGGTCCGCGCCAGGTCGTAGCGCAGCTGTGGGTCGTCGGGGCGGTCCGCCAGGCGGCCCTTCATACGGTGGAGGAGATCGTCGTATTGGAGGGTGAAGTAGATCTCCAGGTCGCTGAAGGTCTCCACCAAGAATTCCGTCATCTCCCGCAGGGCTTCGGGCCGCACCGCCTGGGCCGCCACCAGACCTCGAAGGGCTTCCTGGAGGCCGAGGGTGGCGAACGACAGGGGGAGCTCGAAGGGCAGGCTGAGCCATCGGCGGGGGTCCCGGACGAGGCCGGCGGGGAGGCTGCGGGCGGTATGGCGCATCGCCCCCCGAAACCAGTCCACGGGTCCGTCCTCGAGGCGGTGGCCGAGGGCCATGCGGAGCATCCGGTTCGACCAGTCGGAGGTGGCGCCGTCGAGGTCGCCGGGGCCGTCCAGGGGCGGGCGGCGGCCGGGTTCGTGGGGCTCGGCGCCGCCGGCGCGGGCGGCGGCGCCCTGGAAGCCGCGGAGGGTGGCGTCGAGGGCCACCATGGAGCCTTCGAGCCAGCGGGAGGTGCGCCGCGTCGCCGCGGCCAAGGGCTTCGGGAACGGGCTGCCGGGCCGTTGGCCCTTGGCGGCGGTTCGGTCGTCGTCGCGGCTCATGACCGTGGCTTCCTTCCGATCGCCAGGGGTTTGCGCAGGTCGTAATACACCGACTCGATGGGGCAGCCGTAGCTGGCGGTCTCGCGGTGGGGGCTCGGGGAGCCTTCCAGCAGGGCGGCGATCTCCGCTTCGAGGTAAGGCTTGTGGTCGGGATCTTCGGGGTACGTGTACTTATCCACAGCGCCGCGGTAGACCAGCCGCGCACCGTCGTCGAGGAGGAAGACCCTGGGGGTCTGACGGACCTCCCACCGGCGGGCCGTGGCCCGGTCGGCGTCGTGGACGAGGGGGAACCCCAGGCCCCGTTCCTGGACGCAACGTTCCAGGGCTTCGGCGTCTTCGTCCTGGCGGCAGGCCACCACCCACAGGGCGATCTCGGGGTGTCTTGCCGCGAATCCGTTCAGGTATGCGTCATACCGAGTGCAGTGGGAGCACTTTCCCGACCAGAAGAGCACCGCCGCCCCCCGCATCCCTTGGAGGGCTTCGTGGAGCCGGGCCGGGTCGCCGGAGCCGACTTGAGGCAGGGAGATGTCGGGCATCGCGGCGCCGAAGCTCTGGCCGCCCTGTCCGGGCGTTTCCTCGCAGCAGGTCTTGGGGACGGACGTCGTTGTATTCGTCTTCGCCATGGATGTCACCGATTCCCCTCAGCGTATCCGAGGGTTTTTCGACCTACAAGCCGCGCGGCCATCTGCTAAGCTCGAACGGATTTCTCAATCGACCAGCGAGGTTCATCATGGCACGGAACGAGTCGTCTCCGGCGTGGGATTCTGACGTGCTCGTCGTTCTCGGCGAGGGGATGGCAGCGGGTGTCGGGCATTTCGGGCTGTCCGCGGAGGTCCAAGAAGGGAGCTTCCCGAGTCTTTGGGCCCGCCAGCTGGGGACACCCCTGGAGCAGCCGCTCATGGAACCCCCCGGCATCGGCCACGTCGCCGGGCAGAGTCCGGTTCCAGTGATCGTTCCGGATTTGTTGCAAACCACGGTTCGCCGTGACTTTCCCCCCACCGCGGCGAGCCTGGGTAACCTTTCTGTCCCCGGGTTGACCCTGGCGCAGGCCCTCGACCTGCGCCCCTCCCTGCCCCTGGTGCATCGAGACAACCCGCTGCAGACCGCCGTCAACCTCATTCTCGGCGTCCCCCATCTGCTGCAGGGCGGAGCCCCCGAGGCGGCGCCGACGGCGGTGGAATACGCCGTCGCCCGACAGCCGACGGCGGCCCTGGTGGCCCTGGGCTATCAGGAAGCGGTGACCGCCGCTCTCGCCGGCGACGCCGCCGCCCTTCCCCTGGCCTCGGCCTTCCGCCACGACCTGGAGCGTCTATTGGCGGCCTTCGGGGAGGAAGACTGCGGAGTGTTGCTGGCGACCATCCCCGATCCCCTCGACACGGCCTACTTCACCACCGTCGACGCGGCGGCTCGGCTGCTGCGGACCACGCCGGCGTTCCTGATGCGCCATTTCCGCCTGGAGGAGACCGACCTGGTGGGCCAGGGGGCGGCCCTCGAGATGGGGCACCAGTTGCTGGCCCACGA
Organism: Acidobacteriota bacterium; assembly: GCA_038748685.1. Classification (GTDB taxonomy): domain Bacteria; phylum Acidobacteriota; class Thermoanaerobaculia; order Multivoradales; family J023; genus JAUIJL01. The sequence goes on along the minus strand of JBCDIS010000055.1, from coordinate 16,308 downwards.
CGTCCAGGGCGGGTTGCCGGAGGGCTCCACCCTGTCGGCGGACGCCGCCGCGGGCCTGCGGGCCGGGGTCGAAGCCCTGAATCGGGAGATCGCCGACGCGGCTGAGAGCTCCGGCGGCGTCCTGTGGGATCTCCACGGGTTCATCCGCCGCTTCGCCGCCGACGGTGCGAAGGTCGGGGACCGACATCTGGACGCCGAGCCCCTGGGGGGCTTTTACCTTCTTAACGGTTTCTATCCCGGCGCCACCGGCCATGCCCTCCTCGCCAACGATCTGATCGGCGCCCTTGGCAAGACCTTCGGCAAGAAGCCCCGGGCGGTGGGCCTCGCGGCGATCGCCAAGGACGACCCCAACCTCATGGCCCGCCGTTCCGAAGGGCCCAGCTTCGAAGACGAGTTCCTCCACCCCTGGGGGCCGGACCTGTTGCCTCCGCCGCCGGAGATCGATCCGTCGACGCTGGAGTTCTTCCCGATCCAGACCACATACCCCGGCACCCCCTTCGATTTCGGCGGCATGAAGGCCGCGGCGAAGTGTGTGCCCATGGCGGGCATGCCCGCCGGTGGGGTCGCCTGGCGCGGCGACGCCTTGGAGCTGCCGGAGGGCTTGGAGCAGACCCTGCCCCTTTTCGCCGACGGCAGCTACTTCGGCGACGCCCTGCGGATGGTGGACGCGCCGGAGGACCAGCCCTTCATCCCCGGCCTGCCGGCCTTCGGCGCCTCCGGCAAGACCTTCTTCGGCGGCCTCCTGCTGACCGACAGCCGGCTCCACGGCCAGGTCCATATCCGCTTCGGCGAGCCCGACGGGGACCGTGTGACCCGCTTCGAGATCACCCACCCCGGCGGGCTGATGGGTGAGAACGGCACCCTGGCGGCTCCCCAATACTTCCGCCTGCCGTCGTACCTCAACATGGTCAGCGACGTTCCGGGGCTGATCTCTTCGGGCAACCTCGACCTCAAGACCGGCCTGGTGACGAACCTGCACTACAACGTGCTGTTCCTGAACACCGCCATCCTGAGCCTCTTCGCGGTCAACCCCCACCTGCCGAAGATGCCGATGGCCTTCCCCGGGCCGCCCAACGCCGGGTCGACCTCGGCCCGCTTCGAGACCCGCGCCGACGGCAACCTGGACGTCACCCTGGCGGCCAACATGTTCCTCCCCCTCGGCCACGAGCACGGCGGCGAGCCGGTCCGTCTGCCGCTGCCCTTCGGCTCGCCGATGCTGGAATGCGCCACCATCCCCGCCCGCGGGCTGTCCCTCCATCCCCACATCCACTGGACCACCCGGGAAGATCCCCTGCGGGACGACGGCTTCGGCTCCGCGGACGCCGATCCGGGTCTGGAGGAGAACACGGTCTACGAGCTGGTCACCTTCAACCGCAACTCCAGCTTCGGAGACGTTTTCGGCCTCGACATCGAAGAGCTGGGTGGCTCCGGCACGGGCCGCAGCCACCTGATGGGCCGCCTGCGGCTGCAGACCGGGCCCAAGTTCGGCGGCGGCAAGGTGCCGGTGGCGATGAGCTTCCTGCCCCCCGGCGGTCAGCTGGACGGCTCCCCCCAGCCCTTGCCCTACCTGCCGCCGGGGACCTCCCGCGGCCTGATCGGCTTCAACGAGCAGCTCAAGTTCCCCAAGCTGACCTACGACCAGTCGGGCCTGTCGTCGGCGGACGACCCCAACAACCGGGCCGTGGGGGCGGTGGACCTCTCCACCGGACGGGTGGTGGGGGAGATGCTGCACCGGGCGTTCGTGGTGCAGGAGCTGTTCGTCCACCTGATCCGCCTGGAACCCTGCACCCCTGCCGACTCGTTCAACTACCAGGGTCCCGCCGCGGTGGAGCGCGGCGGCGGCGGCGAGCTGATCTACCGCTTCGACGGTGAGGTCTACCTCCCCTATCCGAAGGGATTCCACTTCCCCGCCCCCGGCGGAGAGAAGGGGCTCCTGGTGGTGGGCCCCTCCCAGCTCGATCCGTTCCTGCGGCTGCGGGCCCATTCCGGGATGGCCGGGCCCCAGGGCATGCTGGCGGGGGGACAGGACCTCGTGTCGTCCATCGGCAGGTCGTTCTCCTACCGCTACTCCCTGACCCCCGGCGGCCCCGCCTCGTTCGAGTACACCGACCTGGAGCAGGGCGCCACCTTCGTGTTGACCGCCCTCAGCTGGGTGGCGTTCTCGAGGTCCCGCCCGCAGCCGGGTACCGGTGCGGCGCCGGATACCGTCACCCTCACCGGCTTCGGGACCTGGAGCGGCGACGCCGAAGGGGGGCTCCACGTGGTGGCGGCGCAGATCTGCAGCGGCCCCGAGCCGTACGTCGGTATCCAGGTCGACGGCGGCCTGACCTCCAACGTCAACACCAAGCCGGAGCACATTGAAGATTCGATGCCGTGAGACCGCTCGCCGCGGGACCTCCCCGGCGGTGGCCCTGCGGCGGCGGTCTAGTTACGTTCCAACCTAGAAAGTCGATCTGAGGGAGCAGCACCATGAGCGAGAGACCCACCGGGAGCATCCACCAGGAGCGGATCTTGCCCGCGACCCCCGCCGAGGTCTACGGCGCCTTCACCGACGCCGAGCGGCACGCCGCCTTCACCGGCGCCCCCGCCACCTTCGAGCCGAAGGTGGGGGGCACCTTCACCGCCTGGGGGGACTATATCGAGGGTTCGAATCTAGAGCTGGTGCCGGGGGAGAAGCTCGTGCAGCACTGGTCCACCGCCGAGTGGCCCGAGGGCGCTCCGCCGTCGGTCCTGGAGCTGACTTTCGAGGCGGACCCAGGCGGCACCAAGGTGACCCTGAACCAGACCGAGATCCCGGCGGAGCAGGTGGAGGCGTACCGCCAGGGCTGGATCGACCACTACTGGCTGCCGCTCGAAAGGTACTTCGGCGCCGGGTCCTGACGCCGGGGCGGAGTCGGAGTTGGACGGACCCGGGCCCAGCTCAGAGGGCCTCGGCGGCCCGCCTCAGGGCTTCGGCCTCCGCCCGCATCTCCTCCAGCACCGGGCCCAGGGCCGTCGGCGGGGGAGATTCGGGGGCCGCGGCGGTGCCCACGTCATCGGGATCGCCTAGGCCCGTGCCGCGGGCTAGGCGCAGCCGTTCCCGCATCAGGTCCCGGAGCTCCTCCGCGTTGTCGACGCCGCGGAAGTAGCCGGTGTGCATCTGAAGGGATCCCGGACCTTGCTGCGGATTCCCGCCGCCGCCGCCCCCACCGCCGCCGGCGGACTGGACCTCCAGATCGGCCACCCCAAGGAGTCGTTGGAGGGGGCCCTGGCGGATGGAGATGTTCTGCACGTTGGCGAAGGTCATAGTCATCTCGCGGACTTTGAAGACCCCTTCGCGGATGCGGAGGCTCTGGTCGGTCACCAGGTACCAGCGCATGTCGTAGTCGAGCCGTAGGGAGAAGAGGGAGACGAGGGCCCCAAGCAGCAGGGCGCCGGCGGTCAGCACCAGCGTCGCCGAGAGGAGGATCCCGCCGGGCTGTCCTCCGTCCTTCACCGCGGCGGCTGCGGCGCCGATGAAAAGGAGGCCGATAGTGAGCAGGATGAATATCTGTCCGATCCCCCAGGTCACCAGGCGGTAGCGGAAGTAGTTGGGGGCGGCGCGGAAGGTATAGAGGCTCTTGGCGTCCCCCGCCGGCGGGTCCGGTTCCGCCGGAACGTGGAGCACCTTCAAGAGCCAGGTCTTGCCGGCTTCAAACATCGGCCCGGGCTCCGGGGGTGGGGTCCGCCGGCGGTGCGGCGGTGTCTACGGGGGACGGCCCCCGGCGTTCCAGCGCTTCCCGGGTGGCGCGGAGCTGGGCCGTCACGTCCCGAAGCGCCTCCACGACCCCGTGGCCGACCTCGCCGCCGGACATGACCGACGCCTTGGGCGCCGCCGTCGGCGCGGCGGTCTTCCCCCTGGCCCCCCGCATGCGGGTGTAGAGGAAGTCCCGAATCTCCTCGAACTCCAGCAGACCCTCGATCTTCATTTCGGCGGCGGAGCTGCCGGAGGCGGTCTGGATGTGGATGTCCGCGAGGCCCAGCCAGCGCTGCAGGAGACCCGACGTGAGGTGGATGTCCTGGATGCGGGCGTAGGTGAGGTTCACCTCCCGACGAAAGAGGATGCCCCAGCGCATGCTGACCCCTTCCTCGTCGAAGCGGTAGCGCATTGTGTAATAGCGGAAGTAGAGGTAGGGCAGGCCGAAGAGGGTGAAGGGGGGGAAGATGCAGGACCTCAAGAAGTAGAGCCGCATCAGGTTGCGGTGGGGGCGTTCGATGCCGAGCACTTGGGTCGCGTCCATCACATCTCCTCTCAGGGTTGGCGAGTCGCGGTACGGATCTCCCGGAGCCGGTATTCGGAGCGGGCCCCCGATCGGCCTAGGGCTCGTCCGCGACGTCGGAACCCTAGATCAAGCCTCCCCCAGCTCCACCCGGATGCCCTGCCACCGTCCTTGCCGGAAGCGGAGCATCGACAGGACGCAGCGGGCCAGGTGCCCGATCACGATGGCGGCCCAGATGTCCTCGGGACGAAGACCCCGCGTCACTTCGATGGCGGCGCAGATGGCGAGGGGCAGCACCAGCTGGGAGACGATGGAAATATACATCGGGCTCCGGGTGTCGCCGGTTCCCTGGAGGGCGCCGGTGTAGCTCAGGGCCGCCGTCAGGAAGACCCCGGAGAGGCTCAGGTAGGCGAGGAGCTGGCCGCCGAGGGAGAGCACGGCGGGATCCGCCATGCCGAAGGCCCGCAGCAGCGGTTCCGGCACGAAGAGGAATACCAGGCCCAGGGGCACCGCCACCCCCATGCCGAGGCGGGCGGCGACCCCTGGGGCTTCGGCGGCTCGCCCCGGATCCCCGGCGCCGAGGCTCTGGCCGGCGACGGTGGACGCCGCCGCCATCAGGGCCACGGAGGTCCAGGTGATGAAGGAGAAAAGCTGGTTGTAGCCGACGGCGAAGGCGGCCTGGGCCTCGGCGCTGTTCTCCAGCGTGCCGACGTAGCGCACCATGAGCACGCCGCCGAGGTTCATGGCGATGCCCTGGAAGCCCGTGGGCAGGCCGAAGCGGAAGACCTGCGAAATGACCCCGCGGTCGAGGCGCCAGGTCATGGCGGGCCGCAGGTCGATGACCAGCTTGCCGGAGAACAGGAGGTAGATGGCCCACCCGGAGACCACCGCCCCGGCGATGACGGTGCCCATCGCCGCGCCCTTCGTTCCGAAGGCCGGGATCGGTCCAAGTCCCCGGATCAGGACCACGTTGAGGACCACGTTGAGGACGGTCATCGCGATCCCGAGGCGCATCGGGGTCTTGGCGTCGCCGGCGGCCCGCAGGGCCCCGCCGACCATGAAGAAGAACATCATCCCGAGGCTGAAGATGAAGAGGATCCGCAGGTAGGGCAGGGCCTCCGCTTGGACCTTCGCCTCGGCGTGGACCAGGTCGAGGAGCCAGGGGGAGGCGAACCAGCCCACCGGCGCGAAGACGAAAACGCCGATCAGCGCCGAGAGTACGAACACCTGGAACACCACCCGCGAGACCCGCTGGCGGTCTCCGGCGCCGGCGAATCGGGCCACCAGCACCCCCATACCGGAGTAGAGGGAGCTGATGAAGACCACGATGACGATGAAGATCTGCCAGCTGACGCCGATGGCGGCGTTGCCCTCGAATCCCACCGAGTGCCCCACCATGGCGTGGTCTACCAGGCCCTGGAGGCCGGCCACCAGGTTCTGCAGCATGGTGGGCCAGGCGATGGCCCAGATGGCGCCGTGGATGGGTCCCTTGGTGATCGAGCGGTCGAAGCCCGGTTCGGGCTGTGGCGATTGGCTTGCCATGCGGAAGGTTCCGGGGGGGCGGCGATCCCGTTGGGGCGCCACGGATGGATACGGAGCCGGTGGGCGTACGTTCTGCCGGAAATGGAAAAGGCCGACCGGTGAACACCGGCCGGCCTTGACACTGTAGCCCAAAAGGCGGGGGCCCGGCCGCCGCCTCAGGTCATGGAGATCAGTGGGGGAAGTCGCTCAGGGGCTGGACGTCCTCCGCCCGCACGTCGGGGAAGAGGAGCCGCCCCTGCTCATAGGAGCCGTCCCGCAGGGCCAGGGCCAGGACTTCTCCGAGCTCGCTCACCGGGACCACCTCGATCTGCGAGCGGACCTCCTCCGGGATGTCCTCGAGGTCGGGCTCGTTGTCCTTCGGCATGACGAAGGTGCGGATGCCGGCGCGGACGCCGCCGAGGACCTTCTCCTTGACGCCGCCGATGGGCAGGACCCGGCCGTTCAGGGTGATCTCGCCGGTCATGGCGATGTCGTGACGCACGGGGCGCCCCGACAGGGCCGACACCAGGGCGGTGGCCATGGTGATGCCAGCGGAGGGGCCGTCCTTCGGGATGGCGCCGGCGGGCACGTGGACGTGGACGTCCTGCTCGAAGTTGGAGGGGGCGATGTGCAGGGCCTCGGCGTGGGCCCTGGCGTAGGACCACGCCGCCCGCGCCGACTCCTTCATCACGTCGCCGAGCTGGCCGGTGAGCACCAGCTCCCCTTTGCCCGGCATCACCGTGGCCTCCACGAACATGATGTCCCCACCCACCGGGGTGTAGTACATCGCCGTGGCGACCCCCACCTGGTCCCGCTCGGCCTTCTTCTCGGGATGGACCTTCGGCCGGCCCAGCAGCTCCGCCACCGTGTCGGCGTCCACCGCCATGCGCTCGACGTCGCGGGAGGCGATGCGCCGGGCGACCTTGCGGGCCAGGCGGCCGATCTCCCGTTCGAGCTGCCGGACCCCCGCCTCCCGGGTGTATTCCGACACCACCCGCTGGAGGGCGTCCTCGCCGATCTCGATCTGGGTCTCGGAGAGGCCATTCTGGCGCAGCTGACGCGGCACGAGGTACTGGCGCGCGATGGCCAGCTTCTCGGACTCGGTGTAGCTGCTGAACTCGATCAGCTCCATGCGGTCGAGCAGGGGGCCGGGGAGGTTCTGTAGGAAGTTGGCGGTGCAGACGAACATCACCTCCGAGAGGTCGAAGGGGACGCCGAGATAGTGGTCGGTGAACGAATCGTTCTGGGCCGGGTCCAACACCTCCAGCAGGGCTGAGGCCGGGTCGCCGTGGAACGACGCCCCCAGCTTGTCGATCTCGTCGAGCAGGAAGACGGGGTTCTTGGTCCCCGCCTGCTTCATGCCCTTGAGGATCCGACCCGGCATGGCGCCGACGTAGGTGCGCCGGTGGCCGCGGATGTCCGCCTCGTCGCGGGCGCCGCCGAGGGAGATGCGGACGTACTCGCGCCCCATGGCGCGGGCGATGGACTTGGCCAGGGACGTCTTGCCGACGCCGGGGGGGCCGACGAAGAGCAGGATCGGCGCCTTCTGGGTATCCCCCTTGGCGGCCGTCTTGGGTGCCCCTTCGTGCGCGGTCGTCTCCTCCGCGGCCCCTTCCGGGGCCAGGGCGTCGAGCTCGACGGTGTCTGCGCCGTCGACGTCCGCCCCGTCCGCCGCTGCCGCTTCCGCCTCGGCCGCGTCGACCGCAAGCCGCAGCTGGCGAACCGCCAGGAACTCCAGGATGCGGTCTTTGACGTCTTCGAGGCCGTAGTGGTCTTCGTCGAGAACCCGCTCGGCTTCTTGGAGGTCGAGGCGCTCCTCGCTCCGCTCGGACCACGGCAGCTCGGCGATGGTCTCGAGGAAGGTGCGGATCACCTGGGCCTCCATGGCCTCCCGCCCGAGGCGGCTGAGGCGCTTGAGCTCCCGGTCCACCTCCTTGCGGGCGTCCTCCGGCAGGTCGAGGGCCGCCAGCTGCTCCCGCAGCTCTTCGAGCTGCTCGCCGTCGTCCTCGTCCCCCAGCTCCCGCTGGATGGCCTTCATTTGCTCCCGCAGGAAGATCTCCCGCTGGCGATCCCCCAGCTCCTCCTGGACCTTCGACTGGAGATCCTCCTGGGCGGAGAGGACGTCGAGCTGGCGCTGCACGTGGATCAGCACGCGGCGCAGGCGCTCCTCCACCGAAAGCGTCTCCAGCAGGCTCTGCCGCTCGGCGGTGGGGACGTCGATGTAGCCGGCCACCAGGTCCGCCAGCTGGCCGGGGTTCTGGATACCGGCGAGGACCTGCCGTACCGCTTCCTGGGGCAGGCCCGACTTCTGGCCGAGCTCGGCGGCCCGGGCGCGGGCCTCCCGGTGGAGGGCGAGGAACGCCGGGTCGGCGTCGTCGGTGGGCTCCATCTGCTCGACCTTGCGGACCACCGCCTCGCGGTAGCCGTCCTCGTGCTCTTCGAAGCGGACCGCCATGCCCCGTTCCTGGGCGTGGAGGAGCACCTGGACGCCGGCGCGGCTGCGCTGCACCTGCTCGATGCGGGCGATCACGCCGAGGGTATGGAGGTCTTCGCTTTTGACCTCCGCGGTGTTTTGACGTTGGGTGACCGCCAGGACCAGCGGCTCGGATAGGGACTTCGCCATCTCGATGGCCTTGAGGGTCCCGGGACGGCCCACGGCGATCGGAGTGGAGACACCAGGAAAGAGGACCAGCTCGCGGAGCGGGATGACCGGGAGGGAGAGTGTTTCGGACATGTGGGTGGGATCCTCGTTGTTCTCGAAAAAAGTTCGCGTGAGCTTGCCATCAGGTTCGCTCGATGAACCCCAACAGACGCCGCGTGTCGAAAATTCCAGACTTGAGTCGAGGGCTGTCAGATCCAGGTCCGCGACGTCCTCACATTGGGTACGGCGGACCCGGGCCGGGAGTTTTCACCACGCCTTCACGGAATCTTGACTCGGCCTTGGGATAAGCCGAAGGCCAGTCCAACGCATTCGCTGACGCCCGAAGGAGAACCCCGTGAAATCTTGGATCCCCGCCCTGATCCTGCCCCTCGCCCTCGCCCTGCCAGCCGCCTCCCTCGCCGGCGAGTGGGTCCACCCCTACGACTTCCCTCAGACCGACAAGGTCCCCGACACTTTCTACGCCGTCATCGAGATCCCCGCCGGCGGCTTCACCAAGTACGAGCTGGACGGCGACACCGGCCACGTGATGGTGGACCGTTTCGTACGCATGCCGGTGACCTACCCGGCGAACTACGGCTCGATCACCCAGACCCTGGGGGGTGACGACGATCCCCTCGACGTCCTGGTGATCACCCGCGAGCCCCTGTACCCCGGGGTGATCGTGAAGGCCCGTCCGGTGGCGATCCTCAAGAGCATCGACGGCGGCGAGGTGGACGACAAGATCATCGCGGTGCCGGCGTCCAAGCTCGACCCCACCTACGACCACGTGGAGGACGCGTCGGACCTACCGGAGCTCGACCGCAAAAGGATCGAAGCGTTCTTCCGCGTCTACAAGCAGCTCAAGAGCGGCAAGGTGGTGGAGGTCAAGGGCTGGGCCGACGTCGACGAGGCCAAGAAGATGATCCGCGGAGCCGTGGACGCCTACCGCGCCCGCCACGGCTCCGACGGTTAGGTCCCAATCAGGGTCCGGGGCGCAGCCCGAGGAGGTTGAAGAACAGGCGGTAGGCGCCGGGCACCCCGGCCGGCAGCTGCCGGAAGAAGGCGAGCCCGGTGTAGACGTACCGCCCCTTCCCCACATCGGCGACGAGGAGCGCTCCCTGGTGTTCGTCGCCACCGGGGTCCGCCATCGCCAGGAGGGGTTGGTACCCGTCGTCCCAGGTGCCGCCGAAGTAGAGGCCCCGCTCCTGGACCCAGCCGTGCCAGTCGGCGTCGCCGATCCGGTTCGGGTCGTGGAAGACGGGGTGCTGCGGATCGAGGATGCGGATGTCGGCGCCCTCGTCGGTCACCCGTCCGTGGGGGCGGTGGATCTCGATCGGGAGCGGGGCGAGGTCCCCGCCGCTCCACTGGTACTGCTGGTACTGGACGATCAGGAGGCCCCCCTCCTCGACGTAGCTCAGCAGGCGTCGGTTGGCGCGGACGAGGGCCGGGCTCACCTCGTAGGCCCTGGGCCCGACGACGATGGCGTCGTAGGCGCCCAGGTCGGCCGTGGCGAGGGCGTCGGCGTCGAGGAGCTCGAGGGGGAGTCCGGCGTCGAGGAGAATCTCGGGGCTGCGGTCCGAGGCGCCGCGCACCCAACCCACCCGCTCCAAGCTCGGCATCCGGAGGTCTCCCCCCGCCACCTCGAAGGTCGCCGGGGTCGGGAGGACCACCGGGCGGATGTGGGGGTAGTCCACCAGAGGGTACGCGTGGTCGTAGCGGCCCTGCGCCCCGGCGCCGCCGTCGAGCACGGCCTCGACGCCGAATGGGTGGCGCGCCGCGCCGAGACCTTCGGGGAAGGGGAGGGAAATGTCGATGGCGGCGCTGCCCCGGGGCTCGGAGATCGTGAACGGCACGGGTTCCGGCGCCGGCCAGGGGGCCGGGGCCGTGACCCGCACGTGGCCCCGGACCGGGGCGTCGAGGTTCGAGGTGACGCGGACGCCGAGGTCCCCTGCGTCGCGGCCGCGGGTCGCCACCAGGAGGTCCCTTTCGAGGGCCACTTCGAGCCGGGGTACCACCCGCAGGGGACGCCGCACTTCTCCGATGGCCTGATCCCGCCGCCGATGAACCACCTCCCGTTCGAGCTCCACTTGGACCCCGGCGATGCGGAGCTGGAAGGTCGCCGAGAGGGGCGGCGGTCCGAAGGGGAGGATCCGTTCCTCCTCCGTTGCGTCGCTCCAATCGAAGAGGTCGCCGTCCAAGGGGCGGCGCAGGAAGTAGGGCACGGTGGGGGGAGCATCCGCCGGGACCTCCACTTCGAAGCGGCGGTCGACATCCACGTCCGAGACGAAGAACCGCTGGCGACCGGGTTCGCCGGGGGCGGCGGAGAGGGTTCGCCAACCCTCGGCGCTGGCCAGCTCGACGGCGGCGCCTTCAAGGCGGTCGCCGGTGGAGTCCCAGACCTGGGCCGTGACGGCGAGCCGCTGGCCGGGGACCACCGTCTCGGCGCCGGTAAACGCGTCGACGGCGATCCCGGCGGCGGTGGCGAGGGCTTCCCGGGCGATCTGCCGTTTTTCGTCCACCAAGGCAAGTACGGAGACGCGGCCGTCCCCCGCCGCCCCGCCCCACGCCTCCAGCTTGGCGACGATGCCGTCCAGCAGGGCGACGATGCGGGCCAGCGGCTCCACCGATTGGCCCATGGTCCCGGCGCCGAGTTGCCGGGCGGCGGCGAGGGCCGTCTGCTCGACCTGTTCGAGGTCGACGGCGATGGCGCGGCGCAGGTCGCCGTCCTTCAGCGAGTCGGCGATCGCCGACAGGTCGGTGTCCACCCCGTCCCACAGATCCTTCGGTTCCGGTCCGCCGACCCCGGCGACCCAGGCGAGGGCTCCCTGGGCGTCCCCCAGGGGTTGTAGGAGACCCATGTCCTGGCAGCGGTGCTGGCTACGGCTTTCGAGGGCGGTCTGGAAGACCGACTTGCCGGAGAAGGGGTCGATGTGCCCGAGGGGGAGGCGGAGGGTGTCGGGGCCGGGGTTGAAGAAGCGGGTCCGCCAGAAGGAGCGGACGGGCCAGTGCTCGAGCCCCTCGGCGTCAAGCTCGGGGAAGGCGTCCGGGTCCTGGGAGAGTTGGAACGCCTTCTCCGCCACCAGCCCCGCCGCCTGGTGCTGGCCGTGGCCCGCCGCCGGCGTCGCGGGGAACACCGACACCAGGACCTGGGGCCGGAAGCGGCGGATGGCCCGCAAGGTGTCTTCGATGAGGACGTCCTCCGGCCAGCGCTGGAGGGTCTCCTCCAGGGAGCGGGTGAAGCCGAAATCGTAGGCGCGGGCGAACAGCTGGGTGGCGCCGTCGATGCGGCGGGCCGCTTCCAGCTCGCGGGACCGCAGCAGACCGAGGCCGACGCCGAGCTGCGAACCGATGAGGTTCTGACCGCCTTCCCCTCGGCTGAGGGAGAGGTAGGCCGCGTCCCCCCCCTGTCCCCGGGCCACCAGGGTGAGGAGCAGGGTGTCCTCGTCGTCCGGGTGGGCGGCGATCATAAGCAGCCGGCGGTGGGACGACAGATGATCCAGGGCTTCGTCGAGGGCGGCGAGCCCGCCGGTGGATGCGGGTGCTAGGGAATCGACGCTGCGGGCGTTGGCGGACGGGCGGGCCAAGGCCAGGAGCCCCGCGAGGAGGACAAGGGCGGCGAAAGAGGCTCCGCCCTTGGGGGGTCGGGTTGGGGGGTGCATGGAGGGCATTCTAACGGCAGGGCCGAGGCGCCGTGGAGCTCCGGCATTGGGAGGATCGACGCCGGCGGGCGGCGTGGTAATGTCGAAGGCCGTCGAGCGGCAGCGGACCGCCGAGCCCCACCCCAGTTCTTCGAGGCAAGTCCACATGGAGTCTTCACCCCAGACGCAAGGCTGGTATTGCGCCGAGGCGGACGATCAGGGTTTCGTCCCCTTCGAATATCTCCAGGCCCAGGCCCGCCGGATGACGGAGGCCCAGTTCGTGGCGGCCTTTCCGGCGTCGGCGCTGATGGTGGTCTACAGAGGCCTCGACCAGGCGGAGAACGAGGGCATGGATCCCAACCAATCCGGGGTCCAGCTGCTGACCGTCAACGTCCGCAGCGCCGCGGTGCTGCGGTACCTGGGGCGGGTGGCGTTCGTGTGCAAGCGCCCGGGCAACCCGTACGCCCACCTGATTTCGGTGGGGCGCTCCGCCGGCAACGACATCACCATCTCCGTCGACTCGGTGTCCAAGGTCCACGGCTACCTGGTCACCGAAGACGACGCCCTCAGGTTCACCGACCACGGGTCCACCAACGGTTCCCGCATCAACGGCCACGCCCTGGCGCCCAATCAGAAGTTCTCCCTAACGGACGGCGACATCCTCCAGCTGGGTCTGGAGGTCATGATGGAGCTGCTGTCCCCCGTCGGTCTCTACCAGCGCTGCATGGCGGACTGAGGGGCTTCAAGCTTCTGGGTGGGCTCAGAGCCCCGCGTCGTCCAGATGTTGGCGCAGGTAGCGGTACTCCGGCGCCAGCTTGCCGCGGTGGGTGACCACCGCCGCCAGGATCTCCGACGGTAGGTCGAGGTCTTCGAAGGGGACGTCGTAGTCGGCGGCGGCGATGGCCGGTACGAAGTCCCGCAGCGCGTGGCTGAAGTGGTCCGAAGCGTCCCTTGGGAGCTCGCAGGGCAGGTTGTCCACGGCGAGGATCGCGATGCCGGGACCTTCGAGGCCGTCGGTGAAGGTGCCGGAGGTCGGATCGTAGGTGTAGACCGGATGATCCGGCTGGGTCGCCTTGTAGGTCAGCTCGACGGCGCCGTCGATGTCGCAGGTGACGTCTCCGATCACCTTGAGCCGGCGCCGACCCTCCCGCCACAGGGTGTCCACCGTCTCGCGACGGACAAAGCGGGGGTAGGCCTCGGTCCAGTAGATGCCGTTCACCAGGACCCCGAGGTAGGGAAGGAACTCGGACAGCCGTTCGCGGAATCGCTCGGGGTGTTGGTGGTACTCCGCCTCGACGAAGGTCCGCGTCGGATCGGTGGGGCGGGCGAGGTGGTGTTTCTCGAAGACCACTTTGAAAATGCGGTCCCGGCGCCGTCGCTGCACCACCCGCTTCAGATCCTCCGGCAGGACCGTCTCGTGGGGCAGGAGGTCGAAGATCTCCTGGGCCCCCTGGCTGACGCTGCCGCGGCCGGTGAACCCCACCACCAGGGGGCCGCCGGGGCCGAAGTCATAGCCGGCGGCGAGGGCCTCGCCGGCCGTGCGGATCGCCGCCATGGCCGCCGCCAGGTCGTGGTACTCGTACGCCTGCTTCAGCCCGCTGAAGGGGTTCGGGTACCCCGCCGACGCCAGCCGGCGCCCGAGGGTCCAGAGGGTGTCGATCATGCCCGCCTGCCCCGCCTCGTGGCCGAACTTCACCAGCCTGTGACCCTGGCGGTCGGTGATGCGCTCGTAGTCGATCAGGGTGATGCCGAGGTCGAGGAGCCGCTTGAGCAGCGGCATGTTGTAAGGCTGGCCCTTGATGACGTGGGCGAAGAAGGCGTAGGTCCGGCCCGGCAGGAGCTTGTCCATGGGGACTTCCTTGACGGAGAAGACCACGCCGGCCTCCGAGAGGTCGTCTTGAACCGTCGCTCCGGAGGCCCGATAGTCGTCGTCCCCGTAGACCCGGATGGGGGACGGCTGGACGACGAACCGCAGCCCGTGGTCCCGCTCCAGGGCGGCCAGGTCCCGGGGCACCAAGGGCACCCGGCGCTCCCAGCGGCTCTTGTCTTCGAGGCGGATACCGACGACCTTCGATCGGCTGCGGTCGTTCATCTCAGGGTTGCTCCGTTCTTCGTTCGGTGGGCCCGCGGCGGGGCGGCCGCGGGCCCTGGGAATAGACCCGCTCGACGTCAGAGCCGTTCGACGATGGTGGCGATGCCCATGCCGCCGCCGATGCACAGGGTCACGAGACCGGTGCCCTGGCCGGTGCGCTCCAACTCGTCGACGACGGTGCCGAGGAGCACGGCGCCGGTGGCCCCCAGGGGATGCCCGAGGGCGATGGCGCCGCCGTTGACGTTGACCTTCCCGTGGTCGATCCCGAGATTGCGGATGGTCTGGAGGGGCACGGCGGCGAAGGCCTCGTTGATCTCCCAGAGGTCGATGTCGGACGCTTCCATACCCGCCTTGGCGAGGGCCTTCTCGGACGCCGGCGTCGGCGCCGTGAGCATGATCAGGGGCTCGGCGCCGGCGGTGGCCACCGCCCGAATCCGGGCCCGCGGCTTCAGGCCGTTGGCCTTGGCGTAGACGTCGCTGGCCACGAGGACCGCGGCGGCGCCGTCGACGATGCCGCTGGAGTTGCCGGCGGTGTGGACGTGCTGGATGCCGTCCCCGGCTTCGGGGTAGCGCTCGAGGGCGATCTGATCGGAGGTGCGGCCCTGTTCGTCGATGGGCTTGGCCCCCCAGCGGGCGAAGGCGGGGTCGAGGCCGCCGAGGCCCTCGGCGGTGGTTCCGTGCCGCGGGTGCTCGTCCCGGTCGAGCAGCGCCTCACCGCTGCGGGGGTCCTTGACCGTGAAGAGGCTGCGGTCGAAGCGGCCCTCCTTCTGGGCCACCTCCGCCCGCCGCTGGGATTCGGCGGCGAAGCGATCGCAGTCGTCCCTGTCGAAGCCTTCGAGGGTGGCGATCAGGTCGGCGCTGATGCCCTGGGCGACCTGGTGGACCCGATCCCGCAGGACCTCGTTGTTGCCGTCGATGCCGGCGCCGTCGGACATCATGGGCACCCGCGACATCGATTCGACGCCGCCGCCCACGACGAGGTCCTGCTGGCCGCTCATCACCCCCATGGCGGCGAAATTCACCGCCTGGCAGCCGGAGCCGCAGAATCGGTTGAGGGTGACGCCGGTGACCTCGAGGGGCCACCCCGCCGACAGCACGCTGTTGCGGGCGATGTTGGCCCCCTGCTCGCCCGCCTGGGTGACGCAGCCGAGGACGACGTCGTCGACGTCCCGGGTGTCGGCGCCGGAGCGCTCGGCGAGCTGGACGAGGGTCTGGGCCATCAGCTCCTGGGGGTGGACCCCCGAGAGCGCTCCTTTATCCTTCTTGCCGCGTCCGCGGGGCGTACGCACGGCGTCGATGATCCAAGCTTCGCGCATGGTGAATCTCCAAGGTTTTGGGGGTCTTTGGGCGCCGGGAGAGCTCCGCCTCGGGGTGGCCATCTAGGTGACCAATGGGGCGGCCTGAGGACGCTCGAAAGACGTTACCGCCAGGCCCCTGGGCTGTCAAACCGCGCCCGCGCTCCAAAGATCCCCGAAGCACCGTAATTGGCGCCGTAACGGGTCTCGGCCAACCTTGTACTCGTCGGGGGACGATGCCCCTTTGGGGCGCTCCGATCTCGTCGAGCCCGCTCTTGCCGGCGGGCGGCCACGGTCCCACCGTCGGCGCAGGACAGCGTGTGGGGGAGGTGCGAGGGCGCGGGGAGTGGGTGGGTCCCGGGTCGGCGCAGGGAACAAGTCCGCCCGTCGGCGTTCTCTTTGGACGTCCGTTCCCGCCCCCGGTTCAGGGCTCCGCCACCAGCCCCTGGATCAGCCCCTCGAGCTCCGAGACGAGCTCGCTGTGATGGCGTCCGGTACCCGGCCCGGCGAAGCCGCTGTGGATCTTGCGCACTTTGCCGTCCCGGCCGATGAACACGCTCGTGGGGAAGGCGACGACGGCGCTCAGGTCCGGCAGGGTGGCCCCGGCGGCCTGCTTGTCGCTGGTGCCCGCAAGGAGTAGCGGATAGTCGACGGCGTGGCGGGCGGCGAAGCGGCGGACCTGCTGCACGTCGCGCTCCGGGTCCCCCGTCAGCTCGTAGGCGAGGCCGACGACTTCGAATCCCCGGTCGCGGTAGCGGTGGTACCAGGCCGCCAGCAGGGGGGCCTCGTCGTTGCAGTTCGGACACCAGGAACCGAAGATGTTCACCAGGACGACCTTGTTCTCGAAGCGGGGGTCGTCCAACGACACGGTTTTCCCGTCGAG